>NZ_JBIWML010000001.1:902305-966994 GCF_044766665.1 Kitasatospora sp. NPDC101801
GCCCCCCCCCCGGGCCCCACCCCTCCCCCCCCGCCGCGCGACGGCGGGGGGCGGGGCCCCCCCCCCCCCCGGGGCCCCCCCCGGGGGGGCCCCCCCCCCGGGGGGGGGGGCCGGGGCCCACGACCGTCGGTGGATCAGACGCCGGCGGTGAAGGCCGGCAGGTAGCCGCCCGACTGGCCGGCCGCCTTGGGGTGGTAGCTCTCGTCCACCGGCAGCACGGTGCTGTTCAGCCACTGGGTGCCACTGGCGCAGATCTCGTGGCCGGTGAACCGGCCTCTGACGTCCTGGTAGGTGAAGCCGACGTTCGCCACCCGCTTGGCGATCACGTCGTCCAGCACGTCGGCCGCGCTGTTGATGGCGGCCCGCTTGGTGTCGCCGATGCCGAAGATGCAGCTCCCGCCGACCTGGTAGAGGTGCGGGTAACCCAGCACCACCACGTGGGCGTTGGGGGCCTTCTGGTGGATCTTCGTGTAGAGGTTGTCGAGCAGGCCGGGCAGGGTGTTGGTCGCGTACGCCTTGGCGTTGGCGACCGCCGTCAGACAGGAGCTCTCGCTGTTCAGCACACAGGTCTGCATGGTGCTGGCGAAGCCCGCGTCGTTGCCGCCGACGCTGAGGCTGACCAGGGTGGTCGAGGCGTCCAGCGGGCCGAGCTGGTTGTTCAGCACGTCGCCGGTCCGCGCCCCCGAGCAGGCGGTGAACGCGAAGGAGGCGGGTGAGTTGGCGTTCTTCCACAGGTACGGATAGGCGTTGGTGCTGCGCTTGCAGTTGCCGCTCTCGCTGGTATAGCTGCCCGCACCCACTCCGGAGGAGTAGGAGTCGCCCAGCGCGACGTAGCGGGCCGAGGCGGCGCTGGCCGAGGGGGCCACGAAGAGGGTGGTCAGTGTGAGCAGGATCGCCGTGGTGGCGACGGACACGGCACGGGCTGAGCGCACGGATACCTCCACTGGAGTGACGCGGGTCACATTTTGTGTACCAGGGAGTAGCTTCGAGCAACAGTGGCCATGCCAAAACTGTTGCGAGGGTTCGCCCATGTGGCACCGTCAGTTCGACGGGGTGTCAGGCGCGGGACGTCGGGCCGGGACGTCGGACCGGGGCGTCGGGCGCCGTGGATCAGTGGAAGGCCAGCCCGGTGGGCGGCAGTTCCTCGATGGCCTCCTCGGCCGCGGCCGGCACACCGAGCAGCCGGACCGCCAGGTCCACCGCCGCCCTGGCCTGCCGCAGGCCGGGGCCGCCCCAGCCGAGCAGCTCGACCGCGAGGCCGGGCGCCACCAGCAGCCGGCGGTAGTGCCGCCCGGAGGCCGGGTCGGGCGCGGTCGGGCCGACCGACCGCAGCGCGGCGGCCATCCGGACCCGGGCGCACTCGTGACCGCCGTTGGCCGAGCCGACCCGGTCGTAGAGGTAGCCGAGGTAGTGCGCCGGGCCGATCGCCGCCTGCGCCTCCTCCCCCGCCTCCCGGGCCAGTGCCGTACCGGGATCGCCCACGTCCTCCGGCTCCAGCGAGCCGCCGGGCAGGCTGACCACACCGTCCCTGGGGTTCACCAGGGTCAGCACCCGGCCGTCCGGCACGAACAGCCAGCCCCAGGACTGCTTGACCGGCAGCCCCTCCGGCACCTGCTCCCCCGGCCGCCACGGCCACCCCGCCGTCGGACGGCGCCGGACCCGGCCGAGCAGCTCGGCGATCTCCGCGCTGTACTCGATCCGGCTCATGCGTCCCCCTTCGGTCTCGGGCGCCGGTAGGCGTGCGGTGGGTGGCACGCTCCTGGTGGTGCGCGCGGGCAGGCCGTCCCATCACAGCACGCCCCGCCTGTTGATCTTCCCCGAACATCCGGTCGATGAACAGTCCTGGCCGCCGCCCGGGGCACGGCCCGCCGCCCGCCGTTCAGCCCTCGGTCACCTCCGGCGGGGGCAGCGGGAAACCGGCCCGGCCGACCCCGCCGGGCGGCCCCCCGGCCTCCGCCCCCAGCACCGCCTGGGTCTCCAGCGCGGACATCGGCCGCAGCCAGCCGTCCACCAGCACCCAGCCGGAGGCCCCGCCGCCGGCCCGGTGCAGCAGCAGCTCGCCCGACCCGTACCCGGCCACCGCCGCGGCCAGCGTGACGCAGAACGCCTCCGCCTCCCGCCCCAGCTCGACCGGCCGCCCCGCCGCCACCAGCAGCTCGGCCGCCGCCGTCAGCTCCTCCCCGTCCAGCAGGCCGAGCGAACGCAGCGTCAGCCGGTGCCGCCCGTCCCCCGCGCCCGCCGCCAGCGCGAGGCAGACCTCGGAGACGTACTGGAGCACCGCCGTGACCCGCTCCTCCGGCTGCCGCTCGCAGCCGACCGCCGCCAGCAGGGCGGCGCAGCCGATCGAGATCCGCACCCGGGCCAGGTGGTCCTCCGTCAGCGCGGGCAGCAGCTCGGCCAGCCGCTGCCCGGTGTAGGCGAACGGCTCACCGGCCAGCTCCGGGTCGGCCGCGTACGCCACCTCGGCCACCGGGTCGGCTGGGTCCAGCAGGTGCTCCGCGCAGAAGTCCTCGAAGTCCGCCGGCTCCAGCACCCTCAGGTGCACCGCCACCCCGTGCCCGTGCAGCGCCCGCAGCCGCTGCTCGGTGCACCGCAGGTACGCCCCGTAGTCCGCCGGCCCGAACAGGCCGCACCCCCGCAACCGCACGTACGCCGCCTCGTCGGCCGCCACCGCCAGCGCCACCGTCTGCCGCACCCGGCCCCGCTCCCCGCACCCGGCCCGCCGCCGGCCGCCGCGCCTGTCCCTGCTGGTCATGCACCCTCCCGAAGTGGAATCCGACGGCCGGACCACGCCCGACCCCCGATGCCGGGAAACGTACACAGCGTCACTGACAACCACGCTCAGCTACCCTCTTCGGGGTTTGTCCGTGCGAGCTGTGATACTCGGGAACGGTCCTGGTGGGTACGAGCGTGTGGGGGTTGGGTACGTGCGGCTGCTGCACACCTCGGACTGGCACCTGGGCCGGTCGTTCCACCGGGAGAACCTGATCGGGGCGCAGCGCGCCTTCCTCGACCACCTGGTGGCGGTGGTCCGGGAGCACGGGGTCGAGGCGGTGCTGGTCGCCGGCGACGTCTACGACCGGGCGCTGCCCGGGCTGGACGCGGTCGAGCTCTTCGACGACGTGCTGCACCGGCTCGCCGAGCTGGGCGTGCCCACCGTCTTCATCAGCGGCAACCACGACTCGGCCCGCCGGCTCGGGGTCGCGGCCGGTCTGATCGGCCGGGCCGGCATCCACCTGCGGACGGATCCCGGTGCGGTCGCCGCCCCGGTGCTGCTGGCGGACCAGCACGGTCCGGTCGCGGTCTACGGCCTGCCGTACCTGGAGCCCGCGCTGACCCGGGAGCGGTTCGGGCTGGCCAAGGGCGGCCACGAGCAGGTGCTCGGTGCGGCGATGGACCAGGTCAGGGTCGATCTGACGACCCGTCCGGCAGGCACCAGGGCGGTGGTGCTGGCGCACGCCTTCGTGACCGGCGGCGAGGTCAGCGACAGCGAGCGAGACCTCACCGTCGGCGGGGTGGCGAGCGTGCCGTCCGCCGTCTTCGGCGGGGTGCACTACGCCGCCCTGGGTCACCTGCACGGCAGCCAGACGATCGCCCCGCACCTGCGCTACAGCGGCTCCCCGATCGCCTACTCGTTCTCCGAGGCGGACCACCGCAAGACCATGTGGCTGGTCGACCTGGCCGCCGACGGCTCGGTGGCGGCCGAGCGGATCGACTGCCCGGTGCCCCGCCCGCTGGCCCGGCTGCGCGGCCGGCTGGAGGAGTTGCTGACCGAGGAGAAGTACGCGCGGCACGCGGACGCCTGGGTGCAGGCCACCCTGACCGACCCGGCCCGCCCGGCGGACCCGATGGAGCAGCTCCGCAAGCGCTTCCCGCACACCCTGCAACTGCTGTTCGATCCCGACCCGGTGCCCGGCGACCGGCAGGAGTCGTACGCCGCCCGGGTCAGCGGCCGGACGGACCTGGAGATCGCCGAGGGCTTCGTCCGCCACGTCCGCCCCGGCACCGAGCCGGACGAGACCGAGCAGGGCTGGCTGCGGTCGGCCTTCGAGACCGTCCGCGAACAGGGCGACCGGAAGGCGGAGCTGCCGCGATGAGGCTCCACCAGCTGACCGTCACCGCGTTCGGCCCGTTCGCGGGCAGCGAGCGGGTCGACTTCGACGAGTTGGCCGCCGCCGGTCTGTTCCTGCTCCGGGGCGCCACCGGCGCGGGCAAGAGCAGCGTGCTGGACGCGGTCTGTTTCGCGCTCTACGGCGAGGTGCCGGGCGCCCGCAAGGGCAACCCGCTGCGCAGCGACCACGCGGCCGCCGGCGTGCCGACCCAGGTCGAGCTGGAGCTCACCCTCGGCGGGCAGCGGCTGCGGATCGTCCGCAGCCCCGAGCAGCTCCGGCCGAAGCTCCGCGGCAGCGGGCTGACCACCATGAAGCCGGAGACCCTGCTCAGCGAGTGGGTCACCGACACCGGCGAGGGCGAGCCCGGCTGGCGGGCCCTCAGCCGCTCGCACCAGGAGGCCGGCGAGCAGATCCACCGGCTGGTCGGGATGAGCCGGGAGCAGTTCTGCCAGGTGGTGCTGCTGCCGCAGGGCGACTTCGCCCGCTTCCTGCGGGCCGACACCAACGAGCGGGCCAAGCTGCTCCGGCAGCTCTTCGACACCGGCCGGTTCGACCAGGTGGAGCGCTGGCTCACCGAGCAGCGGACCAGGCACGAGGCCACCGTCCGGGAGGGCAGGCAGCGGCTGCACTCGCTGGCCACCCGGGCCGAGGAGGCGGCCGGGGCGGGCGCCGTCCCGCTGGCCGAGCTGGTGCAGGAAGGCGCCGGGGCCGAGGAGTTCCTCGGCTGGGCGGCGGTCCTGCGCACCGACGCGGCCGAGCGGGCCACCGTCGCGGCGCTCGCGCTGGCGGCGGCCGAGCGGGGTCACGGCGCGGCCCAGCAGGCGCTCCAGCGCGCCACCGAGCTGGCGGACCGTCAGCAGCGCCACCGGCAGGCCGTGCTGGCCGCCACCGAGCTGGCCCGCAGCGCCGACCGGTACCGGCAGGACCGGGAGCGGCTCGGCACCGCCCAGCAGGCCGCCACCGTCGAGCCGGTGCTCCGCCACCACGCCGCCGCGGCCGACGCCCACACCAGCGCCGTCCGGGCCGAGCAGCACCACCGGGCGGCGCTGGCCGCCGCCACCGCCGACGCCGACGCCGGGCAACTCGCCGGGTACGAACGGGAGCTGCGCGGCGAGCTCGGCCGGCTCGACGCCGCCCGGGTGGACGAGCGGCGGCTCGCCGAGACCGTCCGCGAGCGCGAGCAGCTGGGCCACGAGCTGCTCCGGACCGAGGAGTTGGCGGACGAGGCGGCGGACTGGCTGACCGACTTCGAGGGCCGGTTCAAGCGCCTCCACGAGCAGCAGGCCGAGGCCCGGGCCGCCGAAGCCAGGGTCGAGCAGCTCGACGCCCGGCGCTCCGAGCTCCGCGACCGGCTGGCCGCCGCCGCCGAGCGGGACCGCCTCCGGGCCGGGATCACCACCGCCGAGCGGGAGTTGGACGCCCTCAGGGCCGCCGCCAACGACGCCCGGGAGCGCAGCCTCGACCTGCGCGAACGCCGGCTCACCGGGATGGCCGCCGAGCTGGCCGGCCAACTCGTCGGCGGCGACCCGTGCCGGGTCTGCGGCTCGGCCGAGCACCCGGCCCCGGCCCGCCCCGCCGAGGGCCTGGTCCGGGCCGAGGACGAGCAGCGGGCCACCGCCGCCCAGCAGCGCGCCGAGCAGCAGCGGGACAGCGCCGAGCAGGCCCTGCTCACCCTCCGGGTGGCCGAGGCCAAGGCCGTCGGCGCGGCGGGCGAACAGCCGGCCGACCAGCTCCGGACGGCCCTCGCCGAGGCCGACCGGCAGCACCGCGAGGCGCTCGGCAGCGCCGACTCGCTGGGCCAACTCGACCGGCAGCTGGACAGGTTGACCCAGGAGCAGACCGACCGGCAGGACCGGCAGCAGCAGGCCAGGGTGCGCGCCGCCGCCCTGACCACCCGGCTCGGCTCGCTGGCCGCCGACCAGCAGGAGCTGTCCGCCCGGCTCGGCGCGGTGCTCGGCGGCGCCCCGTCGGTCGCCGCCCGGTCCGCCGCCCTGACCGCACTGGCCGACACGGTCGCCGCCGCCCTGGCCGCCACCCGGGCCCGGGCCGAGGCCGCCGGCCGGCTCACCGAGGCCGAGCGGGAGTTGGCCGAAGTGAGCAGGGGGGCCGGGTTCGACTCCCCGGCCGAGGCGGCGGCCGCCCTGCTGCCCGCCGCCGAGTCCCGGGCCCTGCGGGACCGCCTGGAGCGCGACCGGGCCGACCGCGAGGCGGTCGAACGCCGACTGGCCGAGCCCGAGTTGGTCGCGGCCGCCGCCCTGCCCGCCGCCGACCCGGCCGGCGTCCGGCTGGCGTACCAGCAGGCCACCGACCGGCTCCGGGAGGCGTCCGCCGCCGACAGCGCGGCCCGCCAGCGGGTGGCCGCGCTGGCCCGGCTGGGGCGGCAACTCGCCGAGCTGGCCGTCGCGCTGGGCCCGGCCCTGGAGCAGTACGAGCGGATCAAGCGGCTGGCCGAGCTGGCCGCCGGCACGTCCAGCGAGAACACGCTGCGGATGCGGCTGGAGTCGTACGTGCTGGCCGCCCGGCTGGAGCAGGTCGCGGCGGCGGCCAGCGGCCGGCTGGTCCGGATGTCCAGCGGCCGTTACACCCTGGTGCACAGCGACGGCCGCGCGGCGGGGAACCGGCGCTCCGGTCTGGCCCTGCGGGTGGTGGACGCCTGGACGGGACTGGACCGCGACACCGCGACCCTCTCCGGCGGCGAGAGCTTCTTCGCCTCGCTCGCGCTCGCCCTCGGCCTGGCCGACGTGGTCACCGACGAGTCGGGCGGAATGCCGCTGGACACCCTCTTCATCGACGAGGGCTTCGGCAGCCTGGACGAGCAGGCCCTCGAGGAGGTGCTCGACGTCCTGGACGGTCTCCGGGAGCGGGACCGCGCCGTCGGCATCGTCAGCCATGTCGCCGACCTGCGCTCGCGCATCCCGGCCCAACTGCTGGTCCACAAGGGGCGGCACGGCTCCACCCTGCGGCTGGCCGACCGCGAGGAGCACTGACCCGGCGGCTCAGCCGGAGCAGGCGATCCGCTGCGCCTCCTGCCAGGCGCAGACCGGGCACAGGGTCGTTCCCGGCCGGTCGGCCGGGAACTCGGTCGGCTCGCCGCACAGCACGCAGTCGGCCCGGGGGCCGTCCCCCACCGCCGGGGTCAGCGCCGCCACGGCGTCGACGCCGGGTGCCAGGTCGCACTGCTGGGTCTCGTCGCTCATACCGCCACCCTACGGCGGCCGGCCCCGGTACCGGGGCTCAGCCCAGGAAGGACAGCCGGACGGTGCGCCGGGGGTTGTCGCCGTTGGTGTCCACCAGCACCACCGACTGCCAGACCCCGAGCGCCAGTTGGCCGCCGATCACCGGCAGGGTGGCGTGCGGGGCGACCAGGCCGGGGAGCACGTGGTCCCGGCCGTGGCCCGGACTGCCGTGCCGGTGCCGCCAGCGGTCGTCGGCCGGGAGCAGCTCGCGCAGGATGGCCAGCAGGTCGTGGTCGCTGCCCGCCCCGACCTCGATCACCGCGATCCCTGCGGTGGCGTGCGGGACGAAGACGTTCAGCAGACCGTCCCGGCCGGGGGCCACGTTCGCCAGGAAGTCGGTGCAGTGCCGGGTGATGTCCAGGGCGACCTCACCACTGCCGGTGGTGAGGTCGACGGTGTGGGAGTGGAAGGAGGTGTCCGCCATGGGATCATCCTCGCACCCCGCGGCGGGTACGCGGAAAACCCGACGGACCGGCAGGTCCATCGGGTCGCCCGGAGGCGGGGCAGCAGGGCTGGTCGGACCAGCCTCAGCCCCGACTGCCGAACAGGCTGCGCTTGAGCCGCCGGAGCGGCGCCAGCAGCATCACCCGAGCCGTCCGACGCGGCGCGGCCGGGGTGCTCACCCCACGGGGCGTCAGCTCCCTTATCAGGCCGAGCGCTTCGGCGGTGTCGACGGCCGAGAGGGCCGGCGCACCGAGCACCGAGAGATGGCGGTCGAGCCGGCGGCCGGTCGAGCCGACGCCGCACTGGATCGCCGGCACTCGGGGCCGGGACCGCACTTGCATGTGTTCCATCAGTTTCCCACCCCTACGAGGCGCCAGGGCCGTGAGGCGAAGACTATCCGTGAGTGGCGGGCTTCGCGCAACCGTCCTGGTGTTCTGCCACCGTATCGTGCGAAGTGAACTGACGCCCCACCAGATCTCGGCGACCCCGGTCACGACTGCGCATCGGCCGGGTCGGTCCGATCGGCCGGCGAACCGCCGAGTCTCACCTGGTGAAATTCAGGAAGTGAACACATCCAGGGGATTGACGCCACCGAAACCTACAAGCAATATCTGTATCGACGCCGAAAGGCGGCCCGGAGTCGGTCGAGTACGTTCGACAGATGAAGGGAAAACTGCTTCCGACCCCAGGTGAGCCACTGTCCGGCCGTCTCGACGCTGCGGCGGCCCGGCTTCGAACTGGTGGACGGACCGGTGGTCGACCGCTGAGGGTCGGTCGGACCGCCAACCCCGGACTGCCGGTGCCCGCGCTCGCACAGCGCGGCACCGGCGGTCGTCTTTCCGCGACCGGCCCCACCCGGGCCGACCTGGGGCGCCTCGCCGTCGCCCGTCCCGCCGGGCCCAGTAGAGTGGCGCCAGAACCGGGCGGCCGCCCCTCGCCCCGGCATCCCCAGCGGAGTGAACCAGCGTGAGCCCCCTCCTCAGCATCGTGCTGCCGGTCCACGGCGTTGAGCGCTACCTGCCGCGCTGCCTCGACTCGCTGGCCGGCCCGCCGGACGGCTCGGTCGAGCTGATCGCGGTGGACGACCTCTCCCCCGACGGCTGCGGCGCGATCCTGGACGAGCACGCCACCCGCGACCCCCGCCTGCGGGTGCTGCACCTGACGGAGAACCAGGGCCTCGGCGGCGCCCGCGAGGTCGGTCTGGCCCAGGCCACCGGGACGTACGTCTGGTTCGTCGACAGCGACGACTGGCTGCCCGACGGCACCCTGGACGCGCTGCTGGCCGAGCTCCGCGCCGAGCAGGCCGCCGAGGCGCCGGTGGACGTGCTGCTGACCGACTTCACCCACGTCTACCCCGACGGCAGCACCGAGCCCAACCCCTGGCGGCACGTGCTGCGCGACTCCCCGCTGGTGGCCGGCTGCCGGGCCGCCGACCACCCGGCGCTGTTCCAGAGCGTGCTGTCGGTGTGGAACAAGGTCTTCCGCCGGCAGTTCCTGCTCGACCTGGACGTCGCCTTCGGCCGCGGCTACTACGAGGACATCTCGGTCACCTACCCGGCCCTGCTCACCGGCCGGCTCCGCTACCTCGACCGCTCCTGCTACAACTACCGGCGCGGACGCCCCGGCGCGATCACCGCCACCGCCTCCCCCAAGCACGCGGACGCCTTCGCCCAGTACGACGCGATCTTCCGGGTGCTCGACCGCCCCTCGGCCGACCCGGGCCCGGCCCTGCGCCGCCTGGTCTTCGACCGGACGGTCCGGCAGGCGCTCACCGTCTACGACACGCCCGGCCTGGTGCCGACCGACCTGCGGGCGGACTTCTTCGCCCGGATCGCCGACCACTTCGCCCGCCACCGCCCGGCCGACTACCGCTTCCCCGGCGGGCTGCGCGGCGTCCAGTACCGGCTGGCCGCCCGGGGCGCCCGGATCGCATACGGCGAGCTGCGCCGGGGCGGGCAGCTGCCACGCACCGTCAAGCGCGGGGTCGGCGCGGTCGCCCCGGCCCTGCGCAAGGGGGTCCGCGGCGGGGCCAGGTACACCGCGTACAACACCTTCCGGCGGCTCCCGCTGGACGACCGGCTCGCGGTCTACGCGGCGTACTGGCACCGGGGCTATGCCTGCAACCCGGCCGCGATCTACCGGAAGGCGCTCGAACTGGCGCCCCAGGTGCGCGGGGTGTGGGTGGTGGAGACCCGGGCGCAGGCCGCCACACTGCCCGACGGGGTGCCGTACGTGCTGGTGAACACCCCGGCGTACCTGCGGCTGATGGCCACCGCCAAGTACTTCGTCAACAACGTCAACTTCCCTCACACCATGGTCAAGCGGCCCGGCACGGTGCACGTGCAGACCCAGCACGGGACGCCGGTGAAGACCATGGGCCTGGACCTGGTGGACTACCCGGCCGCCGCCGACGGCATGGACTTCGACCGGCTGCGCGAGGCGGTGGACCGCTGGGACTTCCTGGTCTCCCCCAACCCGCACACCAGCGAGCACTTCAGCCGGGCCTTCCCCGGCCACTACGAGCTGCTGGAGACCGGCTACCCGCGCAACGACCGGCTCGCGCTGGCCGGCCCCGCGGAGGTCGCCGATGTCCGGGCCAGGCTCGGGCTGACGCCCGGGCGGCGCACGGTGCTCTACGCCCCGACCCACCGGGAGGGGCAGGGCGGCTACGTCCCGCTGCTCGACCTGCGGGAGCTGGCCGAGCAGCTCGGCCCCGGGTACACCCTGCTGGTCCGCACCCACTACTTCGACGCCGACGGCCCCGGCGAGCTCGCCACCGGCCCGGGCGCGGCCGAGGTGGTCGACGTCTCCGCCCACCCCGTGGTCGAGGACCTCTACCTGGCGGCGGACGTCCTGGTCACGGACTACTCCTCGATGATGTTCGACTACGCGGTGCTGGACCGACCGGTCGTCGTCTACGCCCCCGACTGGGAGCAGTACCGCCGGACCAGGGGCGTCTACTTCGACCTGCTCGCCTCGCCGCCCGGCGCGGTCGCCACCGACCCCGACGCCCTGAGCCAGGCCCTGCTGGCCGGCGACCCGGCGCCGGACGCCCGGGCCGCCTTCCGCGAGCGGTTCTGCCCCTGGGACGACGGCGGCGCTGCGGAGCGCGTGGTCCGCCGGATCTTCCCGGTCGACTGAACCCGCACCCCGGGCAAGCGCTCTACCCAGGGGCTCGGAGCTGCACTTTTGGCAGGCGCTCGGGCATCTACGGTCAGGGGCTCGGGGAACTGCGAGGAGATCTGGCGTTCGGGTCACTGCGAAAGTGCCCGACCACCCCTGAACGGATCACCTGTTCCGAGGCCGGCGTCGCAGTTCCCCGAGCCCCTGACCGTAGACCCGAAGCACCTGCCAAAAAATCGAGGCGCCGCCCGTGCGGCGGAGCGTCGTGACGAGGATCGCATCCGTCCGGTGAGCGGAGTGGTGGACGGCGGGCGGGGTGGATGACGTAATCTGCGGTCTGGCCTCGCCGCGGTGTTCCGGGGTGGGGGTGGAGGCGGCCAGGGAGACTAGATGATCAACCTCATCACCAAGCTCGTGCTCAAGCCCGTGGCGAAGGCGGTCTACCGCCCCGTCATCGAGGGGCTGGAGAACGTGCCGTGTGATGGCGGAGTGATCCTGGCGAGCAATCACCTGTCGTTCATCGACAGCGTGGTGATCCCGCTGACCGCGCCGCGCCGGGTGTACTTCCTCGCCAAGGCCGAGTACTTCACCGGCACCGGCCTCAAGGGTGCCCTCTCCAGGGCGCTCTTCAAGGCGCTCAACGCCGTCCCGGTGGAGCGGGGCGAGATCAAGACCGCCCAGGCCGCGCTGGACTCGGCGCTGGAGATCCTGCGCGAGGGCAAGGCGTTCGGCATCTACCCGGAGGGCACCCGTTCGCTGGACGGGCGGCTGTACCGGGGCAAGACCGGGGTGGCGTGGCTGGCGCTGACCGCCGGGGTGCCGGTCGTTCCGGTGGCGCTGGAGGGGCCGGCGGAGATCCTGCCGGTCGGCAAGCGGATCCCCCGCGTGCGCAAGGTGACCGTGCGCTTCGGGGAGCCGCTGCACTTCGACGAGCTGCACGGCCAGGCGCGTTCGGCCCGGGCCCGTCGCGAGGTCACCGACCAGGTGATGGCGGCGATCCACCAGCTGTCCGGCCAGGAGCTGGCCGAGGTCTACAACGAGCGCCCGATGGCGGCCTGACCGTCGTCGTCCGACGGCCCGTCAGAGGGCCCGCCTGACGGCAGCTCACGGCGCAGCAGCGCGGCGTACCGCCCGTTCCGCGCGAGCAGTTCCTCGTGGGTGCCGAGTTCGGCGATCTCGCCCGCGTCCAGGACGGCGATCTGGTCGGCCCGCCGCACGGTGGAGAGCCGGTGCGCGATGGTGATCGTGGTGCGGCCCGCGGACAGGGCGTCGATGGCCTGCTGGACGGCCCGTTCGGTCTGGTTGTCGAGTGCGCTGGTGGCCTCGTCCAGGATCAGGATCGGCGGGTTGCGGAGCACCGTCCTGGCGATCGCCAGGCGCTGCTTCTCGCCGCCGGAGAACCGGTAGCCACGCTCGCCGACCACGGTGTCGTAGCCCTCGGGGAGCCCGGCGATCAGCTCGTGGATCTGGGCCGCCCGGGCGGCCTCGACCAGCTGGGCGTCGGTGGCGTCCGGCTTGGCGAACCGCAGGTTGTCGGCGACCGAGGCGTGGAACAGGTAGGTCTCCTGGGAGACCACGCCGATCGCGTCGGCCAGGGTGTCGAAGCCGAGTTCGCGGACGTCGGTGCCGTCGATCAGGACCCGGCCGCCGGTCACGTCGTAGAGCCGGGGCACCAGGTAGCTGAGAGTGGTCTTGCCCGAGCCGGTCTCGCCGACCACGGCGAGCGAGCCGCCGGCCGGGAGCTTGAGGTCGATCCCGGTCAGGGTCGGGCGGTCCTGGTCGGCGTTGTAGCGGAAGTCCACGTTCTCGAAGGTGACGTCCCCGCGGATGACGGACAGCCGGACCGGATCGGCGGGTTCGGCGATCTCGACCGGGAGGTCGAGGTACTCGAAGATCCGCTGGAACAGCGCGAGCGAGGTCTGCACCTGCACGCCGGTGGAGAGCAGGCTGACGGTGGGTCGGAACAGGCCCTGCTGGAGCGAGACGAAGGCGACCAGGGTGCCGACCGAGACGATCGGGGCGCCGCCGGCCATCGCCAGTCCGGCGGCCCAGTAGATGACGGCGGGCATCGCGGCCATCACGATCCCGATGGTGGCCATCCGCCAGCGCCCGGCCATGCTGGCACGGACCTCCAGCTCGGCCAGCTCGTCCGACTGCCGGTCGAACTCGTGCGAGAGCGAGCCGGAGCGGCCCATGGTGCGACCGAGCAGGATGCCGCTGACGGACAGCGACTCCTGGACGGCGGAGCTCATCGCGGCCAGCTGCTTCTGCCGCTCGGTGGTGATCTTCTTGCGCTCGTTGCCGACCCGGCGGCTGATCCAGACGAACAGCGGGAGCAGCAGCAGCGAGACCACGGTGAGCCGCCAGTCCAGCGCGACCATGGCGACCACGGTGGCGATCACGCCGGTCAGGTTGGAGACCAGCGAGGTGGCGGTGGAGGTGACGGTGGACTGCATGCCGCCGATGTCGTTGGCGATCCGGGACTGCACCTCGCCGGTGCGGGTCCGGGTGAAGAAGGCCAGCGACATCCGCTGCAGGTGGCGGTAGACCGCGGTCCGCAGGTCGTGCATGACGCGCTGGCCGACCGTGGTGGAGATCAGGGTCTGCAGCACCCCGAAGATGCTGTTCACCACGGCGGCCGCGATCATCCCGAGCGCGAGCAGGCTGAGCAGCCCGGTGCGGCCCTGCGGTATCGCGGTGTCCAGCACCGCGCGGAGCAGGAACGGGGTGACCACGCCGACCACGGCGGAGGCCGCCACCAGCAGGCCGACCATGGCGAGCCTGGCCCGGTAGGGGCGGAACAGGGCGAGGATGCGGCGCCACTCGGCCGGCGGGCGCGGTTCGCCCTTGGCCCGTGGCGGCGGTGTCCAGTTGATCTCGTCGCGCACAGGCGACCTCCCCGTGGTGTCGGTACGTGGGCAGGAGTCCCCCTGCCCACGTACCGAGCATAGCTCATAGTTAGACGGGCTAATAATGAGCCGAGGTCTCGAACCCTGGACCACAGCGTCTCACTTGTACGTCCGCGCCGCCTTGCTGGAGATCCCACCCAGCTTCCCGGCGGGCAGCAGCCTGGCGATCGCCACGACCGCCTTGTACCGCCGGCCGGGGACGGACAGCGAGCGCCCCCTGGCCAGGTCGCGCAGCGCCTCGTCCACCACCCGCTCCGCCGAGAGCCAGCCCCAGGCGGGGATGCCCGAGGTGCCCATCCCGGCCCGCTGGTGGAACTCCGTCCGGGTGAAGCCCGGGGCCAGCGCCATCAGCCGGACCCCGGTGCCGCCGAGGTCGCGGGCCGCCCCCTGGGTGAAGCTGACCACCCAGGCCTTGCTGGCGCCGTACGTGCCGCGCGGCAGGAAGGCCGCCACCGAGGCGACGTTCACGATCCCGCCGAAGCCGCGCTCGCGCATGCCCGGCAGCGCGGCCGAGGTGGTCCGCAGGATCGCCTCGACGTGCACCTTGAGCATGTCGAGCTCCTGCTCCAGCGGGGCCGTCAGGTAGGCGCCCTGGTTGCCGAAGCCGGCGTTGTTGATCAGGATGCCGACCGGCCGGCCGGCGTCGCGCAGCCGCTCCTCGACCGCGCCGATCCCCGCGTCGGTGGCCAGGTCGGCGGGGAGCACCTCGACCTCGACGCCGTACGTCTTCGTCAACTCGGCCGCCGTGTCGGCCAACCGTCCGGCGTCGCGGGCGACCAGGACCAGGTCCCGCCCGTCCTGGGCGAGGCGGCGGGCGAAGGCGGCGCCGATTCCGGCGGTCGCGCCGGTGATGAGAGCAGTCGTCATGTGCCGACCGTACTCGCAGGTAATCACCCGTGCACCGGCGCGTCGCAGCTGATCTGACGACTCGTTCGGCGAGCCCTCGCCGATCCGGACGATTCGTACTCGTAGCTTTGCCGTGCGGCGTCGAGCCGACGTCGCTCCTGGACGACAAGGAGGTATCTGATGCCCACTCAGATCCACACCCCGGTACGGCCGCAGGCCACTGCGGCCGAACGCGCCGCGCTGGCCGGGCTGCTGGCCGAGGGCGAGGCCACCGTCAGCGCGGCACCGGTCCACCGGCCCGAGGCCGCCGGACTGCTGCTGTTGCTCCTGCTGCTCTCGCCCAAGCCCCCGAAGGACCGGAGCTGAGCCGAGGCGGTCCGATGTCCGCGTCCCCCGGCATCGTCCGCCCGGCCACCGCACCGCACCGACGGGCGGTCGTGACCGCCCTGCCCACCGAGGCCGAGGCACCGGTCAGCGGCGCCCCGCTGCACCGCCCGGCCACCGCCCTCGCCCCGCTGCTCCCGCTGTCCCCCAGGGAGCCGACGGGCCCGAGGCGTACCGGCGGCTGACCACGCCGGTCCCGACCGGGCCACCCGGCCCGGTCAGGACCGGTCGGCCCTGCCGAACGGTCCGCCACCACAGGAGACTTCACCACCATGCCGCTCACCGACACCTCGCTGCGCGACGCGTACGCCGCCGCGGTCGAGCAGGTGGCGGGCCGCGCCCTCGACGCCGTCACCGGCGCCGGGGGCCCGGTCGCGCTCACCGACCCCACCAGCACCGCCGAGCTCGCCGCGCTCCGGGTGCTCGGCCCCGACCTGTTCGCCGCCCAACTCCTCGCCCGGGCACCGCTGGCGAGCGTCACCACGGCCTCGCTGGCCGCCGCCCTGCTGGCCTTCCCGCCCGGCCAGGACGCCCCCGTCGGCCAGGACGACCTGGTGGTGGCCTGGCTGGACCACGTGGCTGGCTTCCTGGCCGGCCGGGCCGGCCCGCAGCCCGGCGAGGTCCCCGACCCGGAACACTGGCCGCGCTGGTCGGTACGGATGGCCCAGCTCGCCCCGCTGGCACTGCCCGGACTCGACGGCCCGGTGCACCGGGCCGCCCGGCAGCAGCCGCTCGCGCTGGCCCGTGGCGCCGCCCGGGCGATGCTCCGCCGGGACCACCGGACCGCGCTCCGGCTGACCCGCTGGCTGGCCTGGCTCGACGCCCCGGCCCCGCTGGAACTGCCGCCACTGCTGGACCGGCTCCGGCTGGTCGGCGACGACTCCCGCCGGACCGCGCTCGAACTCACCATCACCGAAAGCCTGTTGACGGAGGGTCGGCGATGACGGAGACCCGGTTGCTGAGCACCGCCCAACGGCTCGGCTCGAACGCCCTGCACTGGCTGCACCGGGCCCACCAGGACGGCCACGGCACCCTCCCGCCGGACACCACCATCGACCTCTCCGACCCGGACACCGCCTACAAGCCGATCGGGGAGTCCGCACTGGCCGCCTCGCTGATCCTGCGGGACGGCGTGGCCGGGGCCCGCGACCTGGCGGCGGCGGGCGAGCTGATCGAGTTCTGCTGGCACCAGCTGCAGAGCGGGAACCTGCTCTACGAACGGCAGTTGCGCTTCCCCAACCTGTCCGACCCGCTGGAGACGTACGCCCACTTCGCCCGGTCCGGCTTTCGGCACCGGCCGTTGGACGAGCTGCTCGGCTCGCTCACCCGGCTCCGCGCCACCCACGCCGCCGAGCTGGTGCCCAACCGGCGGCTCGCGGTCGCCAACGCCCGCCGGGTGGTCGGCCTGGACCACCGGCCGGACTGGGCCGCGCTGGCCGACGCCACCTGGCTCGGCGCCACCCCCGAGCCCTGGGCGATCGACTGGAGCACCGGCTACGACCTCACCCACACCGTCTTCCACCTGACCGACTGGGGTGCCCGCCCGGACGGCCTGCCCGCGCCGCTCCGCTCGTACCTGCGGGACTGGCTGCCGGTCTGGGTCGACATCTGGCTGGAGGTCGGCCAGTGGGACCTGGTCGGCGAGCTGCTGATCGTGGACTCCTGCACCGGGGAGCCGGTCTGCGGCCTCGACCCCTGGGAGCGGCTGGCCGGCGCCCAGCACCCCGACGGCCTGACCCCCCGGGACGCCGAACCGGTCGACCAGGACCCGGCCCGGGCCTTCAAGGACCACGAGCACACGGCAGTGGTCGCGGCGATCGCCGGGACGGTGACGCTGGCCCGCGCCCTCGGCGGCTCGCCGGTGACGGTGTGACACTGGCCGCCCTGGTCGCCGCCGCACCCGGGGCGACCGCTGTGACACTGGTCACCTTCGCCGGCGGACGCGGTGAAGTGCTCTGCCATGGAAGGGAGTTCGCGGGCGGTCCGGAGGTGACCGCGGACACCGGCTACGAACTCGGCTCGGTCACCAAGACCTTCACCGGGCTGCTGCTGGCCGAGCTGGCCGCCCGCGGCGAGGTCACCCTGGACGACCCGCTCTCCGCCCATCTGCCGGTCACCGCCCGCTGCACCCTGCGCGACCTGGCCACCCACACCGCCGGGCTGCCCCGGCTGCCGCCCGGCCTGCTCAGCTCCGCCCTGCCGCAGTGGTACCGCAACCCGTACGCGGCCTTCGGCGACGACCGGCTGCTGGCCGCCCCGATCAGGCCCCGGTCGCCCGGCCGGGTCCGTTACTCCAACTTCGGGATGGCCCTGCTCGGCCGCGCCCTGGCCGAACGCACCGGGACGCCGTACCCGGAGCTGCTGGCCGGGCTGGTCTGCGGACCGCTCGGGCTGACCGCCACCGACTGTGCCGAGCAGGCCCCGGGCCGGGCGCTCGGCCACCGCCGGGGCCGCCCACTGCCGCCCTGGCGGATCCCCGGGCTGCCGGCCGCCGGCGCGCTCCGCTCCACCGGCCGGGACCTGCTCGGCTACCTGACCGCCCACCTCGCCCCGGCCGGGCCGCTCGCCCCCGCGCTGCGGGCCGTCCGGCTGCCGCTGGCCTGGAGCCTGCGGCGGAGCACCTACTTCCACTCCGGCGGCACCCGGGGCTGCACCGACCTCGTGGGATTCGACCCGGAACGCGGCACCGCGCTGGCCGCGCTGGCCAACGCCGGCCCCTCGCTCGGCGGCCGTTTCGTCCAGACGGCGTACGACGCACTGCTCGCCCTCCCTTCGGAGAGGGGGTTGGTGTCGGGAACGGCCGAAGACGAGATATCTTGATATCAAGACGTTAGTAGACATGGAGCGGAGCACCGGTGACTGACTCGACCATCATCTATACGCACACTGACGAGGCCCCGGCCCTGGCGACGTACTCGCTCCTGCCGGTCATCCAGGCCTACGCCTCGACAGCGGGCGTCAGTGTGGAGACTCGCGACATCTCCCTGGCCGGGCGCATCATCGCGAGCTTCCCCGAGTTCCTCGCGCCGGAGCAGCGGATCGCCGACGCGCTGGCCGAGCTCGGCGAGCTGGCCAAGACGCCGGGCGCCAACATCATCAAGCTGCCGAACGTCTCGGCCTCGATCCCGCAGCTCAAGGCTGCCGTGGCCGAGCTCCAGGCGCAGGGCTACGCGCTGCCGGACTACCCGGACGACCCGAAGACCGAGCAGGACCGCGACGTCCGCGCCCGGTACGACAAGATCAAGGGCAGCGCCGTCAACCCGGTGCTCCGCGAGGGCAACTCGGACCGCCGCGCCCCCGCCTCGGTGAAGAACTACGCCAAGACCCACCCGCACCGGATGGGCGCCTGGTCGGCCGACTCCAGGACCAACGTCGCCACCATGGGCACCGACGACTTCCGCTCCACCGAGAAGTCGGCCGTGGTCACCGAGGCCGGCGCGCTCCGGATCGAGCACCTCGCCGCCGACGGCACCACCACCGTGCTGCGCGAGTCGGTGCCGGTGCTCGCGGGCGAGGTCGTGGACGCCTCGGTCATGCGCGCCGCCGCGCTGAACGGGTTCCTGGCCGCCCAGGTGGCCCGGGCCAAGGCCGAGGGCGTGCTGTTCTCGGTGCACCTCAAGGCCACCATGATGAAGGTCTCCGACCCGATCGTCTTCGGCCACGTGGTCCGCGCCTTCTTCCCGAAGACCTTCGCCGCCCACGGCGAGGTGCTGGCCGCGGCCGGCCTGAGCCCGAACAACGGCCTCGGCGGCATCCTCGACGGCCTCGCCGCGCTGCCCCAGGGCGCCGAGATCAAGGCCTCGTTCGACGCCGAGCTGGCCGAGGGCCCCGCGCTCGCGATGGTCGACTCGGACAAGGGCATCACCAACCTGCACGTGCCGAGCGACGTGATCGTCGACGCCTCGATGCCGGCCATGATCCGCACCTCCGGCCACATGTGGGGCCCGGACGGCGCCGAGGCCGACACCCTGGCCGTGCTGCCGGACAGCAGCTACGCCGGTGTCTACCAGGTCGTCATCGACGACTGCCGCGCCCACGGCGCCTTCGACCCGTCGACCATGGGCTCGGTCCCGAACGTCGGTCTGATGGCGCAGGCGGCCGAGGAGTACGGCAGCCACGACAAGACCTTCGAGATCGCCGCCGCGGGCACCGTCCGCCTGGTCGACGCCACCGGCGCGGTCGTGCTGGAGCAGGCCGTCGAGGCCGGCGACATCTTCCGCGCCTGCCAGACCAAGGACCTGCCGATCCAGGACTGGGTCAAGCTGGCCGTCACCCGCGCCCGCGCCACCGGCAACCCGGCCGTGTTCTGGCTGGACGCGACCCGCGCGCACGACGCCGTGCTGATCGAGAAGGTCAAGCAGTACCTCCCGGAGCACGACACCACCGGGCTGCAGATCGAGATCCTCTCCCCGGTCGAGGCCACCGCCTTCTCGCTGGAGCGGATCCGCCGCGGCGAGGACACCATCTCGGTGACCGGCAACGTGCTGCGCGACTACCTGACCGACCTGTTCCCGATCCTGGAGCTGGGCACCAGCGCCAAGATGCTGTCGGTCGTGCCGCTGATGAACGGCGGCGGTCTGTTCGAGACCGGCGCGGGCGGCTCCGCCCCGAAGCACGTCCAGCAGCTGGTCAAGGAGAACTACCTGCGCTGGGACAGCCTGGGCGAGTTCTTCGCTCTGGCCGCGAGCTTCGAGCACCTGGCGCAGACCACCGGCAACGCGAGCGCCCAGGTGCTCGCCGACACCCTGGACCGGGCCACCGGCACCTTCCTCAACGAGGACAAGTCGCCGAGCCGCCGCCTCGGTGGCATCGACAACCGTGGCAGCCACTTCTACCTGGCGCTGTACTGGGCCCAGGAGCTGGCCGCTCAGACCGTCGACGCCGAGCTGGCCGAGGCGTTCGCGGGCCTGGCCAAGACGCTGGCCGCGCAGGAGCAGACCATCGTGGCCGAACTGATCGCCGTGCAGGGTTCGCCCGCCGACATCGGTGGCTACTACCAGCCCGACGCCGCCAAGGCCGCCGCGATCATGCGGCCCTCGGCGACCTTCAACGAGGCGCTGGCCACCCTCGGCTGACGGTCCGTCACCCGCTGACGCCGAAGCCCCGCCCGCAGAGCTCACGTTCTGGCGGGCGGGGCTTCGGCGCGTTCCGGCCGGGTCAGGGCGTGCTGCGGGCCGCCGAGTCGGCCTCGCCGCCGGCCCCGACCGGGCGCAGCCGGGAGGCCGCGGTGGCCTTCAGCTGCGGGGCCAGCTTGGCCACGTCCCGCGAGCCGACGGCCGCGATCAGGCTGGGCAGCAGCCAGCGGACCGGCTGCATGCCGCGCAGCCAGGGCTGGGCGTAGACGTGCGCGGAGCGCCGGGCGATGCCCGCGACCAGCCGGTCGACGGCCGGCGGCAGCGGGTAGGTCTTGTTGGCGGGCCAGGGCAGCCCGGCCCGCATCCGCCGCAGCACCTCGTCCTGGTCGGCGCCGCGCACCATGTCGGTGTCGGTCCAACTCAGGTAGCCCACACCGACCTTGACGCCCTGGTGGGCGACCTCGGCGCGGAGCGAGTGGGCGAACGCCTCCACCCCGGCCTTGCTCGCGCAGTACGCGGACATCAGCGGGGCGGGGGTGATCGCGGCCAGCGAGGCGATCTGCAGCAGGTAGCCCCGGCTCCTGGTGAGCGCGGGCAGGAAGGCCCGGGCGGTGGCCACGCTGCCGAGCAGGTTGACCTGGATCACCCGGTCGAAGGCGTCGGGGTCGCTGTCCACCAGCGGCCCGCCGAGGGCGATCCCGGCGTTGGCGACCACGGTGTCGATCCGGCCGTACCGCTCCTCGATCGCCTGCGCGGTGCTGCGCAGCGCCGCCAGGTCGGTGACGTCGGCCACCCAGTGGCCGGCCTCCGGGCCGCACTGGGCGGCGACCGCCTTGAGCTCCTCGGGCTCCAGGCCGACCAGCGCGAGCCTGGCGCCGCGCTGGGCGAGCTTACGGGCCGTCAGGGCGCCGACGCCCCGGGCGGCTCCGGTGACGACGATGACCTGACCGGTCAGCTGCGGGCTCATTCGGCCACCTTCCGGGCGGTGTTCAGGTGCGAGCGGACCAGGCGGCGGATCTCGCCGGCCACCTCGGCGGGGCGTTCGACCGGGGACATGTGGCCGACCCCGGGGAGTTCGAGCAGACCCTCGGGCACGGGCAGCGCGGCAAGGATCCGGTGCGAGTGCACCGGCGGGGTGAGCCGGTCGTGGGTGCCGACCACCACGGCGGTGGGGGCGGCCAACCTGCCGAGCTGGGCGTACAGATCGAGGCTGCCGAGCACCAGGGACCACCGGTGGCGGACCCCGGCGGGGCAGGCGTGCACGATCCGGGCGTTCACCTCGGCCCGGTCGGCGGGGGTGGCCGGGCCCATGGTGGCGTACTTCAGGGCGGCCCGGCTGAGCGGGGTGACCGGGCCGAGCGGCAGCCGGGAGTGCAGCAACTGCCGCCCCAGGAAACGGCGCAGGCCGCCCCGGACGGCGTCCGGCACCACCTTCAGCTCGGCCAGCAGGTCACCCGCGCCGGTGCTGACCAAGGCGACGGCGGCGGTCCGGTCGGCCACCTCGGCCCGGTCGGCGGCGGCCATGATGGTCATTCCGCCCATGCTGTGCCCGGCCAGCACGGCCCGGCGGCCGGCCGGGACGACCCGGCCGAGCACGGCCGCCAGGTCGTCGGCCAGCTTCACGGTGGTGTACCCGGCCGGGGTGACCGGCCGGTCGCTGCGGCCGTGGCCGCGCTGGTCGTACGCCACCACCCGGTGGTCGGGCAGCAGTTGGTGGATCACGGGGGCCCAGAACCGGGTGGAGCAGGTCCAGCCGTGGGCCAGCACCACCAACGGGGCGTCCTCGGGGCCGTACGCGGCGGCGTGAATCCAGTGGCCGTCGGCCGAGCGGATCCGGTACTCCTCGGCGGCGGCGGGCAGCAGGCAGTCGGCGGGCAGGGTGGTCATGCGAGCGCCTCCTCGGCGACGGGGGCGGTCTGCCGGACCACCTCGTACTCGGCCAGGTCGAGCCGGCGGGTGGCCCGGCGGAAGCTGCTGGTGGAGGCGGGCCAGAGCACGGTGTTCTTGCCGCCCTCGTCCTGGTACCAGCTCCGGCAGCCGCCGGTGGACCAGACGGTGCGGCTCATCCGGTGCTGGAGCTCGAGGTTCCACTGCCGCTGGGCCCGGGCGGTGGGCTGCAGCGCGCCGCCGCCGAGCGCCGCCAGCGTGGTCAACGCGTCGACCAGGTAGTTCAGTTGGGACTCGATCATCAGGATCATCGAGCTGTTGCCGAGCCCGGTGTTCGGGCCGATCACGAAGAACAGGTTGGGGAAGCCGCGCACCGTCGAGCCGCGCAGCGCCTCCAGGCCGTCCTTCCACTCGGTGGCCAGACTGACCCCGTCGATGCCGAACACCCGGTGCGCGATCGGCATGTCGGTGACGTGGAAACCGGTGCCGAAGACGATCGCGTCCACCTCGTGCTCACTGCCGTCGGCGGCCACCAGGGTGGAGCCGCGCAGCTCGGTGAGACCGGCGGAGACCACCTCGGTGTTGGCCGCGGCCAGCGCCGGATAGTAGGTGTTGCTGAGCAGGATGCGCTTGCAGCCGATCCGGTAGTCCGGGGTCAGCCGGGCCCGCAACTCCGGGTCGGCGACGCCCTTGTGGAGGTTGTGGACGGCGAGCTGCTCGACCAGCCTGAGGGTGCCGGGGCGCCGGACGAAGGCGTCCACCTGGAGCTCGCGGAGCGCGAACAGGGCCGCCCGACGGAGTGTGCCGGTCGGCGGCAGCTTGGCGTGCAGCCACTTCTCGGCGGCCGAGATCTCCCGGTCGCGGCGCGGCAGCACCCAGGCGGGGGTGCGCTGGAAGACCGTCAGCCTGCCGACCTTCGGCTGGATCTGCGGGATGATCTGGGCGGCCGAGGCACCGGTGCCCACCATCGCGACCCGCTTGCCGGTCAGGTCGTAGTCGTGGTCCCAGCGGGAGGAGTGGAAGACCTTGCCGGGGAACTCGGCCAGGCCGGGCAGCTCGGGGATCTGCGGGTCGGCCAGCGGCCCGGAGGCGGAGACCACCGCGTCGGCGGTCCACACCCCGGCGGCGGTGGTGATCCGCCAGCGGGTGTGCTCCTGCTCCCAGCGCAGCTCGGTCACCTCGGCGTTGAACCGCAGGTGCGGCCGGAGCCCGAAGGTGTCGGTGACCCGCTCCAGGTAGGCCCTGATGTCGGGCTGGCCGGAGAAGCTGCGCGGCCAGTCGGGGTTGGGCGCGAAGGAGAACGAGTAGAGGTGCGAGGGGACGTCGCAGGCGCAGCCCGGGTAGCTGTTGTCCCGCCAGGTCCCGCCGACCGCGTCGGCCCGCTCCAGGATCACGAAGTCGGTGATCCCGGCCCGGCGCAGCCGGACCCCGGCGCCGATGCCGCCGAATCCGGAACCGACCACGGCGACCCGGACGTGCGGGGTCCCCTCGGTCGGGCGCTGCTTGGTGCGCTTGGGGCTGGCTGCCATGCGTCGGCCTCCTGGGGGGCTGGGTCCTGTCCATTAGAACCGCGCCAGTAATTGCTGGCGCGATTGGCAGGGTAGTCCTTGCTGACACCGAGTGGAAGAAGCCCGACCGGATCGGTTCTCCCGGCTCCCCTGCGGCCGGTCGGTCCTATGCTGGGCGCCGTGGAGATCGAGGAGCACCGGGAGTACCGGGCAGAGGAGCTGGCCGAGGCGGCCGGGATCAGCACCCGGACGCTGCGCTTCTACCGCGAGCGCAAGCTGCTCCAGCCGCCCCGCCGGGAGGGCCGGATCGCCTGGTACGGCGAGCGGCACCTGACCCGGCTGCGGATGATCGGCGAGCTGTTGGAGCGCGGCCACACCCTGGGCGGCATCACCGAGTTGATCGGCGCGGGCGAGAACGGCCAGGACGTGGCCGGGCTGATCGGCCTGAAGGCCGCCATCACCGCCCCCTGGTCGGACGAGACCCCGGTGCACCTGAGCTGGGCCGAGCTGGAGCGGGCGTTCGGCGACCAGCTCACCGAGCGCAACACCGCCGAGTCGATCGACCAGGGCTACATCACGGTCGAGGAGGACGGCATCACCCACGTCAGCCGCCGGCTGATGGACGCCACCACCGCCCTGGTGGCCGAGGGCATCCCGCTCGGCGCGGTGCTGGCGGCCAGCCGCAGATCGCAGGAGTACGCCGACGCGGTCGCCGAGGTGTTCACCTCGCTGATCCGCGAGCAGCTGCTCGGCGCACTGGAGCAGGCCGGGGAACTCACCCCCGCCGAGGCCGCCCGGCTGACCGAACAGGTGCAGCGGGTACGGCCGCTGGCCCGGACGGTGGCCGACGCGCAGTTCACGCTGGCGATGGACCGGCGGGTGACCACGGAGTACCGGGCCGTGCTGGAACAGCACCTCTGACCCCTTGCACCCCTCCCGTGCTTCAAGTTAGGCTTACCTAAGTCGAAGCGTGAGGGGTCTCGCCTCGGCGCCGCACACCCACCGCGCCCTCCTGATGACGGTCCATCAGGAGGGCGCGGCGCATTGGGTGGTCCTACAGGTGTCACACCGTGACCGCACCGCCACCCTGGGCGAAGCCACCCTTCCGGGCCGGGCCGGGCACACCGTACGGTCGAGACCCACCCGCGGGACGATCACCTGTCAGGGCCGGCGGACGGGAGGCGGGCGCCCCGAGCCCGGCCCGTACGGGAGAGCCAGCATGGCCGTGTTCACCGCGTTCCGGACCGCCGCCGGACTGACCGGCGGGCGGGTGCTGCTCTGGTCCGCGCTCGGGCGGCTGCCGAACGCGATGGGCCCGATCGGGGTGCTGCTGCTGGTCACCCACAACTCCGGCAGCGTCTGGCGCGGTTCGGCCGCCACCGGACTGCTGGCGATCGGCCAGGCGGTCGGCGGCCCGCTGGTCGGACGGCTCGCCGACCGGCACGGGCAGCGCCGGATCGGCCTGGCCACCGCCGTCGTCAACACGCTGGCCATCCTGACCCTGGTGGGCGCCTCGGAGACCGGGCGCCCGCTGCCCGAACAGCTGGTCGCCGCCGCCCTGATCGGCCTGTCGGTCCCGGCGGTCGGGCCGCTGTCCCGCAGCCGCTGGATCCGACTGGCGGACGGCGACGCCGAGTTGACCACTGCCACGCTCTCGCTGGACGGCACCGTGGACGAGATCTCGTTCACCGCAGGACCGGCCGTGATCGGCCTGCTGGCCACCCTGGTCGACCCGGCGGCCGGCCTGCTGGTGGGCGCCGCCCTGGTCGCGGTCTGCGCCACCCTGTTCGCCCTGCACCCGACCGCCGCACCCGGGAACCCGGCCCAACAACGCGCCGCCGGACGACTGCTGACCACGCCGTACGTGCTGCTGCTGGCCGGGATGGCGCTGCTCGGCGCCTGCTTCGGCTCGGTCCAGGTCGGGGTCACCGCGACCACCGGGGCGCTCGGGCAGCCGGGCGCGGCCGGGCTGATCTACGGGCTGATGGGCGGCACCAGCGCACTGGCCGGACTGGCCACCGTCGCCCTGCCGGCCCGCTGGGACCTGCCGCTGCGGCTGCGGGTCGGCACCGCGCTGCTGCTCGCGGTCTCGCTGCCGCTGCTCGCGGTCGGCAGCGTCGGCGGCCTGGCACTGGCCATCGGCGGCCTCGGGCTGGCGGTCGCACCGCAGATGATCACGATGTTCGGCCTGGTCGAACGGACCGTCCCGGCCGCCCGGTTGGGCGAGGCGATGGCCGCGCTGGTCTCCAGCATCACGCTGGCCCAGGCGGGCGGCACGCTGCTGGCCGGTCTGCTGGCCGAGCGGCACGGCACCACCGCGCCGTTCTGGATCACCTGCGCGGCCGCGCTGGCCGCCTGCGCGCTGGCCGCCGGCACCGCCACCGGACGGCGCTACCGGCGCGTTCCGGCGGGCGCACCGGCGGCCGAGCCGGTCACGGTCGCCTGACCGGCCGTCAGACCTCCAGCCGGCGCACCCGGTCGGCGTCGCAGGTGCGCGGGCAGGTCACGCAGGCGTCCGGCGGCTGGACCGCGTAGTAGAGGCAGCAGCCGAGCCTGGTCCTGGTCAGATGACTGCGGCCCTCGGTGCCGGCCAGCCGGCGGAAGTCGGCGGCGCCCGGGAACGGCGCGGTGTCACCCGGAAGGACGGCTTCGGCCACCCGGACGGCGTACGCCTCCTCGCCCAGCATCCGGCCGAGGTACCAGATCCCGGAGACCAGATCGTCCGTCACCATGCCCCAGAGCGCCCGAGGTCCGCGCTTCACGATGGGCTGAAACGCCGTCAGCACCGGCTCGACGTGCGCCGCCACGGCGGCCCGCAGGCCGGCCTCGTCGGCCGGGGCCGAACCGCTCGGACGGACCAGCAGGTCACCGGTGGCGATCTCGATCCAGACGTCCTCGGGCCGGAGCACCGGCAGCTCACCGGTCAGGTACCAGGGGCCGCTGAACAGCAGCCCGGCCGACCACAGGTAGTGGTGCAGCAGCCGGGAACCCGCCACATGGGCGCGCGGGGCGGTGCCGTGCGCGGCCTCGATCCGGGCCGCCTCGGCGGCCACCAGCGCGTCCAGGCCCGAGCCCAGCTCGCTGAGCCGCAGCCAGCCCTGACCGGGCGTCGGGCCGTGCTGCAGGGCGACGCGGAGCGTGCCGCAGGCACTGATCACCGACCGATAGGTTTCGGCCAACCGCTCGTCCGGCGAGACCAGCACGGCCGTCATCCGGGACACCCACTCTCTCGATCGAATAAGGTGAGGCTCACCTTATAGCGAGCCGGGGAAGTTGCCCACTTGGGGGGCGGGTTGAAAACTTAGGGCAACCTAACCTAAGCTTCCATCTCGTGCTTACCACCGAACAGCCGGAGTCCACAGCCCCGGCGCGGCGGACCACGGCGACGTACAGACAGCCCCTGCTGCTGCTCGCCGGGCTCGCGGCGCTCGCACTGTGCGCGGCGCTCAGCCTGGCCCTGGGATCGCGTCCGATCCCGCTGGGGACCGTTCTTGACGCCCTCTCGGGGCGACTGACCGGCGGGGACGCCGATGTCGTGACGGGCCTTCGGGTGCCGCGCACCATCATCGGGGTGACCGTCGGGGCCGCGCTCGGCGTGGCCGGAGCGGTCGCCCAGGGCGTCACCCGCAACCCGCTGGCCGCGCCGACCACCCTCGGCATCAACGCCGGCGCCAGTCTCGCCGTGGTGGTGGCGATCTTCGCGCTGGGGCTCACCCACCCGCTGCAGTACGTCTGGTTCGCCGTCGTCGGTGCCGCGGCCGCCGCCGTGCTGGCGTACGCGATGGCCCGCCGTTCGGGTGACCTCGACCCGGTCCGGCTCGCCCTCGGCGGCACCGTGCTGACCGCCGTGCTGACCTCCTGGACCTCCGCGGTGATGCTGGCCAGCCACCGCACGCTGGACGAGGCCAGGTTCTGGCTGGCCGGTTCGATCGGCACCCGAAGCCTCGAAGTGCTCACTCCCGTCCTGCCGTTGATCCTGACCGGCCTGCTGCTCGCGCTGCTGGTCTCGCCCGCCCTGAACGCACTGGCGCTCGGCGACGAGGCCGCCCAGGCGCTCGGCGTGCCGGTGGCCAGGATCCGGGTGCTCGGCGGGCTCGCGGTGGTGCTGCTGGCCGCCGGCGCGGTCGCGGTGGCCGGGCCGATCGCCTTCGTCGGGCTGGCCGCGCCGCACCTGGTCCGGCCGCTGCTCGGCCACGACCACCGCTGGCTGATCCCCGGCTGCCTGCTCGGCGGCGCGGTGCTGCTGCTGGCCGCCGACGTGCTCGGCCGGCTGGTGGTCCGGCCGTCCGAGATCGAGGTCGGCATCGTCACCGCCTTCCTCGGCGCCCCGATGCTCGCCCTGCTGGCCCGGAAGGCCGCCCGGTGACCGCCGTCCTGCCGGTCACCGGCCTCCGGACCGGGACCGGGACCGGGACCGGCGCGATCGCCCGGCGGCGGCGCCGTTCGCTGCTGCTCGGCCTCGGCCTGACGCTCGCTCTGCTGCTGCTCACCGGGCTGGCGCTGAGCACGGGTCAGCTCCAACTCCCGCTGCTCGACGCACTGCGCGCCCTGATCGGCCTCGGCGACCCCGGCGACGTCCTGGTGGTGCAGGAGTTCCGGGCGCCCAGGGTGGTCTCGGCGCTGATCGCCGGGGCCGGGCTGGCGGTCGCCGGCACCCTGCTGCAGCGGCTCTTCCGCAATCCGCTGGCCTCCCCCGACGTGGTCGGGGTGACCGGCGGCGCCTCGTTCGGCGCGGTGCTGATGCTGGCGCTCGGCGCGAGCCAGGCGTTCATCCCGCTGGCCGCGCTCGGCGGCGGGGTGCTGGCGGCGCTGCTGCTCGGCGCCTTCGCCTGGCGCTCCCGGATGGCCGTCAACCGGCTGGTGCTGGTCGGCCTGGCCGTCCAGTCCGGGCTGGCCGCGGCGGTCAACCTGATGATCGTCCGGTTCCCGGCCGAACTCGCCTCCTCCGCGCTCCAGTGGACCACCGGCTCGCTCTACGGCCGGAACTGGACCGAGGTCAGGATCGGCGGCGCCGCCATCGTGCTGACCGTGCTCGCGGTCTTCGCGCTGTACCGCCGGGTCGCGGTGCTGGACCTCGGCGACGACTCGGCGGGCGGCCTCGGCCTCGACCCGAACCGGGCCAGGCTCGGCCTGCTGCTGCTCGCCGTGGTGCTGGCCTCGATGGCCGCCGCGCTGTGCGGCCCGGTCGCCTTCGTCGCCCTGGCCGTCCCGCACCTGGTCCGGCTGCTGGCCGGACCGCCGACCCCGGGCACCCTGGCGCTGACCGCGCTCACCGGCGCCCTGCTGCTGCTCGGCTCCGACTACGCCGTACTGAACCTGCTGCCGGTCCACGGCCTTCCGGTGGGCGCCGTCACCGCCACCCTCGGAGCGCCCTGGCTGCTCGTCCTGATGATCCGCCAGGGGCGGCCGCCCCAGAGGAGTGAGTCGTGACCGCCGACCAGCCGACCGCCACCGCCGCACCGACCGGCAATCAGCTCGCCGCCACCGGACTGGACCTGCGCTACGGCGACCGGACCATCGTGGCCGGGCTCGACCTGACCCTGCCGGGCGGCTCGGTGACCGCGATCGTCGGCCCGAACGCCTGCGGCAAGTCCACCCTGCTGCGCGGCCTGACCCGGCTGCTCGCCCCGGCGGCCGGCACCGTCACGCTGGACGGCTCCGACATCCACCGGATGACCGCCCGGTCGCTGGCCAAGCGGCTCGGCCTGCTGCCGCAGCAGCCGGTCACCCCGGAGGCGATCACCGTCGAGTCGCTGGTCCGGCTCGGCCGCTTCCCGCACCAGCGGATGCTCAGCCCCTGGTCGGCCGCCGACCAGGCGGCCGTGGAGGACGCGCTGACCCGCACCGGCACCGCCGAGCTGCGCGACCGCCCGGTGGACCAGCTCTCCGGCGGCCAGCGCCAACGCGCCTGGATAGCACTGGCGCTGGCCCAGGACACCGAGCTGCTGCTGCTGGACGAGCCGACCACCTTCCTCGACCTGCGGCACCAGCTGGAGGTGCTCGACCTGGTCGCGGACCTGCACGACCAGGCCGGGCGCACCGTGGTCATGGTGCTGCACGACCTGGGCCAGGCCGCCCGGTACGCGGACCACCTGGTGGTGCTCGACGGCGGCCGGCTGGCCGCCGCCGGGCCGCCCGCCGAGGTGCTCACCGCGGAGCTGGTGGAGGCCGTCTTCCAGGTCCGCTGTCAGGTGATCCCCGACCCCGAGACCGGCACCCCGCTGGTCGTCCCACGGGCCAGGAGCCGCCGCCCGGCGCGCGTCTGACGCCCCCTCACCCTCCGACTTCCGGCCCCTCCGCCCCGAGCACCGACCGCCGACCCGGCGGACCGTCCCGAGGACCGCACCGCGGCGCCGGTCGCCCCACCCTGCCCGCACCTCCCACAGCAAGGACCCGACCATGTCCCAGCCCACCACCCACCTGCGCAGAATCCCCGCCGTCCTGCTGGCCGCCGCGCTGACCGTCTCGCTGGCCGCCTGCGGCAGCAGCGGCAGCTCCTCGGACGCCAAGCCGGCCGAGGGCTCGAAGGCCGCCGACGCCGCCGTCTTCCCGCGCAGCGTCAAGCACGCGATGGGCACCGCCGAGATCAAGGCCCAGCCCAAGAAGGTCGTGGTGCTGGACAGCGGCGAGCTGGACGACGTCACCCTGCTGGGCATCACACCGGTCGGCGCGGTCGCCCCGCACCTGAAGACCGAGGGCGGCTTCCCGGCCTATCTCAAGGGCAAGGTGGACGGCACCAAGGACGTCGGCCCGAGCGCCGAGCCCAACCTGGAGCTGATCGCCTCGCTCAAGCCCGACCTGATCCTCACCTCCAAGGTCCGGCACGAGAAGGTCTACGACAAGCTCAACGCGATCGCGCCGACCGTGATGTCGGAGACCACGGGCTTCCCGTGGAAGGAGAACCTGGCCCTGCACGCCCAGGCGCTCGGCAAGGAGGCCGAGGCCAAGAAGGCGCTGGCCGACTACGAGGCGAAGGCCGCCAAGCTCGGCAAGGCGGTGGCCGAGAAGAACGCGGGCAAGGCGCCGACCGTCTCGGTGGTCCGCTTCGTGGCCGGTCCGACCCGGCTGTACGCCAAGGCCTCGTTCAGCGGCGTGGTGCTGAAGGACGCCGGACTGGCCCGCCCGACGCCGCAGGACGTCGACAAGGCGATGCTGGAGGTCGGCCCGGAGCTGATCAACCAGGCCGACGCCGACCTGGTGTTCGTCACCGTCGCCACCGACCCGACCAAGACCAAGCAGGCCGAGGTCCAGGCCACCCCGGTCTGGCAGGGCCTGACCGCGGTCAAGAACGCCAAGGTCTTCAACGTGCCGGACGAGACCTGGATGTCCGGTATCGGTGTGCAGGCCGCCGAGCAGATGCTCGGCGACATCGCCAAGGCAGCCGGCGTCGACGCGCCCAAGTAGTCCCCGGGGCCGGGGCGCACGGCGCCCCGGCCCGCTCGACCCTCCTGCATCACACAGAGGACACCTCGCCATGCGGATGTACCTGCTCGCGCTCAACCCCACCGACTCCGTCACCGACGGCTTCCTGCCCGCCGCCGGGCGGCTCGGCCTGTCGGTGACCGTGCTCACCGACTCCCCCGAGGCGCACCGGAAGGCCTACGCCGGAAGGGACTTCGTGCCCGAGGTGGTGGAGTGCGCGGTGCACGACCATCGCGAGGTGATCGGCCTGATCTCGCAACTCCAAGCCCCGGACGCGGTGTTCAGCAACAGCGACCATCTGCAGACCCAGACCGCGCTGGCCGCCGAGTACTTCGGGCTGCCCGGAAAGGACTGGAAGGCCACCCTGCGGGCCAAGAACAAGGCCCAGTTCCGCCGTCACCTGGCCGCCGCCGGGCTGGACGCGGTCTGGTCCGGCGAGTTGGCGCCCGGTCAGGACCCGGCCGAGCTCGACCCGCCGTTCCCCTGTGTGGTCAAGCCCCGCGAGGGCGTGGCCAGCGAGGACGTCGCCCTGGTCGCCGACGCGGCCGAACTCGCCGAGCGGGTGGCGGCGATCCGGGCCCGCCGGGCCGGTACGGCGCTGGTGGTCGAGGAGTTCCTGGCCGGCGAGCTGCACACCCTGGAGACGCTCGGCGACGGCACCGTCCGGCACGTGCTCGGCGGCTTCCGGACCCGGCTCTCACCACCGCCGAACTTCATCGAGGAGGTGCTGGAGTTCGTCCCCGCGCACCCGCAGGGCGTGACCGAGCAGGTGCTCGCCCAGCTGGACGCGGTCGGCGTCGGACTCGGCGCCTGCCACACCGAGTTCGTCCTGCAGGCCGACGGCCGGGCCCGGATCATCGAGATCAACTACCGGGCCATCGGGGACCAGTGCGACCTGATGCTGGCCCAGCTGCTGGAGATCCCGTTCTTCGAGCACGTGCTCCGCGCCCACCTCGGGGTGCCGCTGCCCGCCGACCTCGGTGCCCGGACCGACCGCCGGGCCCGCAACGAGGCGGTCTGCGCCGACCGGGCCGGGGTGCTCAGCGCCGCTCCCGAGGCCTTCGACCAGGACCGGGACGGCGTCCGGCTCAGCTACCGGCCGTTCCGCTCGGTCGGCGAGCGGCACGACCACTACGGCACCAACCGCGACTACCTGGGCGTGATCTGGGCGGTCGGCACCGACCAGGACGCGGTGGACCGCGCGGTCGCCGGGTTCATCGCGGCCAACCGCTGGGAGATCTCCGCATGAGCGTCGACTCCCGCTCCGCCCAGGCCGGGCAGCTGACCCTGCGGGTGCTCGGCGCCCTGCTCCGCGAGGACGTGCTCGGCCTGCGCACCGCGAGCACCGTGGAGGACCGGGCGGACGGCCGCTGGCTGCGGGTCGGGGCGCTCGCGCTGCCGGTCGAGGCCGACGGCTTCCAGAGCGAACTGACCGCCCGGCTCCCGCTGCTGACGGTGGACGACAAGCCGCTCGACGGACTCCCGGAGATCCTGGCCCACCTCACCGAGCTGGCCGATCCGCAGGACCGGGACGGCTACCTCGCCTTCGCCGAGGAGTGCCGGCAGACCCTGGCCACCATGGAGCTGCACGCGGAGATCAGCGACCGGGTGCACGACCTGCTGGCGCTCCGGTACGGCGGGCACCCCGCCGACTGGACCGGCCTGGGCAGCTCGCTCGGCTTCGACACCCTGGCCGCCTTCCTGGACCACCCGGTGTACCCGACCGCGCGCGGCCGGTCCGGTCTGAGCCAGGACGAACTGCGCTCCTACGCACCGGAGTTCCACCCGAGCTTCGAACTGAACTGGCTGGCCGTACCGGCCGGGGCGCCGGCCGTCGACACCATCGGGCCGCGCCCTGACTGGTGGCCGAGCCCGGCACAGCTGGGGCTGGCCGACCTGACGGACAGCCATGTGCTGTTCCCGGTGCACCCGTTGAGCGCGGGTGAGGCACTGCTCGCGGCGCCGGGCGCGGTGCTCGCCGAGGTCACGTACCTGACGGTGGTGCCGACCCTGTCCATGCGCACCGTCGCGCTGGCCGAGCACCCCGAGTGGCACCTCAAGCTGCCGCTGACCACCGCCACCCTGGGGCTGCGCAACCGGCGCACCATCAAGCCGGGCACCCTGGAGGACGGCGCGGCCGGGCAGCGGCTGTTCGAAGCCGTCCTGGCCCGCGAACCGCGACTGGCCGGACGGATCCTGCACGCCGACGAGCAGGGCTACGCGCACACCGGCCACGAGCTGCTGGCGGTCCTGGTCCGACGCTACCCGGCCGGCCTGGAGCGGGCCCTGACCGTGCCGCTGGCCGCGCTGCTCGCCCCGGCACCCGGCGGCCTGGTCGTCGACCTGCTGGCCGACCGGTTCTACGACGGCTCGGTGACCGCCCTCTACCGGGACCTGCTGGCGCTGCTGCTGGACTGGCAGACCACCCTGTTCGGGTACGGCGTCGCCCTGGAGTCGCACCAGCAGAACACCTCGCTGGTGCTCGACCGGGTGGACGGCGCGACCCGGCTGCGGCTGCTCTACAAGGACAACGACGGCCCCCGGGTGAACACCGAGCGGCTCGGCGGACTCGGCTCCTTCGTCGGCGAGTTCGACGACGCCCGGGTCTTCTCGTCGAGCGACCTGGCGCTCACCGACCTGTTCACCACGATCACCGGCCACCTGTGCACCGCCTCGCTCGCCTTCGGGCTGGCCGCCCACGGCCGGGCTCCGCTGGCCGAGCTGCTCGGCCTGCTCCGGGCCGAGCTGGAGCGCTCGATCGGGCGGCTCGGCCCGGCCGGCGACCCGCTGCGGGCCGCCCTGCTGGACGCCGAGCGGCTGCCGGTGAAGGCGATGGTCACCGCAGGGTCGCTGCTCAGCAAGGAGCGCTCCGGCGCCACCGACATCAACAAGCACTACACCAGCGGCCCGAACTACCTTCGCCTGGAGGTCTGATGAGCACCGCAGCAGCCGAGCGCACGGTGACCGCCGCCCCGACTCCGGCCGGGCTGGACCGCCGCCAGGTGCACGCGATCGCCGCCTGCTACTTCGTCGCCTCGTTCGCGGCGCTCGGCCTGCCGCCGTTCCTGACCCGGATCCTGCCCGGACTGGGTGACCAGGACGGCAGTTGGGCCGGGGTGCTGTACATCGTGCCGACCGTGTTCAGCGGCCTCGGTGCCCCGCTCTGGGGCCGGCTGGCCGACCGGTTCGGCCGCAAGCGGCTGCTGCTCCGGGCCCAACTCGGGCTCACCGTCTCGTTCCTGATCGCCGGCTGGGCCGAGAGCCTGCCGGCCTTCACGGTCGCGCTGGTGCTGCAGGGCTTCCTCGGCGGCACCTTCGCCGCCACCAACGGCTATCTGGCCGCCGCGCTGGAGGGACCCCGGCTGTCCAGGGCGCTCACCCTGATGCAGGGCAGCGCCCGGGCCTCGCTGGTGGCCGCGCCGATCCTGGTGGGCGCCCTCTCGCCCTGGATATCCCCGCACCGGCAGTATCTGGTGATGGCCGTCCTCCCGCTGCTCGCCGCCGGGCTGCTCGCCCTGCTGCCCGAACCGTCCCGGCCGGTCCGGCCGACCACGGAGGCCGAGCCCACCGACGTCGTGCCCGGGTCGCTCAAGCTGCTCTACACCGTCGAGTTCGCCTTCGTCTTCGCCACCGTGATCTCCTTCCCGTACCTGGTCGCGCTGGTGGAGCAGAAGCTGCCCGGCGTCTCCGGCACGGTCACCGGCCTGCTCTTCGCGCTGCCGCACCTGTGCTACCTGGCAGCCGCCGGACGGGTGCACACCCGCTTCCTGGAGCGGCCGCGCACCGGCCTGGCGATCGGCTTCGGCTTCGTCGCGCTCGGTCTGGCCGCGCACGGCCCCGCCGCCTCGCTGCTCACCTTCACCCTCGCCCGGCTGCTGCTGGGCATCGGCCTGACCCTCGGTCTGGTCTGCCTCTCGGTGCTCGCCGCCGACGCGTGCCGCGGGCGGGCCCCGGGCCGGATGTTCGGCTCGCTCGAATTCGTCTCCAAGGGCGGCGCGGTCGCCGCCGGGGTGGTCGCCGCGCTGGTCAACAGCGCCTTCGGACCGACCGCCCCCGTGCTGGCGGGCACCGCCGTCGCACTCGCCGCCGCCTCCCTCGTCCTCCTCTCCCGCAGGAGCAACTGATGCCTTCACCGATCGACATCGCCCCGGCCGACGCCGGGCCCAGCACGCTGCCCACGGCGGACCACGCCGTCACCCACACCCTGCTCAACTGCCTGCTCCGCGAGGTCTCAGGACCCGAGCACCAGACCGCGATCGCCGACGGCCGGCTGCACCTGCAGCTGCCCCGCCGGGGCGTCGCGCTGCGGATCACGCTGCGCCGCACCTCGCTCACCGGCGCGCACCGCTTCACCGGCCCGGTCTTCGAGGAGGGCCCGGACGGCTGGCGGGAACTGGGCTGGCGGGAGCTGGCCGAGCACGTCCAGGCCGAGCTGACGCTGCGCACCGGGGTGCGGAACGAGGAGTTCCTCACCCAGCTGACCTCCAGCCACGCCGGGGTGTCCCACGGACTGGACCGCCGGTCCGCCCCGGGGCCGGACCGCTACCTGGAGTCCGAGCAGGCCCTGCTGTTCGGCCACCGCTTCCACCCGGCCCCCAAGTCCCGCTACGCCGAGCGCGGTTCCTGGGACGACTACGCCCCCGAGGCCCGCGCCGCGTTCCGGCTGCGCCACCTCGCGGTGCGCTCCGAGTACGTCGCGCAGGACACCACCGACCCGGACGCGCTGGCCCTGCTGGACTCGCTGGGCGAGGTGCCGGCCGGCTACACCCTGCTGCCCGCCCACCCCTGGCAGTACGAGCTGCTGTGCGACCACCCGGGATTGACCGCCGCGCTGGAGCGCGGCGACGTGCTCGACCTCGGCGAGCGGGGCGTGCCGTTCACCGCCACCGCCTCGGTGCGCACCCTGCACGGTGCCGGCGCCTTCCTGAAGTTCAGCCTGAACGTCCGGATCACCAACTGCCTGCGCAAGAACTCCGCCTACGAGCTGACCGGCGCGGTCTCGATGACCAGGCTGCTGGCCGAGCCCTTCGCCACGCTGGCCGAGCAGTACCCCGACGCGGCCATGCTGCGCGAGCCCGCCTTCCGTACCCTGGCCCTGCCGGGCCCGGACGGCGTGCTGGACAACTCGCTCTTCGAGGGCTTCGGCCTGATCGTCCGGGAGGGGCTGGAGCAGAAGCTCCGGCCCGGCGTCACCGCGCTGCTGGCGGCGGCGGTGGCCGACGAGTACCCGACCAGTTCGGCCCAACTGGCCGAGCTGCTGGGCGACTCGGGCCCGACCGGGGCGCTCGACTGGTGGGGTGCGTACCTGCGGCTGGTGGTGCCGCCGGTGCTGGCCGCCTACTTCGAGCACGGCGTGGTGCTGGAGCCGCACCTGCAGAACGTGGTGCTCGGGGTGGACGACCGGGGCCGCCCGGCCCAGGTGCTGTTCCGCGACCTGGAGGGCACCAAGCTGCTGCCGGAGCGGAACGCCGAGCTGCTGGCCGGCCTGCCCCCGGAGGTGGCCGGGCCGATGTCCTACGACGCCCAGCGCGGCTGGGACCGGGTGGTGTACTGCCTGGTGGTCAACCACCTGTCCGAGCTGGTCTCCGCCCTGGCCGACCAGCACCCGGCCCTGGAGGCCGCGTTCTGGAACGAACTGCGCACCGTGCTGGGCGAGTTCGGCGACGCGCACGGCTGCCCGCCCCGGCTGGCCGCGCTGCTCGCGGGCGTCCCGCTGCCCGCCAAGGCCAACCTGCTCACCCGCTGGGAGCGCAAGGCCGACCGGGAGGCGGGGTACGTCCCGCTGCCCTCGCCGCTCGGCGAGTCCGTGCTGGCCCTGAGCTGGAGCGCCTGATGTCCGTCACCGCCCTGATCGCCTCGCTGACGCCGGAGCAGTTCCCGGTCTACGTCTACGACCTGGCCGCGCTGCGCACGCACGCCGCCGCCGTCCGGGCCGCGCTGCCGGAGCGGGTCGAGCTGTACTACGCGGCCAAGGCCAACCCCGAGCCGGAGATCCTGGCCGCCCTCGGCCCCGCCGTGGACGGCTACGAGGTCTCCTCCGGAGGCGAGTTGGCGCACGTCCGGGCGGCCGTTCCGGACCACCCGCTGGCCTTCGGCGGACCGGGCAAGACCCCGGCCGAGATCGCCGCCGCGCTACGGCTCGGGGTACGGCGCTGGCACGTGGAGAGCGAGCACGAACTGCGCCTGCTGGCCGCGCTCGCCGACGGCCCGGTGGACGTGCTGCTGCGGGCCAACCTGCCGGTGACGGACGGCTCGCTGGACACGGTGCCGCTGGCGATGGGCGGCCGGCCGACCTCGTTCGGGCTGGACCCGGCGCTGGTCTCGCGCTGCGTACAACTGCTGGCGGAGCCCGGTTTCGAGCGGCTGCGGCTGGCGGGCGTGCACGCCCACCTGGCCAGCGGCCTGGCCGCCGAGGCCCAACTCGCGGTCGCCGAGCAGGTGGTGGCGTGGTCGGTGGCGCTGGCCGAACGGCACGGGATCACCCTGGCGGAGGTCAACGTCGGCGGCGGGATGGCCGTGGACTACGCCGACCCGGCGGCCCGCTTCGACTGGACGGCCTTCGGCGCCGGGCTGGCGAAGCTGCTGGACCGGCACCCCGGGCTGACCCTGCGGATCGAGCCGGGCCGGGCGCTCACCTCGTACTGCGGCCACTACGCGACCGAGGTGCTGGACGTGAAGCAGAGCCACGGCGAGGACTTCGCGATCGTCCGGGGCGGCACCCACCACCTGCGCACCCCCGCCACCCGGGGCCACGACCAGCCGTTCGGCGTGCTCCCGGTGGCCGACTGGCCGCACCCCTGGGAACGGCCCGCCGTGACCACCGGGCGGGTGACCGTGGCCGGGCAGCTCTGCACGCCCAAGGACGTGCTGGCGGCGGGCGTCCCGGTCGCGGAGCTGCGGGCCGGCGACCGGGTGGTGTTCGCGATGGCCGGGGCCTACGCCTGGAACATCTCGCACCACGAGTTCCTGATGCACCCTCGGCCGGGCTTCCACTTCCTCGGCTGACCCCGGGCACCGGGCCGGCCCCGACCTGCCGCAGCCCACCCCTGTCGGTGGGGCGCCGCAGGTCGGGGCCGGAGGGACGTGCGAGAGTGGTACCCAGCGAAGGGAGCGCGCACGTGCTGATGGAGAAGGTGGCCGAGATCCTCGCCGAGACGTCGGCAGAGGTGGTCGAGCCGCGCTTCCGGGCACTGGCCGCCGGAGAGGTGATCGAGAAGGCCCCCGGGGAGATCGTCACGATCGCCGACCGGGAGGCCGAGGTGATCATCTCCCGTCGGCTGCGCGAGCTGCTGCCCGTCCCGGTGGTGGGTGAGGAGGCGGTGGCCGCCGACCCGGCGCTGGCCGAGGCGCTCCGCTCCGAACCGGCCGTCTGGCTGGTCGACCCGGTGGACGGGACCTCGAACTTCGTCGCGGGCCGCCCCGACTTCGCCGTGATGGCCTCGCTGGTGCGGGCCGGACAGACCGTCGCCGCCTGGATCTGGCAGCCCGTCACCGGCACCGCGTACGCCGCCGAGCTGGGCTCCGGCGCCTGGCGGGACGGGCACCGGCTGGCCCGGCCGGCCGTCACCGACGCGCCCGAGAAGTGGCGCGGTTCGGTGAAGAGCCGCTACCTCGCCCCGGCCGAGCACCACCGGATGCAGACCGCCGTCCGGGTCTTCGGCAAGACCGGCGACGGCCTGCGCTCGGCGGGCATGGAGTACCCGCAGATCGCCGACGGGGAGAGCGAGTTCATCCTCTACTGGCGCACCCTGCCGTGGGACCACTCCCCCGGCTCGCTGCTGGTCTCCGAGGCGGGCGGGGTCGCCGCCCGCCTCGACGGCACCGGTTACCGGCCGGAGCCGCCCGGTGGTCCGGACGGGCTGCTGGTGGCGGCCGATCCGGCGGTCTGGGAGCGGGTCAGAGCGGTGCTGCTGGGCGGTTGAGGCCGACGTCGGCCCCGCTTCACCAGACCACCGGCAGCCGCTCCGGCAGCCGCTTGATGAAGCCGGGCCGCCAGGCCAGCTGCTCGGCCGGGAAGGCAAGCCGCAGCCCGGGCAGCCGCTCGACCAGCACCTGGAGCGCGATCTCGGCGTGGGTGCGGCCGAGCGCGGAGGCCGGGCAGAAGTGCCGCCCGGCGCCGAAGGCCAGGTGCGGGTTCTCCGCCCGGTCGAAGTCGATCCGCTCCGGGTCGGGGAAGACCGCCGGGTCGTAGTTGGCGCCCTCGATCAGCACCAGCACCAGTTCACCCTGACGGACCAGCACCTCGCCGACCTGGACGTCGGTCAGCGCGATCCGGGGCAGCGCGTCGCCGATCGACAGGTTGAACCGGAGCAGCTCGTCCACCGCCCGGCCGATCAGCTCGGGCTCCTTGCGCAGCCGCTCGGCCAGCTCCGGCCGCTGCGCCAGCGCGATGACGGCGTGCAGCAGGAACGAGGAGGTGGAGACCGCCCCGGCCCCGAACAGCGAGAGCGCGACGGTGGCCAGCAGCTCGTCGTCCTCCAGCTCGGCCCGCTCGGCGCGCAGCCGGACGAACCGGCCGAGCAAGCCCTCGGTCGGGGCCGGGTCGGCGTTCAGCCGGTCCAGCATGTAGCCGAGGTCCTTGTACCAGTTGGGGGTCGAGCCCTCGAACGGCACCGGGCTGGTCTGGAAGGCGACGTCGATGCCGCCCATCAGCCGGCGCCAGTCGTCAGTCGGGATGCCCAGCAGCCGGCAGTGCAGCGCGGCCGAGTACGGCTCGGTGAAACCGTCCCGCAGCTCGGCCGGCTGCCCCTGCCGCTCCAGCTCGTCCAGCAGCCGGTGCGCCTCGGCCTCCAGCCAGCCGGCCAGCTCCTTGTCGGCGCGCGGGGAGAGGGTCTTCATCACGGCGTCCCGCAGCCCGGCGCTGTTGATGTTGCCCATGCTGTTGACCACCTCGGGCGGGATGGTCAGCGCGTACTGGCGTGGCACGCCCGGGTTTGCGGTGTCCTTGAGGCTGAACCGCTCGTCCTCCAGCACCTGCTTGGCCAGCTGGTAGCTGCTCACCAGCCAGGCCGGGTCACCGGTCAGCGTGCGGACCCTGGCGACCGGCTGCTGCTCGCGCAGCAGGGTGGCCTCCTCGGGCAGCACGTCGCCGCGCCGGGACAGGGGGAAGGTGAACTCGCGCTGTGCACTCGTGGTCATCGGGCTCGCTCCTCGTGAGGGTGGAAGGGGTCAGGCGGCGGTGGCGACCCGGGGCAGCTGCGGTACGTCCCTCGGCCGGACCACCGCGTAACCCTGTCCGGGCGCCGCCCGCAGACCCCGGTCGCGGCCGAACAGCACCGGGGTGAGCGGCAGTTCGACGTGGTAGCAGGAGACCGAGGTCGGCACCTCCAGCAGGCTGGGGGTGTCCAGGAAGAACGGCAGCTCGGCGGCTATGTAGGCCACCCCGGCGGCCAGTTGCTCCGCCGAGGGGGCCTGGCCCGCCGGCAGCCGGGCCGCCAGGAAGCCGGCCGCCATCCCCTCGGTGGCCAGCCGGAAGTCCTCGTCCTCGGCCAGCGCCTGGGCCACCTCGGCGGACAGCCGCCGGTAGGCGGGGGTGTCCGCGAACTCGGACAGCGCGTGCACCCCGACCCCGGAGCGGCCGGCCAGCTCGACGCCGCGCTCGATCCGCCGCCGGGTGGTCTTGGTCTCCTTGGCCGCCCGCCGCCGGGCCTGGTCGGCCGGGTAACCGAAGGCGGCGAACTGGGTGTCCACGTGCAGATCGGCGTGGACCAAGTCCACCGATTCGAAGAACTGGCGCCCCCAGCGCACGAGTTGGGCGATCCGGAGATGGCTGAAGTAGCTGTTGCCCGGGCTGACCCCGATCAGCAGATGGTCGCCGCGCTGCCAGACCAGGTGGCAGCGGTCGGAGAACGGCAGCGCCTGGAAGGTGCTGAAGGTGGAGCTCAGGAGTGTTTCGGTCATGCCGCGGCCTCCGCGTCGCAGGACTGAGTACAGGGAAGTGGTGTCGATACCAAAGGAGTTCGTGCCACAGAGGCGACAGGAGAGGCCACGCCGGATGACGGCGGGTTCACTACTCCCTCGCGCCGCGAGTCCCGAGGAGCCGTGTGCTCCTGGTGTGGCGGCGGCTACTAGAAGTTACCGCCGCGCTTCGTCCGATCCGCAACCATGGCCCGGTGGTTGGCGAGATCGCGCCGTACAGCGGCCGAAAACAGCTGGACAGCATCGGGACGGTATGTCCACGGAGGCTTCCCGGAACGGCCCCGGACATCACCACGGGGCGCGCTCCGCTCGCGCTTTCCTACGAATTCTGACAGCCGGACCGGGAATCCGGCTGTCAGATTCGCCACATCGCTTCTCAGGCAGCGAACTTGGCGCTGGTCACCTGGTCACCGGCCCTGAGCTGCTGGACCACGTCCAGACCCCGGGTGACCCGGCCGAAGACCGCATAGTTCATGTCCAGGAAGTCCGCCGGGCCGAGCGTGATGTAGAACTGGCTGGAGGCGCTGTTCGGGTTCTGACTGCGCGCCATCGAAAGGGCGCCCGCCTCGCCGTGCTTGAGTTCGGGCGTGACCTCCAGCTTGATGGTCCGCTCGCGCTTGGTCTCCGGGTCGATGAATCCACCCGTTCCGTTGCCCAGCGGGTCGCCGCCCTGGATCACGAAGCCGGGTTCGTAGCGGTGGAACTTCAGCCCGTCGTAGAAGCCCCGCTCGACCAGGTCGGCGAAGTTCCCGGCCGTGATCGGAGCCTTGTCCTCGTACAGCTCGACCGTGATCGCGCCCTTGGTGGTCTCGATCACCACGGTTCGGTTTGCCACTGTTGACCGCCTGTCCTCACTGGAGGGTTGTCCTGATTTGTCACCCTACGTCACTGTTCTTCGCCGCCCCGGTCTCTGACGCGCTGTCCGGCTGTCAGCACCGCGGCCAGCAGGGCCCGGGTGTCGGCCGGGGTGCTGTGCGGGTTGAGCAGGGTGAGCTTGAGCCGGACCCGGCCCGGGCCGCGGCCCGGCAGTTCGGTCCGGCCGACCACCGCGCGGCCGGATCGGAGCAGCGCGCGGCGCAGCCCGGCGTTCAGCCGGTCCAGCTCCTCCGGCCCGGCCCCGGCCGGGCGGTAGCGGAACACCACCGTGCTGAGCACCGGTGGGCAGTGCAGTTCCAGCTCGTCCGCCTGCCGGACCGACTCGGCGGTGGCCAGCGCGAGCTGGTGGCAGGCGTCCACCAGCGCGCCCAGACCGGCCCGGCCCAGCGTGCGCAGCGTGACCAGCAGCTTGAACGCGTCCGCCCGGCGGGTGGTGCGCAGCGAGCGGCCGAGCAGGCTCGGGTACCCGGCCCGCTCGTCGTCGGCCGGGTTGAGGTAGGCCGCCCGGCGGGCCAGCGACCCGTACGACTCGGCCCGGCGGACCAGGAACACCCCGGCGGCGGCGGGCTGCCAGCCGAACTTGTGCCAGTCCAGCGAGACCGAGTCGGCCCGGGCGATGCCGTCCAGCAGCGGGGCCAGCCGGTCGCTGAGCAGGGCCCCGCCGCCGTACGCGGCGTCCACGTGCAGCCAGGCGCCGTACTCGGCGGCCAGCTCGGCGGCCGGGTGCAGCGGGTCGACGGCGCCGGTGTCGGTGGTGCCGGCGGTCGCCACCACGGCGATCGGCCGCTGCCCGGCCCGGACGGCGGCGCGCAGCTCCGCCGCCAGCGCGTCCGGGTCCATCCGCAGCTCGCGGTCGACCCGGACGGTACGGACCGCCCGCTCGCCCAGGCCGAGCAGGGCGGCGGCGCGCTGGACCGAGAAGTGCGCGGCCTCGGAGGCCAGGATCACCGGGCGGACGCCGGGCGGCAGGCCGTGCAGTCCGACCTCGCCGCCCAGCACCTGGTCCCGTGCCAGCAGCAGGCCCATCAGGTTGGACTCGGTGCCGCCGGTGGTCAGCACCCCGGCGGCCGGTGCCGGGTCGAAGCCGACCAGCTCGGCGAGTTCGGCGATCAGGGCGGTCTCCAGGCCGGTGGCCGCCGGGGCCTGGTCCCAGGAGTCGAGCGAGGGGTTGAGGGCGCTGACCGCCAGGTCCGCGGCGACCGCGACGGCCAGCGGCGGGCAGTGCAGGTGCGCCGCGCAGGCCGGGTCGGCCGGGTCGGCGGTGCCGAAGGCGAGGAACTCGGTGAGCCGGAGCAGGGCGTCCGGGTCGTCCCGGACCGAGAGCGCGAGCCGGGTCCGATCGGCGATCGGGCCCGGGCCGCCGGGCGGCAGCGGCCCGCCCCGGTGCGCGGTGCCGACCTCGATCGCGGTCAGCACCAGGTCGAGCAGCGGGCGCAGCGCCGCCGGGCGGGCGAGCGCCGCCGGCCGGGCCGGCTCCGCCGGGCCGCCGGTCATCGGGAGGCGGCCTCGATGGCGTCGGCCAGCCGCTCCAGCACCGCTTCGACCTGTTCGTCGGTGACGGTGAGCGGGGGCAGCAGCCGGAGCACCGCGTCGTGGCGGCCGCCGAGTTCCACGATCAGGCCGCGCTGCAGGCAGGCCGCCCGGACCCGGCGGGCCAGCTCCGGGTCGGCCGGGTGGGCGCCGCAGCGGTCCGGCTCGCCGCTCGGGTCGACCAGCTCGACGCCGATCATCAGGCCCCTGCCCCGCACGTCGCCGATCACCGGCAGCCGCCCCTTGAGCGCGTCCAGACGGCTCGTCAGCCGGGCCCCGAGCAGCTCGGCCCGCTCGACCAGGCCGTGTTCGGCGACGTACCGCAGGGTGGCCGCGCCCGCCGCCATCGCCAGCGTGTTGCCCCGGAAGGTGCCGGTGTGCGCGCCGGGCAGCCAACCGTCGTACTCCTCCCGGTAGACCACCACCGCGAGCGGCAGGCTGCCGCCGATCGCCTTGGACAGCACCAGCGCGTCCGGCACGATCCCGCTGTGCTCGACCGCCCACATCGCGCCGGTCCGGCCGACCCCGGTCTGCACCTCGTCCACGATCAGCGGGATGCCGCGCTCGGCGGTGATCCGCCGCATCTCGCGCAGCCAGCCGTCCGGCGCGGGGACCACCCCGCCCTCGCCCTGGACCACCTCCAGGATCATCGCGGCCGGTGGCAGCACGCCCCCTGACGGGTCGTCGAGCAGCCGCTCCACGTACGTCGCGGACAGCTCGGCCCCGCGCGCGCCCTCGCCGAACGGGCAGCGGTAGGCGTACGGGTAGGGCAGCCGGGTCACCTCTCCCCCGCTGGGCAGCGGGGACTTCACCTCGACGGCGCCCGTGACGGCCAGCGCGCCGGCCGTCATGCCGTGGTACGCGCCGGTGAAGGCGAGCGCGCCGCGGCGGCCGGTGGCGGTCTGCATCAGCTTGAGCGCCGCCTCCACCGCGTCGGTGCCGGCCGGCCCGCAGAAGTGCACCCGGGAGCGGTCACCGAAGCCGGGCGGCAGGCTGTCGAACAGCGCGGTGGTGAAGTCGTCCTTCTCCGCGGTGGCCAGGTCGAGCAGGTGCAGCGGGGCGCCGCTGTCCAGGGTGCGGCGGATCGCGGTGAGCACCGTCGGGTGGTTGTGGCCGAGCGCCAGCGTCCCGGCGCCGGACAGGCAGTCCAGATAGCGGCGGCCGTCCGCGCCCTCCACCGTCATCCCGTGAGCCCGGACCGGCACGATCGGGAAGGAACGGGCGTAGGTGCGGGCAGCCGACTCGCGGATGCGCTGGCGGCGCAGGATCGCGTCGCCGGCCGAGGGGGCGGCGGTGAGGGCCAAGGCAGACTCCCTTTTGGTTAGGTAAGCCTAACTTTACCGCTCTGGAATCGCGCGCTCCGCCTCGGGCCCGCTTTCCACCCGTCCGAGTGAACCCGACACCCCATCAACGAGCGTCGGCCGCCGGGGAAACGGGCCGCGCGAAGGTGAACGCACCGGCCGGCCCCCGGGTCGTAGGCTGCCCGTATGTCGTACGAAGCCGAACTGGCCGCCACCCGTGAGTTCTTCGCCGCCCGCGCCGCCACCTGGGACTCCAAGTACCCGGACGACAGCCCGCGCTACGCCGCCGCGATCGCCGAACTAGGCCCGGCCGAGGGCGCGTTCGTACTCGACGCGGGCTGCGGCACCGGCCGGGCGCTGCCGCTGCTGCGGGCGGCGGTCGGCCCCACCGGGAGGGTGCTCGGGGTGGACGTGACCCCCGAGATGGTGGCCCGGGCCCAGGCCCATGCCATCGTGGCCGCCGTCGCCCTGGCCGACTGCGCCCACCTCCCGCTGCCCGACGGCACCGTCGACCTGGTCTTCGCGGCCGGCCTGGTCAACCACCTCCCCGATCCCGGCCTGGGCCTCACCGAGCTCGCCCGGGTGAGCCGCCCGACCGGCCGCCTCGCGCTCTTCCACCCCATCGGCCGCGCCGTGCTGGCGGCCCGGCACGGCCGCGAACTCACCCCCGACGACCGCCGCGCCGAGCCCAACCTCCGCCCGCTGCTGGCCGCCAACGGCTGGCGGCTGGTCAGCTACACCGACACCGACGACCGCTTCCTCGCGGTGGCCGAGCGGGCCCGGTGACCGACCGCCCGCCGCGCGCCGCGACCGGCGGGTGCGGCCGCCAGGGCCTGTCGTCGAACTCCCGTCGTCGCCCGGAGGGCGGCCCTGCGGCGTCCGGTGCGTGCGCTCGACGCGCCTGACTGGAGCTGGGTCGTACCCGGGCTTTCGTCCGGTGCGGCGAGAGTGCGTGCCAGACGTCGTGGGGCAGGCGGGAGTCCGACGACCGGCCCTAGCGTCCGGTCCGCCAGCGGTAGTGCAGCTCCGGGCGGCCGACCTGGCCGTACCGGGGCTCGCGGTCGGCCAGGCCGGTGGCGACCAGGTGTTCGAGGTAGCGGCGGGCGGTGATCCGGGAGACACCGGTCGCGGTGGCGGCCGCGCCGGCGGACAGGCCGTCGGGGGTGGTGCGCAGGACGGTGGCCAGGGTGTCCAGGGTCGCGGCGCTGAGGCCCTTCGGGAGGGCGGTGCGGTCGGGGGTGCGGAGGGCGGCGAAGGCCTGGTCGACCTCGTCCTGACCGGTCGCCTCGCCGGTCCGGCCGAGGGTGGAGCGGTAGCGGGCGTAGCGGTCCAGCCGGTCGTGCAGGGCGGCCGCGCCGAACGGCTTCAGCAGGTACTGGACCACCCCGGCGGAGACCGCCTGCCGGACGGTGGCCAGTTCGCGGGCCGAGGTGACCGCGATCACGTCGGCGGTGTGCCCGGCGGCGCGCAGGGTGCGGCAGAGCCGGAGGCCGTGGCCGTCGGGCAGGTGCAGGTCGAGCAGGATCAGGTCGACCGGGCGGCCGGCCGCCCGGGCCCGCTCCAGCAGCCGGAGCGCCTCCGCGCAGCTGTGCGCGGTGCCGTCGGCCACGAAGCCGGGCGTGCGGCCGACGTAGAGCGCGTGGGCCGCGGCGGCCACCGGGTCGTCCTCGACCACCAGGACCGAGATCATCGCGCGGCCTCCCGCTGGAGCGGCAGCCGGACGGTGAGCACCGCGCCGTCCGAGCGGCCGATCTGCACCGTGCCGCCGTTGCGCCGGGCGGTCTGCTGGACCAGCGCCAGCCCGAGCCCCCGGCCGCCGACGGCCGCCTTGGTGGTCCAGCCCCGGCCGAACACCTCGGCGGCGGCGTCCGGTTCGATGCCGGCCCCGGAGTCGGCGACCCGGAGCAGCAGTTCGGCGCCGTCCACCCGGGCGGTGACGCTGACCTCGGGGGCCCGGGCGGCGGCGTTCTCGATCGCGGCGTCCACCGCGTTGTCCACCAGGTTGCCCAGCACGGTGACCAGGTCACGCGGGGTCAGGCCGGGCGGCAGCACGCCGTCGTCGATCCGGCTGTCCTCGGTCAGCGTCAACTCGACGCCGCGCTCGGCGGCCTGGGCGGTCTTGCCGAGCAGCAGGGCGGCCAGCACCGGTTCGGCGACTGCCGCCACCACCCGGTCGGTGAGCTGCTGGGCGAGTTCGAGTTCGGCAGTGGCGAACTCCACCGCCTCGCGGTGCCGGCCGAGTTCGATCAGCGAGACCACCGTGTGCAGCCGGTTGGCGGCCTCGTGCGCCTGCGCGCCGAGCGCCTCGGCGAAGCCCCGTACCGAGTCCAACTCGCCGACCAGCCCCTGGAGTTCGGTGTGGTCCCGGAGGGTCACCACGGTGCCGAGGCCGGGGCCGACCGCCGAGGTGTTCAGCACCACCACCCGCTCGGCGGTCAGGTGCAGCTCGTCCCGGACCGGCTCGGCCGAGCCGAGCGCCCGGACCAGCGAGGGCGGCAGGCCGAGCGACCGGACCGGTACGCCGTCCAAGTGACCCGACAGGCCCAGCAGTTCACGGGCCGCGTCGTTGCAGAGCACCACCCGCCCGGCGCCGTCCAGCAGCACCAGGCCCTCCCGGACCGAGTGCAGGGTGGCCTGGTGGTAGTCGTACAGGTGGCTCAGCTGGGCCGCGCCCATGCCGTGGGTGTGCCGCCGCAGCCGGGCGTTGGCGAGGTAGGTGGCCGCCCCGCCGAGCAGCAGCGCGCCGAGCGCGACCCCGCCCAGCGCGGTCAGCGGGCCGCGCAGCTGGGCGCTGATCGACTGCACCGTGATGCCCGCGCTGACCAGCCCGACCACCCGGCCGCCGTCCAGCACCGGGGCCACCACCCGGACCGAGGGGCCGAGCGTGCCGGTGTACGTCTCGGTGAACACCCGCCCTGCCAGTGCCTGTTCGGTGTGCCCGAGGTAGGGGCGGCCGATCTGGGCCGGGTCGCGGTGGGTCCACCGGATGCCGTCGGTGCCCATCACCGTGACGAAGTCGACCCCGGTGTCCTGGCGGACCCGCTCCGCGTACGGCTGGAGCTCGGCGGACGGGTCGGGGCCGAGCGCGGCGTCCCGGACGCTCGGGGTGTCGGCCACCGAGCGGGCCACCGCGGTGACCTGCCGGCGGGCGGCGTCCTCGGCCCGGCCGGTGGTGAACAGGTAGGCGAGCACCGCGCCGCCGGCCACCACGGCGGCCACGATGACCACCTGGAGCACGAAGAGCTGGCCCGCCAGGCTGCGTGCGCGCCGGGGCGGCGGGAGGTCGGGGTGCGCGTCCATGCCAGCCAGTGTGCCCTGCCGGGCCGGGGACCGGTCCTCCCGGCGGCCCAAGATCCGGCCCGGGCGACGTGAACTCTATGAACTCAAACGTGACCCCGGTCACTCCGGAGCCCATAGTCGGATCGGCCCAACCACCCGGGGCCGCAGCACCCGCAGGCGAAGGAGCCGCACCATGACGACCAGCACAGCAGCCCCGAGACGGGACCGGACGCACTACCTCTACCTCGCGGTGATCGTGGCGGTGCTGGCCGGTATCGCGGTCGGCCTGGCCGCGCCGGACTTCGCGGTGGACCTGAAGCCGGTCGGCACCGGCTTCGTGAACCTGATCAAGATGATGATCAGCCCGGTGATCTTCTGCACCATCGTGCTCGGCATCGGCTCCGTCACCAAGGCCGCCAAGGTCGGCCGGGTCGGCGGCCTCGCCCTCGGCTACTTCCTGCTGATGTCCACCGTCGCGCTCGGCATCGGCCTGCTGGTCGGCAACCTGCTGGAGCCCGGCTCCGGCCTGCACCTCACCCAGGCGCTCGCCAAGGCCGGGCACGCCCAGGCCACCGCCGGCCACGCCCAGGACACCACCGACTTCCTGCTCGGCATCATCCCCACCACGGTCTTCTCCGCCCTCACCGAGGGCAAGGTGCTGCAGACCCTGCTGGTCGCCCTGCTGGCCGGCTTCGCGCTGCAGGCGATGGGGCCGGCCGGCACTCCGGTGCTGCGCGGGGTGGAGCACCTGCAGCGCCTGGTCTTCCGGATCATGTCGATGATCATGTGGCTGGCGCCGGTCGGTGCGTTCGGCGCGATCGCCGCGGTGGTCGGGGCCACCGGCACCGCCGCCCTGAAGAGCCTCGCCGTCATCATGATCGGCTTCTACCTCACCTGCGCGCTCTTCGTCGTCGTGGTGCTCGGCCTGCTGCTCCGGCTGGTGGCCGGCGTCAACATCTTCGCCCTGCTGCGCTACCTCGGCCGCGAGTTCCTGCTGATCCTCTCCACCTCCTCCTCCGAGAGCGCCCTGCCCCGCCTGATCGCCAAGATGGAGCACCTCGGCGTCAGCCGCCCGGTGGTCGGCATCACCGTCCCCACCGGCTACAGCTTCAACCTCGACGGCACCGCGATCTACCTGACGATGGCCTCGATCTTCATCTCCGAGGCGCTCGACAAGCCGATGTCGCTGGGCCAGCAGCTCGGCCTGCTGCTCTTCATGATCATCGCCAGCAAGGGCGCCGCCGGCGTCACCGGCGCCGGCCTCGCCACCCTGGCCGGCGGCCTGCAGTCGCACCGCCCCGAACTGGTCGACGGCGTCGGCCTGATCGTCGGCATCGACCGCTTCATGTCCGAGGCCCGCGCGCTCACCAACTTCGCCGGCAACGCCGTCGCCACCGTGCTGATCGGCCACTGGACCAAGGAGCTCGACCGCGAGCGCCTCGACCAGGTCCTCGGTGGCCGGCTCCCCTTCGACGAGACCACCCTGGTGGACAGTCACACCTCCGCCGTCCCCGCCCAGTCGGACGCCCCCGCGCTGGAGAAGACGCACTGACCCACCCCCTCGAACGGCAGGCCCCCGCCCGGTAGCCCCCGGTCGAGCGGGGGCCTGCTCCATGCCCGCACCGACCCGGCACCGTCACCGTCCGGCGCGGACCCCCTCGTGCACCGCGCCGCTGAGCGCCCAGGCCAGGCCGGTGGCCGGATCCTCCAGAGCCAGGTGGACGAAGCGGAGTTCGTCCGTCGGCTCGTGCCAGGTGAAGCAGCGCAGGCGGGACACCAGGGTCTCCACCTCACCGACCGCCGACTCGCCCGTCATCGCGGCGAGCAGCCGCCAGACCGCGATCCGGCCCTGGGCGCTGCCCCGGGCCGGGCCGTCCGAGGCGGCCTGCAGCAGGGCGGGGTAGACCGCCCCGAGCGGGAGGTAGCCGCCGGTCACCCGACGGGACGTGGCGAGTCGGGCGGCGGCGGCCGGGCCGGAGCCGCGGACACAGCGGGCGGTGGCCCAGGGCACCGCGGCGGCCAGCAGCCTGGTCGCCGCCAGTTCGCGGACCAGCGTGCCGGGCTCCGGCAGTTCGACCGGGCCGAGCCCCTCCCGGCCGGCCGGGAGGCTGAGCAGCGAGCGCCTGGCCCCGCCGGTGCGCAGGTACTCGCGGACCCGGGCGCCCGGCTCCCAGCCCGCCAGCTCCCAGGGTTCCAGGGTCAGCGGGACGCCGTCCCGGTCCGGTTCGGCACCGTGGTCGAGCTCCTCGCCGAGCAGCACCCGGGTGTGCTGGACCAGCCGCCGGACTCGCGCGGGACCGAGCAACGGGGCCAGCCGTCGCCAGGAGTGACGGGTGGCCAGCACCTCCCAGAGCGGCCCGGCGTCGTGGTCGGCCACCGTGGCGGCGGAGCCGGGGCCGCCGTCCGGGTCGAACAGCCGGGCCGCCAGCTCCGGCGGTGCCCCGTACGCGATCAGGTGGCCGAGCGGCCCGGTCTCGGCCGCACCCTGGGCCTCGCCGCGCAGCGCGACGCCGACCGCCCGGGACTCGCGGTAGAACCCGAGCAGCTCGGGCCAGCGTTCCTCGTCGGCCAGGGTGCGCAGTCTGCGGCACTCGTAGGTGATCACATTTTCAGCGTACGACCCGTGACGCTCCGTCAGCGGAACGCCACGAGCGGGCTCGGCGCGCCCCGGTCGGGGACGCTCAGCCGCCGACCTCGGCGAGCAGCCGGGCCGCGTGCACCCGGCCGGCGTGCTCGACCAGGTTGATCAGCACCTCCTTGCCGGACTCCCGCCGCCGGGCGTCGCAGATCACCACGGGTGTCTCGGCGTCCAGGTCGAGCGCCCGGGACACCTCCTCGGGGTGGAACTCCCGGGTGCCCGCGAAGCGGTTCACCGCGACCACGAACGGGATGCCCCGGTGCTCGAAGAAGTCGACCGCCGGGAAGCAGTCGGTCAGCCGCCGGGTGTCGGCCAGCACCACCGCGCCCAGCGCACCGGTGGCCAGCTCGTCCCAGAGGAACCAGAACCGGTCCTGTCCCGGGGTGCCGAACAGGTAGAGCGAGAGCCCGTCCCGGATGGTGATCCGGCCGAAGTCCATCGCCACCGTGGTGGTGGTCTTCTGCTCCACCCCGCCGAGGTCGTCCACCCCGGCCCCGGCGAGGCTGAGCTGCTCCTCGGTGCGCAGCGGCCGGATCTCGCTGACCGAGCCGACCATGGTGGTCTTGCCGACCCCGAACCCCCCGGCGACCAGGATCTTCAGGGTCAGCGCCGGGCTGTCGTCGGGGCGTTCAGAGCGCGCGGAGTCCATTGATGACCTCACGGAGGATGTGCTCGTCGGGGAGCATGGCGGGCGGTACGGGGCGGCTGACCCGGATGAACTCGGCGTCCAGCAGGTCACCGAGCAGCACCCGGACCACCCCGAGCGGCAGGTCGGTCTCGGCGGCGATCTCGGCCACCGAGAGCGCGTTGTCCCGGCAGAGGTCGAGGATGGCGCCGTGCTCGGGGCCGATCGGCAGCTCCGGGCTGTCCGGGACGTCGCTGACCACCAAGGCGATCAGGTCGAACTCCCGCCCGGTGGGCCTGGTCCGGCCCTTGGTCAGCGCGTACGGGCGGACCATCGGGCCGGCCGCGCCGTCGTACCAGTGGGTGTGCGGCTCGGCCGGGGCCGGGAAGCCGAACGGGGAGTCGGGCAGGTGGCGGCGTTGCGGGTAGGGCATCGGGCTCACCGCCCCCGACCGGCGCGCGGCGGCGTGTACAGGTGCTCCCCGACCCGGCGGACCAGCCGGGCCATCTCGTAGGCGATCAGCCCGAGGTCGGCGTCGGCCTGCGCGAACACGGCCAGGCAGCTGCCCTCGCCGGCCGCCGCGACGAACAGGAAGCCGTGCTCCAACTCCACCATGGTCTGCCGGACTTCACCGGCCTCGAAGTGCCGCGCGGCCCCCTTGGCCAGACTGTGGAAGCCGGAGGCGACGGCGGCCAGGTGCTCGCCGTCCTCCCGGCCGATCCCGGCCGAGGTGCCGACCGCCAGGCCGTCGGCCGAGAGCATCACGGCGAATCTGATCTGGGCCACCCGGGAGACCAGCTCGTCGAGCAGCCAGTTGAACTCACCCGGTCGGGCCGCAGCGTTGGTCATCGGGTCTCTCCCTCGGTGCTGTCGACGGTCCGTTGGTTCTTGCCCCGGGCCCACCCGCGCTGGTAGGCGGACATCGCGGCGCGGGCCTCCTCGGGGTTGCGGCCCAGCCGGGGCGGGCCGTCCGGGCGGGGCCGGGTCTGCGGGCGCTCCGGGGCCTCCCGCAGCTGCGGCGCCATGCTGGCCTGCCGGACCCGGCGCGGCAGGTCCTCCGACTCCGGCGCCGGCGCCGGCTCGGTGACCGCAGGCCGACCCGGCCGGGGGCGCGGCGCCGGGTCCGGTACGGCGCGCAGCGAGGGCGGCGCGCTCGGCGGCGGTGGCACCGCCGCCGCGACGGCCGGGAACGGGGTCGGCCGCAGCAGCCCGGCGCCGAAGGCGTCCCGGCCCGGCGGCGCGGAGACCGCGGGCACCGCTGCCGAAGGCACCGGCGGAGCGGCCCCGGCCGGCCCGGAGCCGATCGCCTCGCGCTCCGGACGGGGGTTCTCCAACAGGGCGTTGGGCAGCAGCACGACCGCCGTGGTGCCGCCGTACGCGGAGGTCCGCAGCGAGACCCGGACGTCCTGGCGGCGGGCCAGCCGGCTGACCACGAACAGGCCGAGCCGGTCGCTGTCGAACAGGTCGACCTGCTGGGCCGCCTCGATCCGCCGGTTGGCGTCGGCCAGTGCCTCCGGACCCATCCCGAGGCCCCGGTCCTCGATCTCCAGCGCGTAGCCGTTGCCGACCTGCTCGCCCCGGACGTGCACCTTGGTGTGCGGGGGCGAGAACCCGGTGGCGTTCTCCACCAGTTCGGCCACCAGGTGGGTCAGGTCGGCGACCGCCTGCCCGGCCACCGCCGCGTACGGGAGGCGGTGCACCTCGACCCGGGCGTACTCCTCGACCTCGGAGACCGCCGCCCGCACCACGTCCATCAGCGGCACCGGATTGCGCCAACCCCGGCCCGGGGCCGCCCCGGAGAGGATGATCAGGCCCTCGGCGTGCCGCCGCATCCGGGTGGTCAGGTGGTCCAGCCGGAACAGGTCCTCCAGCTCGGCCGGGTCCTCGGTACGCCGCTCCATGGTGTCCAGCAGGGTGAGCTGACGGTGCACCAGCACCTGGCTGCGCCGGGCCAGGTTGACGAAGACCCCGGAGACGCCGGAGAGCACCTCGGCCCGCTCGACCGCCGCGGTCACCGCCGCCCGCTGGACCGAGCCGAGCGCACCGTGCACCTGCCCGATCTCGTCCGCGCCGTGCCGGCGCAGCGGCGCCTCGGTCTCCACGTCGATCTCCTCGCCCGCGCGCAACCGCCGCATGGTGCCCGGGAGTTTGCGGCCGGCCAGCTCCAGCGCGGAGTTCCGCAGCCCGATCAGCTCGGTGACCAGACCACGGCCGATCTGCACCGAGATCAGCAGCGAGGCGACCACCGCGAGCAGGCCGAGCAGCACGGCGGCGCCGGAGGAGCTGAACAGCCCGAGCCCGTACGGGTGGGCCTGCACGGCGGCGGCCGTACCGGCGTTGGTCTCCACCGCGCGCAGGGTGCGGGCCACGTTGTCGGCGGCCACCGACCACTGCTCGGCGCTCACCGCGTCGACCGCGGCCCGGCCGTCCACGGCGGAGCGGACGGTGTCCTCGTACCGGACCAGCCCGCGGTGGTCGGTGCCGTTCAGGACGGCGAGCAGCGCGGCCCGGTCCGCCGGGCGCAGGTCGGGGGCGGCGGTCTGCTCGAACAGCCGGCGGGCGTAGACCGCGGCGGCGAACTCGACCCGCTGGGACTCCAGCAGCAGGCCGGTCCGCAGGCCGGTGCGGAGCAACGCGTCCTCCCTGGCCAGGAGTTCGCGGGAGCGGGCGAACTCCAGCAGCACCCGGCCGTCCGAGGCCACCCGGTGGTCCTGGAGCGAGGTGGTGGCACCGGTCACCTCGAAGGCACGGTCGATCGCGGCGGTGTACGCGGCATAGGTCTCGGCCCAGCTGACGGAACGTTCCGTCACCCGGCGGCGCAGCTCGGTCAGACCGCTGACGGCCGCACCCAGCGCGTCCACCCGGTCGGCCGCCTCGGCGCCGAGGCCCCGGGCGTCGGCCCGGTTGTAGCCGACGCCGATCCCGAGCGGGGCGACCGCCCGGTCGGTGGCCTCGGCGGCCTCCCGGAGCGCCGCCTCGCGGCCGGCCCCGGGCGCGGCCAACTGCAGTCCGGCGGCCACCCGTTCGGCCTGAAGGCCGGCCACGGTGGCGTTCACCGGGTCGAGCAGTTCGCCGTTCACCTGCTGGAGCCGCAGCAGGTCCCAGACCTGCTGCGCGGTGGTCACGGTGGCGAAGGACCAGAGGGCCATCACGGAGACCACCGGGACCATCAGCAGGGCGACGATCCTGGCGCGTACGGTGCGGGGGCGCAGCCGCCGCAGCAGCGCGTGCGCGGCGGGTCGGGGGACGGCGGCGGCCTCCCGGGCGGGCGGGCCCGCGTGGGTTCCCATGTGCTCAGGGCCCTTTCGGTGGTGGGTGGTCGACGGACGTGGCCGGGGCGGCGGGCTCACGCCGCCCGGTCGAGCTCCTCGCTCGCCAGCCGGCCGGCCTCCCGGTAGGCGGCGCGTTCCTGCGCGGTCGGCGAGAGCGCGACGAAGGCGGAGGTCAGGAACAGGAAGGAGCCGAGCCCGACCGCCAGCGGGAAGATGAACTGCATCGGCGTCGCCCCGCCCAACTCGGCCCGGGACGGGTGCAGTTCGACCTGAACGGCGGCCATGCCGGTGTAGTGCATGCAGCTCACCGCGATGCCCATCACCAGCGCGGCGGCCCCGGCCGCGTATACGTTGCGGATGGTGACGGCGGCCCAGAGCGCGGCGGTCGCCGCCCCGATCGCGATCAGCACCGAGAGCGCGACCGTGCCGAGGTCGTAGTCGACCGTGCCGTGCAGCCGGACGGCCGCCATCCCGAGGTAGTGCATGGCCGCCACCCCGACCCCGGTGATCAGCCCGCCGAGCAGCAGCGACCGGCCCCGGTGCCGCCCGTACGCGACGGCGAAGACGCCGAGCCCGACCACCAGGACGGCGACCAGCAGGCTCAGCACGGTGAGCGGCACGTTGTAGCGCAGCTCGGTGCCGTCCACCGTGAAGCCGAACATCGCGATGAAGTGCATGGTCCAGATGCCCGAACCGATCGCGGCGGCGGCGGTGATCAGCCAGTTCCGCCGGGAGGCGCCGGTGGCGGAGAGCGCCCGCAGGGTGCAGCGCAGGCCCAGCGCCGCGCCGACGCAGGCCATCGCGTAGGAGATGGCCGGGGTCGGCCAGCCGAAGCTGAAGTGGTCCAGGTGTCCCATCGGGCCTCCGGACGACCCGGCCGGGTGCCGGTCGCCTGTGCGATGTCGAATGCGGATGCGCCGGACGCTACCGATCGATCACAGGCGGTTACGCGAAGATGTGAAAAACAGCCCACGCCGGAGCTCGAATGTGCTGCACTGGAGCGGGTGTTGTGCGCCGGGCGCACGACTGACCAGCCGTCACACCCGCCCCGTGCGCCGCCCCGACCACGACCGTCGGGACGGCACTCCGCACTCCGGGCCTACCGCCGGGTCAGCCTGATCCGCACCGGCCCGGCCGCCTCCAGCGTGATGCCGTGGCTCAGCGGCACCTCGCGGGCGTCCAGCGCCTCCACCTCGAAGGTCCGCAGCACGCCGGCCAGGCCGAGCACCGACTCCAGCATCGAGAAGTGCTGGCCGATGCAGGCGCGCGGCCCGCCGCCGAACGGGAACCAGGCGTACCGGTGCCGGCCGGCCTCCGCCTCCGGGGTGAACCGCTCGGGGTCGAAGCCCTCCGGGTCCTTCCAGTGCCCGGCGTGCCGGTGCACCACGTACGGGGCGACCATCACGTTGGCCCCGGCCGGGATCACGGTGTCGCCGATCACGCACTCCGCGACCGCGAGCCGGCCGATCACCGGCGCGGCCGGGTAGAGCCGCATCGCCTCCTTGAGCACCATGGTCAGGTACGGCAGGTCGTTGTAGTCGGCGGCGGTCGGCCGGTGCCCGTCGGCGAACACCGTGTCCAGCTCGGTGCGGACCCGGCGCTGCACCTCGGGGTGGTGGCCGAGCAGGTGCAGGGCGAAGGTCAGCGAGGTGGCGGTGGTCTCGTGGCCGGCCAGCAGGAAGATCAGCACCTGCTCGCGCAGCTCGGTCAGGTCCAGCCGTGCGCCGTCCTCGTCCCGGGCCGCGGCCAGCAGGCCGAGCAGGTCCTGGGCCTCGGCGGCGGACGCCCCGCGTGCCGCGATGATGGTGTCGCAGACCGCGAACAGGGCCTGCTCGGCGGCCGCCGCCTGCTTGTTGGTCGGCGTCGGCCAGCTGCGCGGGATGCGCCGGGGCTGGAAGGCGCGGGCGGTGACGTAGTGGTTGATCACCGGGAAGTTCACCCGGACCGAGTCCAGCGCGGCCTCCAGGTCGGCACCGAACAGGATCCGGGCCACCGTCCGCAGCGCGTACCGGGACATCTCGTCCACCGCGTCCACCGTGCCGCTCGGCTCGGCGACCCAGCGCTCGACCATCAGCTCGGTCTCCACCGCGATCGCCTCGGCGTAGCCGTCCACCCGGCGGCGGGTGAAGAGCGGCTGGATCAGCCGGCGCTGGCGCTGGTAGTCGGCGTCCTGCGAGGTCAGCAGGCCGTTGCCGAAGCTCTGCCGGATCTCCTCGTAGAAGGTGTTCTCCTTGCGGAAGTTGGCCGCCTGGCCGGCCAGCACCTGCTGGGCCCCCTCCGGCGAGTAGACCCCGTAGAACTCCGCCCGCAGCCCGGGCGGCCCGGCGGTGAACCGCACCACGTCGCCGTACTCCCGCTGGGCGCCCAGGTAGGTGCCGAGCGGATCGCGTTTCAGGTCGAACATCGAGCCCAGCAGCGGCACCCCGGTCGGGCCCGGGATCTGAGTGGTCGGCAAGAGAAACCCCCTGGTCACTGAACACTTGTGCGTGTCCCACCAAGTTAGCTGACCCCCTGTCAGCACAGAAGAGCCGGAATGCCCCGCTGGTCGGTTCGCACATGCTGGCCCGGTCCGGCCTTCTGACTGGCCCGTGCGATGAGACAGGGGATTTTTGGACCGAACGTGCGGCACTATGATCGCCTCACCGGAAGTAGGAGGGGACCACCCGCATGTCCATCACCGTCCGCCGCACCGCCCTGGCCGTCACCGCACTCGCGCTGGCCGCCGGGCTGACCGCGTGCAGCAGCAGCTCCGGCACCCCCTCGGCGTCCTCCTCGGCCTCCGGTGGCGGCAAGCTCTCCGGCACGGTCACCGTCTTCGCGGCCGCCTCGCTGAAGGAGAGCTTCACCGAGCTGGGCAAGAAGTTCGAGACCGCCTACCCGGGCGTCTCCGTGAAGTTCAACTTCGGCGGCAGCTCCGCGCTGGCCCAGAGCATCGTCTCGGGCGCGCCCGCCGACGTGTTCGCGGCGGCCAGCCCGGCCACCATGAAGACCGTCACCGACGCCAAGGCGGCGGCCGACTCCAAGGTCTTCGTCCGCAACACGCTCACCATCGCGGTGCCCAAGGGCAACCCCAGGCACATCGCCGCGCTGAAGGACCTGGCCGGCGCCGGGCTCAAGGTCGCGCTCTGCGCGAAGGAGGTGCCGTGCGGCGCCGCCGCCGTGACCGCCCTCAAGGCGGGCGAGGTCAACCTCACCCCGGTCACCCTGGAGCAGGACGTCAAGGGCGCCCTGACCAAGGTCGAACTCGGTGAGGTGGACGCCTCGCTCGTGTACAGGACCGATGTGATCGCCGATGCTGCGAAGATCGACGGTGTGGACTTCCCCGAGGCCGCCAAGGCCGTCAACGACTACCCGATCGCCGCGCTGACCAAGGCCCCCAACGCCGACGGCGCCGCCGCGTTCGCCGCCTACATCCAGTCCGCCGACGCCCGACGGGTGCTCACCGCGGCGGGCTTCCAGGCACCGTGACACCCGCACGACCCGCGTTCCGGCGAGCGCCGTTCGCGCTCCTGCTGCCCGCCCTGCTCGGCCTCGCCTTCCTGGTGCTGCCGCTGGTCGGGCTGCTGGTCCGGGCCCCGTGGAGTGACCTGCCCAGGCAGCTCACCAGCCCCGAGGTCTGGGAGGCGCTGCGGCTCTCGCTGATCTGCGCGACGGCGGCGACCGCGCTGTCCCTGCTGCTCGGGGTGCCGCTGGCCTGGCTGCTGGCCAGGACGGAGTTCCCCGGGCGGCGGTTCGTCCGGGCGCTGGTGACCCTGCCGCTGGTGCTGCCGCCGGTGGTCGGCGGGGTGGCCCTGCTGCTGGTGCTCGGCCGCAACGGCATCGCCGGACGCTGGCTGGACTCGGCCTTCGGGATCACCCTGCCGTTCCACACCTCGGGCGTGGTGCTGGCCGAGGCGTTCGTCGCGATGCCGTTCCTGGTGATCAGCGTCGAGGGCGCGCTGCGGGCCGCCGACCCCCGGTACGAGGAGGCCGCCGCCACCCTGGGCGCCTCCCGGCTGACCGCGTTCCGCCGGGTCACCCTGCCGCTGATCGCCCCGGGCATCGCGGCCGGTTCGGTGCTCGCCTGGGCCCGCGCGCTCGGCGAGTTCGGCGCCACCATCACCTTCGCGGGCAACTTCCCCGGCCAGACCCAGACCATGCCGCTGGCGGTCTACCTGGCGATGGAGTCCGAACCGGAGGCGGCGATCGCGCTCAGCCTGGTGCTGCTGGCGGTCTCCATCACCGTGCTGGCGGGCCTGCGCGGCCGGCGGATGTCCAACTCATGACCATGACGGGCAGGAGTTCCGGAGCGGAGACCTCCGGCCCGTCTTCCGTCCCGCCCCGGAGAGGCCGATGAACATCTCGCTGGACGCCCGCCTGGTGGTCGAACGCCCCGGCCACGCCAACCGCTCGGGCTTCCGGCTCGACCTCGGGCTGCGGGCCGCGCCCGGCGAGGTGATCGCCCTGCTCGGTCCGAACGGCGCGGGCAAGTCCACCGCGCTCCGGGCGCTGGCCGGGCTGCTCCCGCTGACGGACGGTCACCTGCGGCTCGACGGCAGCACCCTGGAGGAGCCGGGCACGGGGGTGCACACACCCGCCGAGCGACGGCCGGTCGGCGTGGTGTTCCAGGACTACCTGCTCTTCCCGCACCTGTCCGCCCTGGACAACGTCGCCTTCGGGCCGCGCTGCCGGGGCCTGGGCCGACGCGCCTCCCGGGAGGCCGCGCTGCCCTGGCTGCAACGGATGGGCCTGGCCGAGCACGCCCAGGCCAGACCGGGCGCGCTCTCCGGCGGGCAGGCCCAGCGGGTCGCGCTGGCCCGGGCGCTCGCCGTCCACCCCCGGCTGCTGCTGCTGGACGAGCCGCTCGCCGCGCTGGACGCCCGGACCCGGCTGGACGTCCGCTCCCAGCTCCGGCGGCACCTCCGCGAGTTCGAGGCGGTCGCGGTGCTGGTCACCCACGACCCGCTGGACGCCATGGTGCTCGCCGACCGGCTGGTGGTGATCGAGGACGGCCGCGAGGTCCAGTCCGGCACCCCGGCCGAGATCGCCCGGCGCCCGCGCACCGACTACATCGCCCGGCTGGTCGGCCTCAACCTCTACCAGGGCACCGCCGCCGGACACACCGTCACCCTCCCGGACGGCGGCCCGGTGCTGGCCACCACCGAGGAGCTGACCGGGCCCGCCTTCGTCGCGTTCCCGCCCGCCGCCGTCACGCTGCACCGGACCCGGCCCGACTCCAGCGCGCGCAACGTCTGGCAGCTGGAGGTGGCCGGGCTCGACCTGCACGGCGACCAGGTCCGGGTCGACCTGACCGGCGCGCTGCCGATGGCCGCCGACCTGACCCCCACCGCCGTGGCCGAGCTGGACCTGGCGCCGGGCAGCCCGGTCTGGGCTGCCGTCAAGGCCACCCAGACCCACGCCTACCCGGCCTGACCCACCGTCAGCGGCGCAGTCGGCGAGCTGCCAGCACCAGCGCGACACCCGCACCGGCCAGCAGGACCGCCGCCAGCGGCGGGCCCCAGCCCGATCCGCCGGTGTCGGGGAGCCCACCACCGTCACCACCGTCGGGCGGCGGGACCGGACCGGCCGTCGTCCGCGAGGGGCTCGGGGCCGGGGTCACACTCGGCTCGGGCGTCGGCGTCGGGGTCGGGGTCGGGGTCGGGGTCGGGGTGACGCTCGGCTCCGGGCTGGGCGTGGGGCTCGGGGTCGGCGTGGGCGTGGGCGTGGGCGTCGGCGTGGGCGTCGGCGTGGGCGTCGGCGTGGGCGTCGGCGTGGGCGTCGGCGTGGGCGTCGGCGTGGGCGTCGGCGTGGGGACGTCGCAGCGCGCGTGCACCTCGCCCAGCCGCATCGACGAGATCTCGCCCTGGTAGACCTGGCTGCCCCCGGTGTTGTTGAGCGTGCCGGACACCCGGATGTCCAGCCACGCCTCGGCCGTGCCCTGCCGACTCTGGGAGGACGGGTCCTGATGCGCCGTCACCACCACGGTCAGCGTGCTGGCGCCGATGGTCGGCACGTCCAGGTCGGCCCCGGTGATCGACAGCGTGGAGGTGCCGACCGGCACCCGCTGCCCGAGCACGGTGATCTGGGCACCGTCGGTCCGGTTGTACGCCAGTGCGAACGGCCCGATCGGCGGCGGCACGCACTCCGCGTACGAGTCCAGCGCGGCCACCCCGGTGCCGCCGACGGCCCGGATCTCGACCAGTTGCTTGCTCCTGAAGTGCACCACCAAGTCGGTGAGTTGGGCCTGCCCGTAGTACCTGGAGGCGGCCGCCTCGGTCCGCGTCACCCGAGTGGCGATGCTGACCAGGTTCAGCACCCCGTCCGGGTCGCTGAAATCACCGTTGTCGATGTCACCGACCGCAGTGCTCTCGGCCTCCCCGTAGCTGCCGGTGAAGGCGTCCAGCCCGATCGCGGGCACCGACTGGTTCCGCAGCTGCACCAGCTGCGCGCTGGACAGAGCGGTCGGCGACACCGCGGCCGGCGGCCCGGTCAGCGCGAGCGAACCGAGGCCGGCCGACAGCACGGCGGCACAGCTCAGCACTACGGCATGACGTCTCATACGAACAACTACTAACAGCTGACCGCCCCGAAACCCGGCAGCCCGCGCGCGTCAACGCGGTACGAACCCGGATTCGTACGCCATGATCACCGCCTGCGTCCGGTCCCGGGCACCGAGCTTCCCGAGCACGCTGCTGACGTGCGTCTTCACGGTCTGCACGCCGAGGAAGAGCTGCTCGGCGATCTCGCCGTTGGAGAGCCCCCGCGCCACCAGCCGCAGCACCTCCGCCTCCCGCTCCGTCAGCCCGGCCCGGGCCATCGCCTGTTCGGCCGGGCGGTTGGCGCGCTCGGCGGCCAGTCGGCGAATGGCGGCCGGGAAGAGCAGCGACTCCCCCGCCGCGACCAGCCGCACCGCGTGCGCGATCTCGGCCGGGCGGGCGCGCTTGAGCAGGAAGCCGTCGGCACCGGCGCGCAGCGCCTCGTAGACGTAGTCGTCGTTCTCGAAGGTGGTGACCACCAGGATCTTCGGCGGGTCGGCGCTGCCCGCCAGGATCGCCCTGGTCGCGGTCAGCCCGTCCACCTCGGGCATCCGGACGTCCATCAGCACCACGTCCGGCTTCAGCGAGCGGGCCAGCGTCATCGCCTCCACGCCGTCCGCCGCCTCGCCCACCACCCGCAGGTCGCCCTGCGCCTCCAGCACGGCCCGCAGCCCGGCACGGACCAGCTCCTCGTCGTCCGCCAGCAGAATGTCGATCATGATCCCAACCGTAGTGGCAGCCGAACGGCGAGCACCCAGTCGTCACCCTGCCAACCGGCGGTGGCCTCGCCGCCCAGCAGGGTGGCCCGCTCCCGCAGGCCGCGCAGGCCCTTGCCGCCACCCTTGCGCGAACCTCCTTCGCCAGACCGGCCGTTGACGCACCGCAGCTCCAACTGCCCGGCCCGGACCACGATCCTGAGTACGATCGGCGCGCCGGGTGCGTGCTTGAGCACGTTGGTCACCGCCTCCTGGACGATCCGGTACGCCTCCCGGGACAGCACCCCGGGCAGTGCGCCGGCCGGGATCTCCACCGTGGCCTCGACCGGGTGGCCCGCCGCCCGGGCGGTCTCGAAGAGCCCGGGCAGCTGCTCCACGCCCGGCTGCTCGACGGCGGTCCCCTCGGGGGTGTCCCGGAGCAGCACCAGGGTCCGTTCCAGGTCGTCCATCGCCTGCCGCCCGGTCTCCTCGATCACCTCCAACGCCTTGGCCACGAAGGCCGGATCGGCCACCTCCCGGGCCGCGCCGGCCTGCAGCACGGTGACCGTGAGCGCGTGGCCGATCGAGTCGTGCAGCTCCCTGGCCAGCCGGTTGCGCTCCAGCAGCCGTTCGGCCCGCAGCTCCGCCTCGGCCAGCCGCTCGGCCGACGATGCTCCCAACAGGCTCACCGCCATGGCGAGTTGCAGCCTCCCGGCGAGCACCACGAACCAGACCAGCCCGAACAGCAGGACCGGTGCGAGCATCGGATCGAGCAGCAGCGGCCACCCGTCCGGAAGTTGCCAGCCGAACAGGCTGGGGGTCCGACCCCGGAACGGCTGGGTGCACAGCGACCAGACCGAGGCCAGTCCGTGCACCGTGGCGACACCGACCACCGAACCCAGCGCGACCCGGCCGATCAGCCAGCCGGCCGTCCGCCGCCGGTCGGCCCAGCCCGTCGAGCCGGTGACCCCGATCTGCTCCTCCCGGTCGGGCAGCAGCAGCAACCGGGCCTGCACCCCCTCGGCCCGGCGGGTGGCGGGCACCAGTGCGGCCAGCGTGAGCAGCGCACTGTCCAGCAGCACACTGACCGTCAGGACCCGGGTCGTGGTGACCCCTTCGGTCCCCGGGTAGACCAGCAGCACCACCCCGACGAAGACCACACCGATCAGCAGGTGCAGCCACCTGGCATAGGTGGCCGCGGCCAACAGGGGCGCGAAGATCCTGGGCATCCCGCCATCGTGCCAGCTGATCGCCCCGGACCGGCTCCCTCTCAGGAGGGAGCCGGTCCCCTCCCCGGCGGGATCCCCGGGCCGACCGGCTCGGCTGGAATGGATCACGTCAGCAACGACCAGGGGAGGAAGCCGTGATCCGAGTACAGGACCTCAGCAAGAACTACGGGGAGACCCGGGCGGTGGACGGGCTCGGCTTCGAGGTGCGGCCCGGCAGCGTGACCGGCTTCCTCGGCCCCAACGGCGCGGGCAAGACCACCACCCTGCGGATGATCCTCGGGCTGGACCGGCCGACCACCGGGCAGGCGCTGATCGACGGCACGCCGTACGCCGAACTGACCGACCCGCTGCGGCGGGTGGGCGCGCTGCTGGATCCGCACGCCGTGCACGGCGGCCGGACCGCCCGGGGGCACCTGCGCTGCCTGGCCCGCAGCAACGGCATCCCGGACCGCCGGGTGGCCGAGGTGCTGGCCCAGGTCGGCCTGGCCGAGGTGGCCCGCAAGCGGGTCAAGGGCTTCTCGCTGGGGATGCGCCAGCGGCTCGGGGTGGCGGCGGCCCTGCTCGGCGACCCGCCGGTGCTGCTGCTGGACGAACCGGTGAACGGCCTCGACCCGGAGGGCATCCGGTGGATCAGGACCCTGCTGCGCGGCCTGGCCGCCGAGGGACGGGCGGTGCTGGTCTCCTCGCACCTGATGTCGGAGATGGCGCTGACGGCGGATCACCTGGTGGTGATCGGCCGGGGCCGCCTGCTGGCCGACGCGAGCACCGCGGACTTCATCGCCGCGCACGGCCGCCCCCGGCTCCGGGTCCGGGCCGTCGATCCGGTCAAGTTGGCCGATCTGCTCCGGAGTTTGGCGCTCACCGCCGAACCGGCCGAGGGCGGGGCCTGGGAGGTGCACGGCGTGACCGGCGAGGAGTTCGCCCGGCTCGCCGCCGAGCACCGGGTGGTGCTGTACGAGATCTCGGCTCAACAGGATTCTCTGGAGGAGGCTTTCATGCGGATGACCGCCGACAGCGTCGAGTACCGGGCGGTGGCGGCATGACCACCACGACCGTGCTGCGCTCCGAGTGGACCAAGCTCACCACCCTGCGCTCGCAGTGGTTCACCCCGCTGCTGGCCGTGCTGCTCAGCGTCGGCATCACGCTGGCGGTCAACCTGGCCTACGCCCAGGACACCTCGCTGACCGAGGACCCCAGCATCGGCGTGTTCTACGGCTTCAACTTCGGTCAGGTCGCGCTCGCCTGCTTCGGCATCCTGCTGATGGGCCAGGAGTACAACTCCGGCACCATCCGGTCCTCGCTCACCGCCGTGCCCCGGCGCGGGCTGCTGTACGGCGGCAAACTGCTGGTCGGCTCCGGGGTCGGCCTGCTGGCCGGCCTGCTGGTCACCGGAGGCAGTCTGCTCGCGGTCGACTCGACGCTGGGCGTGGACCTGACCGCCCCGGGCACCGTCCGTAGCCTCATCGCCGGCGTGCTCTACTGCCCGCTGCTGGTGCTGATCTGCCTGGGCGTCACCTCGATGCTGCGCAACCTGACCGCCGCCATGGGCCTGCTCACCCCGACCGTGTTCCTGGGCACCATCATGCTCAGCGCGATCCCGGGGGTCCGCGACGTCGCCCAGTTCCTGCCGGACCGGGCCGGGCAGTACGCCCTCCGGCAGCAGCCCGACCCGAACGTCTGGTACGGCCACTGGACCGGCCTGCTGATCATGGCGGCCTGGGCCGCCCTGGCAGTCTGGGGCGGCTGGCGGTCCGTCAGCCGCAAGGACGTCTAGGCCGTGTTTTAGGAAGCGCGGGCGGCCATCCACTTGGTGAGGTCGCCCGTGATGCGGTCGGTGCTGGTCTCGACGGTCACGTCGTGTTCGC
>NZ_JBIWML010000002.1:0-107419 GCF_044766665.1 Kitasatospora sp. NPDC101801
CCGGTGCCGTTGTCGATCACACCGGAGGTCTGGGTCCAGGCGGTCGCACCGGACTCGAAGCCCGCGTTACCGAGCAGCTGCGCCGGGGTGCAGGTGCTGGTGACGTTGTTGACGGTCCAGGTGAAGCTGGCCGTGCCGGTCTTCGAGGCGCTGTCCGTCGCGGTGACGGTCACGTTCGAGGTGCCGAGCGCGGTCGGGGTACCGGTGATCAGGCCCGTGGAGCTGATCGAGAGACCGGCCGGCAGGCCCGAGGCGGTGAAGGTCCGCGGGGCGGTGCCACCGGTGGCCTGGATCTGCAGGCTGACCGCCGTGTTGATCTTGGTGGTCTGGTTGCCCGGGTTGGTGACGGTCACGGTGCCCGGGTTCGTGGGCACGGTGCCGACACTGACGCCGGCCCACGCGGTGCCGACCGCGAGCAGCTCGGCCGAGCCCGCGCCGTACAGGTCGGTCGCGGCCTTCTCGGTGGCGGTGCGGGCGGCCGCGTAGTTGGTGCTGGAGGTCATGTAGACCGTCAGCGCGCGGTACCAGATCGCCGCGGCCTTGTCCCGGCCGATGCCGGTGACCGCGATGTTGTTGGTGGTCGGGCTGTTGTAGCTGACCCCGTTGATGACCTTCGCGCCGCTGCCCTCGGACAGCAGGTAGAAGAAGTGGTTGGCCGGGCCCGAGGAGTAGTGGACGTCCACGTTGCCGATGCCCGAGTACCAGGCGTCCTTGGAGGAACCGTCCTTGGAGGGCTTGTCCATGTAACGGAGCGGCGTGCCGTCCCCGTTGATGTTGATCTCCTCGCCGATGAGGTAGTCCGGCACGTCGGCGGGGAGGTTGGCGTAGAACTCGACCATGGTGCCGAAGATGTCCGAGGTGGCCTCGTTGAGGCCGCCGGACTCGCCGGAGTAGGTGAGGTTGGCGGTGTTGGAGGTGACGCCGTGCGTCATCTCGTGGCCCGCCACGTCCAGGGCGGTCAGCGGGGCGTTGTTGCCCGAGCCGTCACCGTAGGTCATGCAGAAGCAGCTGTCGTCCCAGAAGGCGTTGACGTAGTTGCTGCCGTAGTGGACCCGGCTGAACGCGCCGACACCGTCGTTGCGGATGCCCGAGCGGTTGAAGGTGTTCTTGTAGAAGTCCCAGGTCGCGCCCGCACCGTAGTGGGCGTCGACGGCGGCCGACTCCTTGTTGCTGGCCAGGCCGTTGCCCCAGGCGTCGGTGGCCTTGGTGAACAGGGTGCCGTTGCCGGAGGTCCCGTTGTTCAGGTTGGTGGTGTACTGCCCGCCGCGGGCGGTGTCCTTCATCTGGTACGTCGAACCCGACAGCGAGGTGCCGATGTTGACGTTGCCGACGAAGACGCCCTGGCCGGTGCCCTTCTGGATACCCTCGAACTTGCTCAGCACCACGCCGGACTGAGCGTCCGTCACGATGTGGGTGCGGGCCGGGGTGCCGTCCGCCTCGACGCCCGAGACCACGGTCTCCCAGGCCAGCTTCGGCGCGTTGTCGGCAGCCCAGAGGACCAGCCGCGGCGCGGTGTCCAGGCTGGAGCCCTGGGCGGCGGCGAGCGCGGCGGCCTGCGCCTTCGGGGCGGCCAGCGCCGGAGTGGTGGAGACGCCGGCCAGCGAGGCCGTGCTGGCCCGGTCCAGACCCTTGGTGACGCCACCCGCGGTCTGGTGGACCACCAGGTCGCCGCCGAGCACCGGGAGACCGCCGTAGGTGCGCTCGTAGCGCAGGTGGCGGGAGCCGTCGGCGTCGACCACGACGTCCTTGGCGATCAGCTTCTCCTGGCTGGTCAGACCGAGCGCCGAGACCAGGCCGGCACCCTTCTGGCCCGCGTCGGACAGCAGCTGAGCCTTGCCGGCAGCCGCCTGGCTGACCGGTGCGGGGGCCTGGGGGGCCGCCTGCGCCATGGTGGGCAGTGCGGTCACCACCAGTGCGGTGGTGGCCGCGAGGGCGGCCAACGTCACCCGGGCATGGGTGTAGCGGGACATGCGGACTCCTTTTCCGACCGGTCGCGGGGTTCACGAACGGTGGAGAGAACCTGGCCGCGGGGTTGCGGCACAGCGGGGGCCCCGGGCCACTGGTGCGCGGCCCAGGTCGGTGCGTACAAAGGAGTGGTGCTTTGGTAGCGCCTTGCCTGCGCTGGAACTGCTGCAGCGGGGGGTATTGGGGCCCGGCTCGTCTGCAGCCGGGGGAATCGTGGCAGCAAACGAGTGATGAATGACAGATGCATGCCACGGTTTGGCCGATATCCGCCCCAGGCACCCGCGACCTGACGAAGTGTCGGACCGGTCGGTCGGTAGGGTCCATCTGGCGATGGTTGTCATGTTGCGGCTCGCGCTTCGCATCCGCCCCATCGGTGCTGAACAGTGCGCCGATCCACCCCCGGCCGGACGGTCGGTCGGCTGTTCGCACCCTCTCCGGACGGCTTCCGGAAACAGCGCCGCCCGGGGCTCCGGTGTCACCACCGGAAGCCGCCGGGCGACTGTTTTCGGCCAACTAGCCCTGTACGAACACCGCCACCGTACGAGCGGGAACCGTGAAGGTACCGGTGGAGGCTGTGAAGGAGGCGTTCTTCACCACCGGATCGGAGCCCTGCGCCTGCACCTGGTGCAGTGACTGACGGGTGTCCTTCAGGCCGGCCAGGATCTGCTGTGCCCGAGAGCGGGAAGGACAGCCGCTGCTGCACCTCCTTCGCGCTGCCCAGCGCGAACAGCGGCGAGGACTGCTTGATCCGCAGGAACTGCCCGAACTGCGCGCCGGTGGCCTGGATCTCGTTGCAGCCCACGGTCAGCCGGGGGTCGGCCAGCAGGGATTTGGCGGTCGGCCACAGCTCCTTGTTGTCGGCCGCCATCGGCAGGCCCCGGCCCCAGCCGTTGCCCTGGGTGCAGTCCCACTGGATCGCGTTGAACCAGTCACCCGAGTCGAACGAGTTGGCGTCCAGCGACTTGGAACGCAGCAGGTCGCTGCCCGCCTGCGCGAAGCCGGGCCCCTGGCTCAACGCGGTCAGCGAGAGCCCGAGCGCCTGCATCCGGGCCCGGTCCGCCGGGGTGGTCGTGGTCGGCAGCTTGTAGGCCAGCGCGTCGAACAGGTCGGCGTTGTCGTGCGCGTCGACGTACTCGACCGCCTCGCCGGGCTCGGCCGCGTAGCCGGTCGGGGCGCCGTTGTAGTCGACTCCCGCGCCGGTGACCGGCTTTCCGCTGCTGTCGGTGAACGCGAAACCGGCCAGGTTGCCGGTCAGGCCGATCTTGATCTGGTCCATCTGGTGCAGCAGCCGGGCCCGCTGCTCGGCCGAGGTGCCGTTCGCAGCCGACCCGTTGGGGTCGGTGTACAGACCCGAGGCGAAGCCCTGCTGGGGCGCCGAGCTCAGCATGAAGTTGCCGCCCCGGGCCGCGTCCCGCACCCGGTCGTTGAAGGTGGCGATGCCGGTACCCGCCATCTCGAGCTGACTCGCCTGCACGAAACGGGAGTTGTTGGCCACCACGCCGAAGTTCCAGCCCTCGCCGTAGAGGAAGACGTCCTTCCCCTCGACCCCGTCCCGCTCCTTGCTGAGCCCGCGCAGCGCCGACCGGACGTCCAGCATGGTCTGCTTCGGGTCCAGGCCCATCAGGTCGAACCGGAAGCCGTCGACCCGGTACTCCTTCGCCCAGGTCAGCACCGAGTCGACCACCAGCTTGTTCATCATCGCGTGCTCCGGCGCGGTGTCCGCGCAGCAGCTGTCGGTGGTCACCGCGCCCGCGTCGCTGAGCCGTTGGTAGTAGCCGGGCACCACCTTGTCGAGCACCGAGTGCTCGGCCTGGCCGGCCGCCGCGGTGTGGTTGTAGACCACGTCCAGCACCACCCGCAGGCCCGCCTCGTGCATCGCCTGCACCATCTCGCGGAACTGCACGGTCCGCGCCGTCCCGTTCGCCTCGGTGGCGTACGAGCCCTCCGGGACGGTGTAGTGCAGCGGGTCGTAGCCCCAGTTGTACGCGTCCTCGGCCTGCACCGCCGCCACGCACTCCTGCTGCTGCTCGCTGTCCGCCGCAAGGGAGTTCAGGTCGCAGGCGGGCAGCTTCTGGTCGGCCCGGTTCTCCCGGACGGTGGCGATGTCGAAGGTCGGCAGCAGGTGGATGGTGGTCACCCCGGCCTTGGCCAGTTCCCGCAGGTGCTGCATGCCGGCCGACTTCGACTCGGTGAACGCCCGGTAGGTGCCCCGCTCGGCGGCCGGCACGGTGGCGTCGGCCGAGGAGAAGTCCCGGACGTGCAGCTCCTGGATCTGCTGCCGGCTCGGCGGCACCGCCTGCGGCGACCGGTGCGCGTCCCAGCCGCGCGGCTTGGTGTCACGGTCGGTCAGATCGGCCACCAGGCTGCGCTTGGAGTCCGCCGAGAGCGCCACCGAGTACGGGTCGGTGACCAGGTTGGTGACGTTCTGCCGGACGCTCGGCGCCCAGACCTTGACCTGGTACAGGTAGTACTTGCCGTCCAGTTCGTCGGCGTCCCTGGTCAGCGACCAGACACCGGTCGCCTCGTCCCGGCGCAGCGGCACCGTCCGCGCCGTGCCCCCGGTCGCCCGGTCGAAGAGCTGCACCGAGACCTCGGTGGCGGTCGGCGCCCAGAGCGAGAGGGTCACCTCGCGGTCACCGTCCCACCAGCCCCAGCCGTCGGACTTCCGGTAGACCGGGCCGAGTTGGGCCTTCGCGGCCCTGGCCGCGTACAGGTCGTCCAGCACCCCGGGTGTCTGCACGCCGGTGGCGGCCAGCGTGGCGCCGCTCGGCAGGTGCTCGGTGAAGATCAGCTGGCTGCGCAGCGCCCTGCCGATCCGCCCGGCGTCCCGGCCGTCCACCGTGAAGGCGCGGTAACCCGCCAGGTGCGGGTACTTGGCCTTCTGGGCAGCCGTTAGGGTGCCCGGGTTGAGCCGGATCCACTGGCCCGGCTTGGTCAGCACACCCTTGTCGACGGTGAGGCCGCCGTCGGCGTCGTAGATCAGCTGGGCGCTGGTGCCGCCCGCCAACGCGCTGTCCCCCGCGCCGTAGTTGGCCGGAACCAGTACCGTCCTCGCGTCGATCCACTGGGCCCGGGCCGAGGAGAGGTCGAGCTGCGCGGAACTGCCCGCCGCCTGCGGCAGCAGGTGGCCCTCCTGGCCGCCGATGATCCAGATCTCCCGGCCGCTGGTCGCGAAGTCCAGCGACTGGTCGTTCGGCAGGTCCTTGTCGTTGCCGTTGTGCAGGATGTAGCTCAGGCTGGTCGCCCCGGCCGCCAGCGGCACCTCGAAGACCGCACCGTAGGAGTCCTTCCGGGCCGGCCGCAGCGGGTTGCCCCAGTCGGTCGGGGTGGCCGCGCCGGTCCAGTCGTGCAGGCCCCAGCCGTCGTACTTGCCGTCCGCCCGGTAGTAGTGGATCACCGCCGTGTCGGCGGGGACCGGGACGGCCGGGTCCGGGTTCTTGGTGTAGACGTTCGGGTCGCCCTCCTTGACCCAGACCTCGCCGGTGGCCCCCAGGTCGATGTGCCGGTCGGCCTCGCCGTCCTTGCTGCCGCCCTTCTCCACCACGAAGCCGACGTCGGCCGCGCCGCTCTTCAACTTCACGTAGGCGAAGGCCCCGTAGGCGTCCCGCCCGGTGAAGCCGTGCCCGTCCGGCCAGGGGGTGGACTCGCCGTCGGCCAGGTCGCCCCAGGCGTACATGTTCCAGCCGTCGTAGTCGGCGTTCTTCCGCTGGTAGTGCACGACCGCGTACGGGCGCGAGGTGGCGCTCGGCACGGGCTTGGGCGCGGGGGTACCGGTGGTGAAACTCCCGGTGGCGGAGCGGAGGTTGCCGCCGGAGTCCTTGACCACCGCCTTGTAGCGGACCACCGTGCCGGGCGCCACCCCGGCCAGGTCCTGGGTGACCTTGTACGTCCCGTTGTCGGCCGAACCGAGCTGCTGCCAGGGGCCGTTGCCGACCTGCGCGGCGAACGAGACCCGGTTGAAGCCGCCGCCCGGCACCTCGGCGCCGATCGTGACGGTGCCGGTCGAGCCGTTGTCCGGTGCATTCAGGGCGAGTTGGGGCGCGGTGGCCGGCTTGGCGAGCCTGCCGGCCGCCTGGTGCACCACCGAGGAGTACCCGGGCACCGTCACGGTGACCTTGCGGTCGGCACCGCTGGTGGCCTTCGCGCCGGCGCTCGGGTAGAGCTGCCGGAACTCCATGCCCGCCGAGAAGGTGTCCAGCGTGACGGTCTTCGGCTCGGCCGAGTTGTTGACCGCGACCAGGTACTCGACCTGCTGCCCGGCGTCGATCCGGGAGAACGCGTACACGCCCGCACCGTCCGCCGCGTACCGCTCGATCTGTGCGCCGTCGGCCAGCGCCGGGTGCGCCTTGCGGAGCGCGGCCAGGGTGCTGATCCCCTGGTACAGCGCGCCGCCCTGGCCGTACCGGTCGGCGGAGCCCTTGCTGCCGCCGATCACGGTGTCCTGGTTGTAGGAGCCGGTCTTCGAGGCGAACATGTCGTGCCGGGCGTCCTTGTCACCCCCCGCGCCGGTGAAGCCCTGCTCGTCGCCGTAGTAGACCACCGGCTGACCCCGGGTCAGGAACATCAGCTCGTTGGCGAACCGGTCCTTCTGCAGCAGCTGCTCGGCCGACGCCCCCGGGTTGTCGCTCTGCAGGAAGCTGCCGAACCGACCCATGTCGTGGTTGCCGAGAAAGGTCGGCAGCTCGTACGCGTTGGTGTCGCCGGTGGTGTAGCGGAAGTCCTGGGCGTACAGCTCGGCCAGCCCCTTGGCCGAGCCGCCCTGCGAGACGTACTTGCGGGCGCTCTCCTGGAACGCGAAGTCCAGGGTGGCCTGCAGCTTGCCCTTGGTCACGTACGGCGCGGTGACCGAGGGGTCGCCGGAGTAGACCTCGCCGAACATGAAGAAGTCCTTGTTGCCCCGCTCGGCGGCGTAGCTCTTGAGCGCGGGGGCCCACTGGGACCAGAAGGCCATGTTGACGTGCTTGACGGTGTCGATCCGGAAGCCGTCGACCCCGCTCTCCTTCACCCAGGTCCGGTAGATCTGCTGCATGCCCTCGACCACCCGGGGGTTCTGGGTGTCCAGGTCGTCCAGCCCGGAGAAGTCGCCCTCGGTGGCGGACTCGCCGACGAAGGTCGAGTTGCCCCGGTTGTGGTAGAGCGCCGGGTCGTTCAGCCAGGACGGGCTCTTGGCCTTCTTGTCCGCGTCGCTGCGGAAGGACGGCGTGTAGGGGAACGAGTCCGCGCCGATCTTCGGCCACTGGGCGGCCGCGTCGGCGACGGCGGTCTCGTCCACCGGGTTCCCGTCGGCGTCCAGCGTCGGGAAGGCACCGGCCGAGCGGTAGTCGTACTTCCCCTCGGTGAAGTCGACCACGTCCGCCGTGTGGTTGGTGATGACGTCGAAGAAGACCTTGATGCCCTTCTTGTGCGCCTTCGCGATCAGCTCCTTGAGCTGCGCGTTGGTGCCGAAGTGCGGGTCGACCTGGGTGAAGTCGGTGATCCAGTAGCCGTGGTAGCCGGCCGAGGCGTCCGCACCGGTGCCCTGCACCGGGCGGTTCTTGAACAGCGGCGCCATCCAGATCGCAGTGGTGCCCAGGCCCTGGACGTAGTCCAGCTTGTCGATCAGGCCCTGTAGGTCGCCGCCGTGATAGAAGCCCTTGTCCGCCGGGTCGAGCCCGGTCTCCAGCCGGGTACCGGTCAGACCGCCGGTGTCGTTCTTCGGGTCACCGTTGGCGAACCGGTCCGGCAGCACGAAGTAGAACTGCTCCCTGGTCAGGTCGTGCCGATCGGCCGACCCGGCCATCGCCTTGTCCGAGGGCGGCCCGGCCGGCGCCGCGGCCGTCGCCAGCGGGGCGGCCCCCAGCCCGGTCGCCAGCAGCGACGCGGCGATCAGTGCGGCCGTCCGGCCGGGACGTCGGTAGGGCGTCGTGCTCCGTGGGCGGCGGGGCTGGGCTTCGGCCACTGCGGGCTCCCTTGAGGCGGCTGGTCGTCGTTGGGTGGCTGGACGCTAGCGGCTGCAAAATGTTTCAGCAAGATGCAGAAAAGATTGCGGGCGTGGTCTTGACCGAACCGTTGCCTGCCGCCGCCGAGCCGGGGGTCGCGTCGACCGGCCGCCCCCGAACGAGTCACAATGGACCCCATGTCAGACCCCGGCACCCAGTCCAGTACCCCGGAAGGGGGACAGGCGGTGAAGAATCCACTACCGCAGGATGAGCAGACGGCCACGAGCCGTCTGGCAGACTTCTCGCCCATGGGGGAATCGACCGAGCAGTCCGCAGCCAGTGCCACCGACGGCCGGGCAGCGGCGCAGGCCGGTTCCGTCCAGGGCGAAGGCCGTACGGGCCGTCGGCCGGACGGAGCCACCCGCGCCGCCCAGTCCACCGGCGCGGCCGTGCGCGGCCGCATCCGCGAGCAGCGCCGCACCCCGGCCCGCCCCCGACTGTGGTTCGAGCTCGCCCTGATCGGGGTCAGTTACTGGCTGTACTCGCTGGTCCGCAACGCGGTGCCCGAGCAGGACGTGATCGCCCAGCGGCACGCGAGCTGGATATGGGACCTCGAACAGCACCTCGGCATCGCGGTCGAGCACGGCATCAACCACGCGGTCGACTCGGTCACCTGGCTGATCGTCGGGATGAACTACTACTACGCCACGCTGCACTTCATCGTGACCATAGGCGTGCTGGTCTGGCTCTACCGCTCCCACCCCGGCCGCTACGCGGCGGCCCGCACCGTGCTCTTCGTCACCACCGGTCTCGCCCTGGTCGGTTTCTACTTCTACCCGCTGGCCCCGCCCCGCCTGATGACCGGCGGCGGTTTCATCGACACCGTCAAGGTGCACGACACCTGGGGCTCGATGGCCTCCGGCGCGGCGGCCAACGTCTCCAACCAGTACGCGGCGATGCCCTCGATGCACATCGGCTGGTCGCTCTGGTGCGGGCTGACCATCTTCTTCCTGGCCCGCGCACCCTGGGTCCGGGTCCTGGGGCTGCTCTACCCCGCCCTCACCCTGCTGGTGATCGTCTCCACCGCCAACCACTTCTGGATGGACGCGGTCGGCGGCGCACTCTGCCTGGCCCTCGGCTTCACGGCGGCCCGCGTGGTCTACCACGTCTGGGTCTACCGGCTTCCCCGCACCCGCACCACCCCCGAACGCGACCTCACCGTCCCCGACGAGTGGTCCCTCACCAAGGTCGACCACTAGCCCTCAGGCAGGCGCTCAGCTTTTTGCGGCTCCGAGGGTGCCCTGCCCAGGGGCTGAGGGCTCTGCTGCTTGCGGCTGCGCCGCGCGGGCGAGGAGATCTGGCGCTCGGGTCACTGCGAAAGTCCCTGACCACCTACGCACGGATCACCTTGCACGAGGCCGGCGTCGCCCACGCGGCGGAGCCGCACAACAGCACAGCCCCGAGCCCCTGACTCCGTAGCGGGCTGAGCACCTGCAAAAAGGCCGGCGTCGCCCACGCGGCGGAGCCGCACAACAGCAGAGCCCCGAGCCCCCGGATGTGCACCACGTGCGCCCACGCGGCGGAGCCGCACAACAGCACAGCCCCCACGTAGGACTGGAGCACCTGCCAGAGGGTTTCAGCCGTAGAAGAGCTCCTCCACCACGGCGCGGGCCCGGCGCGTGGTGCGCCGGTACTCGTCGACCAGTTCGCCGGTGTGGCCCGAGCCGTAGCCGAGGTAGCGGGCCACCCCGGCCAGTTCGCGGGCCTCGGAGGGGAAGCTGTCCCCCGCCCGGCCCCGGACCAGCATCACCGCACTGCGCACCCGCGAGGCCAGCACCCACGCCGCGTCCAGCACCGCCGCGTCCTCCACCTCGACCAGCCCCGCCTCGACCGCCGCCGCGAGGGCGGCCCGGGTCCGGGTGGTCCGCAGGCCGGGCACCCGGTGCCCGTGCTGCAGCTGGAGCAGCTGCACCGTCCACTCCACGTCCGCCAGGCCGCCCCGGCCGATCTTGGTGTGGGTGGTCGGGTCGGCCCCCCGGGGCAGGCGCTCGGCCTCGATCCGGGCCTTGATCCGGCGGATCTCCAGCAGGTCCTGGGTGGGCACCCCGGCCCCGGGGTAGCGCAGCGGGTCGATCAGGGCCCGGAACCGCTCGCCCAGCTCGGGGTCGCCCGCCACCGGTTCGGCCCGCAGCAGCGCCTGGGACTCCCAGACGTGCGACCAGCGCCGGTAGTACGCCTCGTACGAGGCGAGCGTCCGCGCCAGCGGGCCCTGCCGGCCCTCCGGCCGGAGGTCGGCGTCGACCAGGAGCGGGGGTTCGGTGGACGGCGAGGCCAGCAGCGTCCGCAAGCGGTTGCAGACCTCGTACGCGGCTTTGGCGGCGTCGTGGTCCAGCACGCCGAGCAGCGGCTCGTGCACGAAGAGGACGTCGGCGTCCGAGCCGTAGCCCATCTCGTGCCCGCCGAACCGGCCCATCGCGATCACCGCGAGCCGGGTCGGCAGCTCGCCGTTGGCCGCCTCCCACTCGGTCACGCAGGCCAGCAGCGCGCCTTGCAGGGTGGCGGCGTTCAGGGCGGTCAGCGCCTCGGCCGCCGCGTCCACGGCGGCGCCCGGCTCCTCGCCGAACCGGCCCAGCACGTCGGCGGCGGAGGTCCGGAACAGCTCCCGGCGGCGGACCCCTCGGGCGGCCGCGACCCCGGCGGCCGCCGAGCCGGCCCGGCCGACGGCGGACCGGATCTCCTGGGTCAGCGCCACCCGTCCCCGTGGCAGCAGGCCCTGCGGGTCACCGAGCATGGCCACCGCCTCGGGGGCCCGGAGCAGCAGGTCCGGGGCCAGCCGCCCTGCCGAGAGCACCCGGGCCAGCTGTTCGGCGGCCGCGCTCTCGTCCCGCAGCAGCCGCAGGTACCAGGGGGTGCGGCCGAGCGCGTCCGAGACCTGACGGAAGTTCAGCAGGCCGGCGTCCGGGTCGGCCGAGTCGGCGAACCAGCCGAGCAGCACCGGCAGCAGGGTGCGCTGGATCGCGGCCTTCCGGCTCACCCCGGAGGCCAGAGCGGTCAGGTGGCGCAGCGCGGCCGCCGGGTCGGCGTAGCCGAGTGCCTCCAGCCGGGCCTTGGCCGCCTGGGTGGAGAGCCCGATCGCGCCGGTCGGCAGCTCGGCCACGGCGTCCAGCAGCGGGCGGTAGAACAGCTTCTCGTGCAGCCGCCGGACCTCCACGGCGTGCCGCTTCCACTCCCGCTGGAGCGCGGCGACCGGGTCGGCCCGGCCCCCTTGTCCGGACAGGCCGGTGTCGTTGATCTGGGCGCCCAGCGAACGGGCCAGCCGGCGCAGGTCGGCCGGATCGGTGGGCATCAGGTGGGTCCGGCGCAGCCGGTGCAGCTGGATGCGGTGCTCCATCGCGCGCAGGAACCGGTACGCGGCGTCCAGCGAGGCCGCGTCGGCCCGGCCGACGTAGCCGCCGGCGCTGAGCGCCGCCAGGGCGGCCAGGGTGGTGGGGCTGTGCAGCCGGGCGTCGGTCCGGCCGTGCACCAGCTGGAGCAGCTGGACCGCGAACTCGACGTCCCGCAGCCCGCCGGGCCCGAGCTTGAGCTGCCGGTCCAGCTCGGTGACGGGGATCGCGTCCACCACCCGGCGGCGCATCTGCTGGACGTCGGCGACGAAGTTGTCCCGCTCGGCGGCCTGCCAGACCAGTGCGCCGGTGGCCTCGGCGTACGCGGCGCCGAGCTCGGCGTCGCCCGCCACCGGACGGGCCTTCAGCAGGGCCTGGAACTCCCAGGTCTTGGCCCAGCGCTGGTAGTACGCCAGGTGGCTGGCCAGGGTGCGGACCAGCGGCCCGTTCCGGCCCTCCGGGCGCAGGTTGGCGTCCACCGGCCAGATGGTGCCCTCGCCGGTGGTGTCCGAGCAGAGCCGCATCATCCGGGCGGCCAACCGGGTGGCGGCCTGCACCGCCTGGAGCTCCTCGACGCCCTCGCGCGGCTCGGCGACGAAGATCACGTCCACGTCGGAGACGTAGTTGAGCTCGCGGCCGCCGCACTTGCCCATGCCGATCACCGCGAGCCGGCACCGGCCGGCCGCCTCCGGGTCCTCCTCGGCGGCGATCTCCAGCGCGGTCTGCAGGGTGGCGCCGGCCAGGTCGGCCAGTTCGGCGGCGGTCTGCGGCAGGTCGGTGGTGCCGCTCAGGTCGCGGGCGGCGATGGTCAGCAGGCAGCGCCGGTAGGCGATCCGCAGCGCGTCCGCCCGGTCGGTGCCCGCGGTGCCCATCCGACGGTGCAGTTCGCGCCGGAAGTCCTCGGTGCCGGGGTGGATGTCCCGGAGCTCGAAGGTGACCAGGGCGTGCCAGTCCCGGGGGTGCCTGGCCAGGTGGTCGCCGAGCGCGGTGGAGGCGCCGAGCACCGAGAGCAGCCGGTCCCGGAGCGGCTTGGAGCTCGTCAGGGTGTCCCGCAGGGTGTGCCGTTCGGCCGGGTCGAGGGCTTCCAGCAGCCGGCCCAGGCCGAGCAGCGCGAGGTCCGGGTCGGCGGTCGCGCCGAGTGCGTCCAGCAGCACCGGGTCGTCGGCCAGCCCGTGCAACCACGGCTCGTCGAGCAACCCCACGGCGGCCTGCGGGTCGGAGAACCCGCGCCGCACCAGGCGTATCTCCAGCCGACTGCTCCGCTCCGCCACCACGGTCGCCTCTCTGCCGCTGACAGCTGTTCGATACGAGCGTACGTGTGCGGGGGCCGGCTGCCTTGGCCGACGTCCCGTCACCCCACCGCCCGGTCACCCGTTAACCCCGGTGTGCCCACCCGACTCCCCTCCCTCACCGGGCTGCGCTTCTGGGCCGCCCTGCTCGTCGTGCTCTACCACCTGTCCCGCCAGGTGGGTGAGCTGCCGCTGCTCTCCCCCCTGGTCTGGTACGGCCGGAGCGGGGTGACCTTCTTCTTCGTGCTCTCCGGCTTCGTGCTGGCCTGGACGTACGCCGACTCCCCGGTGCCCGCCCTGGTGTTCCACCGTCGGAGGCTGGCCCGGATCTGGCCGCTGCACGTGCTGACCACCGGCCTGTCGCTGGCGGTGTACGCGGCGATCGGCGCCACCGTCCCGGTGGTGGCCGCCCTCTGGTCGTTGCCGCTGCTGCACCCGTGGCTGCACGGGATGGTGATGGGCGGCAACCCGGCCGGCTGGTCGCTCGGCGACGAGGGCTGGTTCTACCTGCTCTTCCCGCTGCTGCTGCCGGTGCTGACCCGCCGTCGGCCGGGGCCGGTGCTGGCGGGCTGCACGCTGCTCGGCGGACTGGTCTGGCTGTCCGGCGCCCTGGTGGCCGAACCCGCGCTGCGCAGCTGGCTGTTGGACTACCTGCCGCTGGGCCGCACCCCGCAGTTCGTGCTCGGCGCGGCGGCCGCGCTGGCCGTCCGGCGCGGTCTGGTCCGCCCGCTGCCGCTGCGGCCCGCCGTGCTGGCGGTGCTCGGCTTCCACGCGGCGCTGGTGCCCTGGCACCGGGCCGTACCGGACAGCCTCTGGTACGGGCCGTACTCCGCCGCCCAGTTGCTCTCCGCACCGCTGTTCGCGCTGCTGATCACCGCCGCCGCGCAGGCCGACCTGCGCGGCGGCAGCAGGTTCGGCCATCGCAGCCAAGTCCGGCTGGGCGACTGGTCGTTCGCCTGGTACCTGGTGCACGAGATCGGTCTCCGGAGCTGGCTGGCGTGCTTCGGCCGCCCGGCCCCGGGGGTCGACACCGCAGCCGTGTGGCTGCTGCTGGCGGGGGGCAGTCTGGTGCTGGCCGGAGCCCTGTTCCGTTGGGTGGAACGGCCGTTGGAGCGCCGCCTGCGCGGCGGGCCGGGCCCGGGAACGCGACTGCCGCGCCCCCGGCAGGCGGCGGAGGGTCAGCCCTCGGCCGACGTGCCGAGGTTCAGCTGGGCGCAGCGGACGCCCGGGTTGGGTCGGCCTCGGCCGGTGTCCGCCAAGTCGCCATCTGCTCCCGGAACTTCGGACACCGGACGATGTCCTCCTCGCCGCACTGGAGGGCGTGGGTGAGCAGTTGGTGGGCGTGCTCGAGGTCGATCCTGCGCTGCTCGATCTCGACCAGCTTGCCGCGGATCATCGCCTGCCGGGTGGACTGCTCCAACTGGAACGTCCGGATCTCGGCCAGCGTCAGCCCCGCCTGCTGGCACTTGCGCAGCAGCACGATCCGGCCGGCCGCCTCCGGCGGGTACCGCCGCTGGCCGCCCTGGCGTTCGGGCTCCGGCAGCAGGCCGTGGCGCTCCCAGTACCGGATCGCCGAGGCGGGCACCGCGGTGGCCCTGGCGAGCTGACCGATCGTCAACCGCATGCCCGCGCCTCCTCTGCCCCGCCCCGGTCCCTCGCTTGACTTGAACCATAGTGCAAGTTGAAGAGTGGGCCCCGCCCGGACGGCGCCGCACCGGCGGCCGCCGCCGGCCGACGTCCCGGAGCTGCCACGATGACCACCGCACCGACCGCCCACGCCCTGGTCGAGGCCGCCGAGAGCCTGTTCGCCGCCGGGGTGATGTCACACTCCGGCCACGCCAACCTGAGCGCCCGGCTCGACGGCGACCGCTTCCTGCTGACCCCGGGCTTCGTCCGTGGTCTGCGGCCCGAACAGCTCGCCACGGTCGGCCTGGACGGGCGGCTCCTCGACGGCGAGCTCCGCTCCGTCAGCACCGAGATCATCGCCATGCACAGCGCCGTCTACCGGGCCCGCCCCGGGGTCGGCACGATCATCCACACCCACTCCCCCGCCGCGACCGCCTTCGCCGTCGCCCACCGGCCGCTGCCCTGCCGCACCGAGCCGATGCTCCGGTTCGGCCAGCCCGAGGAGGTCCCGGTGGTCCCCTGGGGCCCGCGCGGCTCGGACGTGTCGGTGCGCGGAATCGCCTCGGTGCTGGCGGACCGTCCGACCACCTCGGCCGTCCTGCTCGCCAACCACGGCCTGCTGGTCTTCGGCCCCGACCCGGCCGCCACCGCCCACCTGCTGGTCGCCATCGAGGAGAGCGCCGAGGCGGAACTCGCCGCCGTCGCCCTCGGCGGCGCCGTGGACTTCCCGGCCGGCGCCCTGGCAGCCGTCCGCAGCTCGATCGCCCGGGCCGCGTCATGACCGACCCCCGCGCCGACTCCCGCATTGAGGCCGTCCGCGAGCGCTACCGGGCCACCCTCGGCGCCGTCCCGCAGGGCGTCGAGGACCGCCTCCGCTTGGCCCGGCACCTCGACCGCCTCCCCACCGAGGAGGCGCTGGCCGCCCTGCGCCACGTCGTGCTGACCGACAGTCCGCTCGGCCCGCGGGTCCAGCAACTCGTCCACTTCGGGCAGCTGCTGGCCCTCGGCCAGGCCGGCCCGGCCCGGATCCACGCCCTGGGCGCCCTGCACGCCGACGCCACCCTCACCGACCTCGCGGGCGTGGCCGAGACCGCCCTGATCACCGCAGGCGTCCCGGCCTACGCCCTCGGCACCGAGATCATCGCCGAGCTCCTCGCGGACGGCCGGACCTGACACCCGGTCACGGCGACGGCCCGGTCCCCCGTCGGCGTGGAAGCCTCCGGGAGCCGGGCCGTCGCCGACCTGGAGCGGGTCAGACCTGCGTACGGCGCCGCGCGGCGACGACCACGCCGGCACCCAGCACGACGGCCGCGCCACCGAGGCCGGCCAGCTGCGCCAGCGGGGTGGTCGTACCGGTGGAGGCCAGCCGGTCCCCGGCGTCCTGGCCGTCCGTGGTGGTGACGGGGGTGACCGGCGTGCCGGTGCTGTCGGCGGCGGGGACCACGGCGGTGTCCGGCTTGGCGCCACCGGAGCCACCCTGCGCCGCCTCGGCGGCGGCCTTCGCGGCTGCCTCGTCCTTGGCGCGGGCCGTGTACTGGCCCTCCTTCAGGAAGGCGCGGACGTCCTCGATGGTGCCGTTGAGCGCGGCGTTGCCGGCCTTCCGGACCTCGGGTCCGCCGGTATCTGCCAGCCCGGTGGCACGGATCAGGTCGTCGGACACGCGCAGCGACTCCAGCTCCGTCCTGAGGAAGTGCTCGACAGCCACCGCAGTGCCGGCCAGCGCCTTCTCGGCCGCCTCTCGAACGTGCCGTCCGGTGCTCGGGTCGTCGATGATGCGCTGCACCTCGGCGCGGTTCTCGTCCTCCGCCCGGGCGACGTACTGACCGGTCTTCAGGAACTCGAGGACGTCCTCGACGGTGCCGGACATCGCGGTGTTGGCGGCCTGCTGCACCGCCGGGCCACCGGCCGACATGATCTGGCTGAGCTTGATCCGGGCGTCGTGCTCGGCGCCGTTGCTGTAGCCCGTCGCGAGGAAGCGCTCGACGTCGGCGGCGGTACCCGCGAGCGCCTTCTCCGCACGCTCGCGGACCACCGGCCCGCTGCTCGGGTCGTCGAGGATCCGCTGCACCTTGGCTCGGTTCTCGTCCTCGGTGCGGGCCGTGTACTGACCGACGGTCAGGAAGGCGCGGAACTTCTCGATGTCCTTCGCCTCGAACGCGGCCTCAGCTGCCTTCTTGAGCACCGGGCCACCCGCGCTCATGAGCCGTATGATCGCGATCTGCGCGTCGCCCACACGGATCCGGTCCACCTCCGACGCGAGGAACCGCGCCCGGTCCTCCGGAGTACCGGCGAGGGCCGCCGCCGCGTGCTCGCGGAGGTAGTCGCTCGGTGCGGTGAGCAGGTAGTCGTTCGGGTAGACGAGCAGCTTCTCGATCGCCGCCCGGTTCTCCTCGTCCTGCTTCGTCCCGGCCTGGTCGGCCTGCTCCTGCCCCGCCGGAGCACTGTCGGCGAACGCCGGAGTGGCGGCCATGGCAGCGGGTGCGGCCGCCGTGGCCAGGAAAACGGCAGCGGCGAGCGAACGACGGATCTTCAACGGTCCCCCGAGATCAGCATGCGAATGAACCCGATCGCGACACACCAGCGATCGGTCGAACGATCGTACAGCGACGAAACCCCCTCGCCGAACACATATTCGTCACACCCCGGCCACCACAGCCGAACGGCCCGACCCCCGGCAGCGTGAAGCCGCCGGAGACCGGGCCGCACCGGGCCTGGAACGCGGTTACAGCACCTGGAGGTTCTTCCGCAGCTCGAACGGCGTGACCTCGGAGCGGTACTCCTCCCACTCCTGGCGCTTGTTGCGCAGGAACTGACGGCCCATCCGATCGGCCTGCGCCTCTACCCAGCCGCACACCCCTGACCTGGGATCAAGCCGTCGGCAACTGTCGTCGCCGGTCGCCCTCGGTTCGCCTCGCACGGCCCACAGGCGGCCCGGACCGGTTGGACAGCGAGCGCCAGATCACTCGCCCTCCAGGCGCGCAATCAGCTCACTCAGAGGCATCTTCGTGCCGTTCCCTTCTCGGGTACGGCCCTTCATCCACTCGGCCGTCGCCTTGCCAATGCGCAGGTCACCGACATGCTTGCCGCTGTTGTCTGCGATCTTCAACAGAACACCCTTGGTCCCCAGACCGATGGTGACATCATCCATCTTGACCTGGACCTTCATAACTACCTCCGGCCGTGCGGTCCGTCGCAACGTGGGCAGCAACACCAGGATGTGCGCAGAGGGCCAGTTGCGCCACGCGGGTGGTGGAGCGGTTTTGGCCGGTGTCCTGTCTGGTCTGGGTCCGAGCATGATCGGGGGGCCGTAAGCTGCTGCGACTCGGTCAGGGCTTCTGGGCCTGACCGCAATTTGGCCGAGTGGCCCCCCGGTCTTGCTCGGTGCGGGTCCCGGTCCTGACAGGTGGGTAAAACCGCGTAGCCACCCGCCCCGGCCACGGCGGGGTCTGAACCTCCACTCGGCACTTGGCCGCCAGCATGGCGCGGCCGGCGCCGCCGAAGCGGGGCGAAGACAGGAGCGACGGCGAGCGGCGGGCCAGCGCCGCGAGCGCAGCGAGCCTTGATTCAGTAGCGAAACTCATAACCACCCACCCCACACACCCTCTTGATCCCCCAACACCCACACCCAGACCCGACGGTCAGAGCTGGGCATCGGGGCGGCTGAGCTGGTTCAGATGGCCCAAGTAGAGCTTGGCGGGCTCCTCGTCGCCGTACTGCTTGTGAACGATGGTGGCCAGCTCCCGGCTGACCATGAGCAGGGAGGGCAAGGACTGCCGGTCACCGCGAAGCGCGAGTTCGCCGTAGTTGACTGCCTGGCCAAGGTCACCCTCACGTGCGGCTACGACCCCAAGGGTGATGCGGGCCTCGGCGATGCGCATCGGTGAGCGCTCGGTCCCGTCGTAGTCCGTGCTGGAGCTGATGACCTCTTCCGCGAGGGTCTGAGCGAGCCGGTTCTCGCCCAGCATCCGGTAGCAGTCCATGACGTAGAAGTCGAACTTCGCCGGGTCCACCACGAAGTGGTTGTCCAGGTTCTCGGGGTGCTCCATGCCCTCCAGCAGCCTCCGACCCCGGTCAAGAGCTACCTCTGTCTGGCGGCGGTCCCCGAGCCGGGCCCACGCCTTCGCCTCCTGGGCGGCAAGCTGTACGGCCACGCCCCGGTTGCCTGCGATCTCGCTACCGCTCTTGGCGGCTGCCAGCACTCCCCGCTGATCCCCGGTCGTCAGGGCAAACCAGGCGCGCATCTCGTGCGCCCACCCCCGAATCTCGGCATGGTCGGTCTCAAGCCCGATGGACAAGGCCGCCTTGCGGGTCGCCTCTGCTTCGTGACGAAGGCCCATGTCGTACTCGACACACCCGACCAGCAGAGCCAACCAGCCTGCCAGGGTGAGCACTTCACGGTGCTGGCTGAGCGTCAGCCGCTCGGATCGCAGACTCGCCACGCGAGAGAGCCATTCCCGTCCCTCGACGGCGAGTTGGGCGCTCGGCATGAACGCGTACTCGGAGCAGAGGCGGTCGACGGTGATCTGGAGCGCTTCGAGTGTCGCCGCGTCCACGTCGGACGCCTGCATCCGGCCGAGGATGTCCAGGGTCTCCATGCCGCTGACGGTCGCGATTTCGGCGTTCCCGTCGCGTCGGCCAGCCTTCGGGAAGATGGCGTGTGTGACGGTTCCGAAGGTGGCGGCGATGACCGGCTGGTAGAAGTCGCTGGGCTTGATCTCGCCGGACTCCCAGCGCTTCCAGGCCCGGACCAGGTTGGCCTGTTCGGGAAGTTCCTTGGTCGAGTGCGCGCGTAGGGCGTTGACCGCCTGGGCCTGCGACCATCCCCGCGCCTGGCGCTCAGCGGCAATGCGTCGTGCCCATGCGGGCCGGTCGTCGCTCATGTTGCCCCTCCCTCTGGAGTCCATGCCCTGAGTCTGGCACCGGGATGCCCTTGGACAAGGGTGGTGACAGCCGGGTGACACCAGGGCTGTCCCCGGCGTGACACCCCTCGTGTCACTCCCCGGCTGACGCTCCGTCACCCATCGTTGGAGTCCGAAGCAGAACGGGGGGCCTGCTGCTCCAACTTGGCTACCCGTTCGGCAAGTCGTCGTAGCTCTGCCGAGAGGTGGTCGATCTGCTCATGAACGCTCAGCTCCGACTCTGTCGGCTCCGGCTCCTCCAGGGAGCGCACGAAGGAGCCCCGTCCGGCGGTCGAGATGATCACGCCTTCCTCGCGCAGCACTCGGAGCGCGCTCTGAACGGTCATCTCGGCGATGCCAAACCGTTCGGCCAGCTCACGGAGCGAGGGAAGTTTCTGTCCGGGCTGGAGTGCGCGGGTCTCGATCTCGACCCGCAAGGTGTCGGCCACCTGCACGTACTTGGGGCGCTCGTCGTCAACAGAAACCGTCATGGGTCGAGCGTAGTGACCGCTCTCGACCTAGGCCACCCCATAGCGCACTAGGGCTTGCACGCTAGTCCGCACTAGTCCACACTGAACGCAAGCCGCCAAGCGAATGCAGCGGGGACGGCGCGCACATGCCGCCAAGCCGACGCGCCGTCCCCTTCGCCCCTCTTTCAAGGGAACACCATCATGCCTGCTGCCAAGCTGTCCCGTCGTCGCCTGGCCGTCTCGCCGCTGCGGATCACCGGCCACACCGTGTCCGCACCGGTCGAGACGGAACCGGAAGAGACCGTCTGGATGGTGCTCGGCCTGCCGGAGTCCTGCGAGTGCGGCGGTACCGGGTTGATCCCGCTGCCGGACCACATTCGGATGCGCGCCGAGGTGGATTTCGTGAACTGCCCCCGCCATCACCGGGGCCAGCTGGAGATCACCATCAAGCCCCGGCCGCACAGCGGCGAGCCGTTCACCGGCAAGATCGTGTCCTCCTCGGCGGTGTGCCTCCCGTGACCCCAACCACCTTGCCGCTCCGGGAGGTTGACCGGCTGGCTGTCGCCGACTTGGCCCGGCTCGCCTCCCGGGGCGACCTGTCCCGTCTTCAGGATCAGATCCGCCGCACCGGCGGCTGCTCGAACCCCGTCCATCTGACCGGCTTCCGGACCCTGGTGCACGCCCCGACCGGCGCCGTCTGGAACCGCTACTCCACCGTGCACGAGCCCGGTGGGCGGCTCAAGGTGGCGTGCGGGAACCGGCGGGCCTCCCGCTGCCCCTCCTGCGCCCGGACGTACTCCGCCGACACCTTCCACCTGATCCGCGCCGGACTCGCCGGAGACACCACCAAGGGCATCCCTGACACGGTCCGCTCACACCCCCGCGTCTTCGCCACCCTCACGGCCCCGTCGTTCGGCCCGGTCCACAACCGGCCCGGGACCGGACCCTGCCGCTGCGGCACCCAACACCCGTCTACTGACGGCAAGTTGGGGACATCACTCGACCCCGAGCGGTACGACTACGCGCACGCCGTGCTGTGGAACAACCACGCCCCCGAGCTGTGGCGGCGCTTCACCATCTACCTGCGGCGTGAGATCGCCGTCCGCGCCGGTCTCTCCCGCTCGGAGCTGGCAGACCACTGCCGCGTCTCGTACGGGAAGGTGGCGGAGTATCAGCGGCGCGGGGCCGTGCACTTCCACGCCGTCATCCGCCTCGACGGACCGGACGGTCCGGATACCCCGCCCCCGGCTTGGGCCAGCGTCGGCCTGCTCGATGACGCGATCCGGGCCGCTGCCCGATCGGCCGGTGTCCCGCTCGCTGGTGCTGGTGACGTTCCGGCCCGGGTGCTGCGGTGGGGCGAGCAGGTGGACGTGCGCCCGATCGGCGCCTTCGCAGGCGGCCAGATCTCCGAGCAGGGCGTCGCCTCCTACGTCGCCAAGTACGCCACGAAGTCGGCGGAGAGCACCGAGACCGTTGACCGGCGCATCCTGGAGCGTCATGAGCTGGAGCGGCACCAACTGCCGGACCACACCCGGCGCCTGATCGAAGCGTGCTGGGACCTTGACCCGCTGTTCCCCGGGCGGCTGCTGGCCCACTGGTCGCACATGCTCGGCTTCCGGGGCCACTTCTCTTCCAAGTCGCCCAGCTACTCGACCACCCTCGGTGCCCTCCGGCAGGTCCGTGCCGACTTCCGCGCCGAGCAGTCCCGGACCGATCTGCGGGCCAAGCTCCTGGCCGCCGGACTGCCGGACCTGGACGACCTTCCCGAGGCGGAGACCCTCGTCGTCGCCCACTGGTCCTTCGCCGGAGCAGGCAACAGCCCCGGTGAGTCCCTGCTCGCTGCCGGGGTCGCTGCCGAGCTGCACGAACGCCGCACCACCGACCGCCAAGAACTCAAGGCACAGCTCACCCGAGAAGAGGAGGAACTGTCATGGCTGTAAGGGGGGCACTTCCCGACCACTACCTCACCCCGATCGACCTAGCCTCACTGCTGGGCATCCCGGTGGAGACCGTCTACCAGTGGCGCCGCAAGCGCACCGGCCCGCCCGGATTCCGCGTCGGCCGACACCTGCGCTTCGACCCGACCAAGGTGCACGCCTGGATCGAGACCCTGAGCGGGGAGGCGAGCGTCTGATGGCCGGACACATCCAAGACCGCTGGTACAAGACCGAACCCGGCACCGACGGCAAGCCCCACCGGGTCAAGACGGACCGCCACGGCTCCGGCCTGCGCTACCGCGCCCGCTACATCGGTCCCGACGGCACCGAGAAGTCCAAGTCCTTCGCTGACCGCCAGAAGCGCCAGGCTGACCAGTGGCTGGCCCAGATCGAAGCCGACATGACTCGGGGTCAGTACATCGACCCCAAGACCGCCCGGACCACCTTCAAGCAGTACGCGGAGAAGTGGCTCGGCTCCCAAACTACCGACCCGAACACACGGGCCTCGGTCGATGCCCAGATCCGGCGACACGCGATCCCCTATCTCGGCCTGCGTCCCATCGAGTCATTCCAGCCCTCTCACATCCGTGAGTGGCTGAGCGAGTTGGAGAAGGCGGTCCCGGCATCGTCGTACCGGCGCGTCATCTTCGGGAACGTCTCCGGCATCTTCACCGCTGCCGTAGAGGACCGTCTGCGGACCACTAACCCGTGCCGCTCCCGCTCGGTCACAGCTCCAAGTCGGGCGCCTGGCCGCGTCCGGCCGTGGACCACTGAACAGGCTTCCGCCGTACGGGCCGGACTCCCGGACCGCTTCCGGGCGATGGCTGACGCGGCCAGCGGTTGCGGTCTCCGACAGGGTGAGATCTTCGGGCTGCCCATCGATGAAGTCGGCTTCGACACTGGGTGGTTGCACGTCGGCTACCAGGTAAAGGACGTAGGCGGGCACCTGGTGTTTGCTCCTCCGAAGCGTGGCAAGGTCCGGGACGTGCCTCTCCCACAGCGGGTAGCTGGCGCGCTCCAGGCACACATCACGGCCTTCCCGCCGGTCGAGGTGACGTTGCCCTGGTTGACCCCGGACGGCCCGCCGGTCACCAAGCGGCTGCTCTTCTCCCGTGAGGAGTCAGGGGCGGTGCGGCGGAGCGACTTCAACACCTATGCCTGGAAGCCTGCCCTTGTGAGTGCGGGTATCATCCCCGAGCCGGTGAAGGGCCAGCGTCACCAGTCGGCGCGCGAACACGGCATGCACGCGCTTCGGCACTTCTACGCCTCGGTTCTCCTCGACGCGGGCGAGAACGTCAAGGCACTGAGCGGCTACCTGGGGCACTCGGACCCCGGCTTCACCCTCCGCGTCTACACACACCTGATGCCGAGCAGTGACGGCCGAGCACGCCGGGCCGTGGACAAGCTCTACGAGTCGCTGGGCTGGGCCACTGCCCCTCGGCCTGACGGCCCGTAGACGGCCCAGGGGGATCAGAAAGGCCCCGGACCAACGGTAACGATCCGTTGATCCGGGGCCTTCGTCGTCTGCCCTAAGCCGCTGACCTGCGCTTACAGCACCTGGAGGTTCTTCCGCAGCTCGAACGGCGTGACCTCCGAGCGGTACTCCTCCCACTCCTGGCGCTTGTTGCGCAGGAAGAAGTCGAAGACGTGCTCGCCCAGCGTCTCGGCGACGAGTTCGCTGCGCTGCATCAGGTCGATGGCCTCGCCGAGGTTCTGCGGCATGGGCTGGATCCCCATCGCCCGCCGCTCCGCGTCGGAGAGCGCCCAGACGTCGTCGTCGGCGCCGGGCGGGAGCTCGTAGCCCTCCTCGATGCCCTTCAGGCCGGCCGCCAGGGTGACGGCGTAGGCGAGGTAGGGGTTGCAGCCGGTGTCCAGCGAGCGGACCTCGACCCGGGTGGAGCCCTGCTTGCCGGGCTTGTACATCGGGACCCGGATCAGGGCGGAGCGGTTGTTGTGGCCCCAGCAGATGTACGAGGGGGCCTCGCCGCCCGCGCCGGCCGTGCGCTGCGAGCCGCCCCAGATGCGCTTGTAGGAGTTGACCCACTGGTTGGTGACGGCGGCGGTCTCGGCGGCGTGCCGGAGCAGGCCGGCGATGAAGGAGCGGCCGACCTTGGAGAGCTGGTACTCGGCACCGGACTCGTGGAAGGCGTTGCGGTCGCCCTCGAACAGCGAGAGGTGGGTGTGCATGCCCGACCCGGGGTGGTCGGAGAACGGCTTCGGCATGAAGGTGGCGTGCACGCCCTGTTCGAGCGCGACCTCCTTCATGACCAGACGGAACGTCATGATGTTGTCGGCGGTGGAGAGTGCGTCGGCGTAGCGGAGGTCGATCTCCTGCTGGCCGGGGGCGCCCTCGTGGTGGGAGAACTCCACCGAGATGCCCATCGACTCCAGCATGGTGATGGCCTGGCGCCGGAAGTCGTGGCCGACCCCGCGCGGGGTGTGGTCGAAGTAGCCGGACTGGTCGGCGGGGATCGGCGGGGTGCCGTCACCGGGGAGGTTCTTCAGCAGGAAGAACTCGATCTCCGGGTGGGTGTAGAAGGTGAAGCCGAGCGCGGACGCCTTCTCCAGGGTGCGCTTGAGCACGAACCGGGGGTCCGCGTACGAGGGCGAGCCGTCGGGCATCAGGATGTCGCAGAACATCCGGGCGGTGCCGGGGGTCTCCGAACGCCAGGGCAGGATCTGGAACGTGGTCGGGTCCGGCTTGGCGATCATGTCGGACTCGTAGACCCGGGCGAAGCCCTCGATCGCCGAGCCGTCGAACCCGATGCCCTCCTCGAACGCCTGCTCAAGCTCGGCCGGAGCGACGGCGACCGACTTGAGGAACCCGAGCACGTCGGTGAACCACAGCCGGACGAAACGGATGTCACGCTCCTCGAGCGTACGAAGCACGAACTCCTGCTGCTTGCCCATGGGGACAGTCTCACCTCTGCTCTTTACGTTCGTGTTACGTCCCGAAGCCCGCCCGGGGCGGCCTGGCGACAACTGCCCCCATCATGTCGGATCTTCGTCCGGATGGTTAGCTCCGCACGGTGCGAAGCGCTGCGACGGCACCCCGGATCGCCCCGCGGCCGAGACATAGCGTCAGTTTGACGATTACACTGGGCCGCATGCCGAATCTCCGTGTCGCCCTGAGCCAGACCGACCCCTGGGTCGGTGACATCGCGCACAACTGCGACGAGGTGGTGCGCTGGACCGCGCGGGCCGCCGAGGCCGGTGCCCAGCTGGTCGCGTTTCCCGAGATGGCCCTGACCGGGTACCCGGTCGAGGACCTCGCGCTGCGGAGCTCGTTCGTGGAGGCGTCCCGGGCGGCGCTGGTGGAGCTCGCGGCGCGGCTGGCGGCCGAGGGCCTGGGCGAGCTGCCGGTGCTGGTCGGCTACCTGGGACGGTCCGAGCGGCGGACCGCGAACCGGCCGGCCGGCTCGCCGCAGAACTGTGCCGCCGTGCTGCACCGGGGCGCGGTGGTGAACCGTTTCGCCAAGCACTACCTGCCCAACTACGGCGTCTTCGACGAGCACCGCTACTTCGTGCCCGGCGACCAGCTCTCGGTGCTCCGGCTGCACGGCGTGGACGTGGCGCTGGCCGTCTGCGAGGACATCTGGCAGGACGGCGGCCGGGTGAGCGCGGCCCGCGAGGCCGGCGCCGGGCTGCTGCTGGTGATCAACGGTTCGCCGTACGAGCAGGACAAGGACGACGCCCGGCTGGAGCTGGTCCGGCGGCGCGCGGCCGAGGCGGGCTGCCCGCTGGCGTACCTGAACATGGTCGGGGCCCAGGACGAACTGGTCTTCGACGGCGACTCGCTGGTGGTGAGCGCCGAGGGCGAGGTGATCGCGCGGGCGCCGCAGTTCGAGCAGACCCTGCTGGTGGTCGACCTGGAGCTGGCGGCAGCCGACCCCGACCCGGCCGACCGACCACTGGTGAACGGCCTCAAGCTGGTCCGCACCGACCTGGGCGGCGAACCCGAACGGCGCGAGCAGCCCGGGTACCCGGTCGCCCCCCGGCTGGACGACGAGGCGGAGATCTACGGCGCGCTGGTCGAGGGCACCCGGGCGTACGTCCGGAAGAACGGCTTCGGCTCGGTGCTGATCGGCCTGTCCGGCGGCATCGACTCCGCGCTGGTGGCGGCGATCGCGGTGGACGCGCTCGGGGCGGCGAACGTGCACTGCGTGTCGATGCCGAGCCGGTACTCCTCCCAGCACTCCCGGGACGACGCGGCCGACCTGGCGGAACGGACCGGCCTCACCTTCCGTACGGTGTCGATCGCCCCGATGTTCGACGCCTACCAGGACACGCTCGGGCTGACCGGCCTGGCGGAGGAGAACCTGCAGTCCCGGCTGCGCGGCACGCTGCTGATGGCGATCTCCAACCAGGAGGGCCACCTGGTGCTGGCGCCGGGCAACAAGAGCGAGCTGGCGGTGGGGTACTCGACCCTCTACGGCGATTCGGTGGGCGCCTACGGGCCGATCAAGGACGTCTACAAGTCGCTGGTCTTCCGGCTGGCGAGGTGGCGCAACGCGCTGGCCGAGGAGCGCGGCGAGCGGCCGCCGATCCCGGCCAACACCATCGACAAGCCGCCGTCGGCCGAACTGAGGCCGGATCAGGTGGACACCGACTCGCTGCCGGACTACGAGCTGCTGGACGCGGTGCTCGACCTGTACGTCGAGGGCGACCAGGGCCGGGACGCGATCGTGGCGCAGGGCTACGACCCGGCCGTGGTGGACCGGATCGTCCGGCTGGTCGACACCGCCGAGTACAAGCGGCGGCAGTACCCGCCGGGGCCGAAGATCTCCCGCAAGGGCTTCGGCCGGGACCGCCGGCTCCCCGTCACCAACCGCTGGCGGCAGGGCTGACGGCCGCTCGGGCGGTGGCCCGGCTCAGTAGCGGTAGTCCGCCGCGACCGCGAGGTGGTCGCTGCCGTCGGCCGGCAGCGCCCGGGAGTCGGTGGGCTTCAGGCCGCCCTTGCTGAGGATCTGGTCGATCCGGGCCAGCGGGAAGCCGGCCGGCCAGCTGAAGCCGAAGCCGTCCCCGGCCGCGCCCTGGGCGGACCGCATCTGGGCGGTGACCGGCGCCAGCGAGCGGTCGTTCATGGTCCCGTTGAGGTCGCCGAGCAGCAGCACCTTCTTCAGCGGCTCGGCCTCGATCGCGTCGCCGAGCGCCTGCGCGCTGACGTCGCGCTGCCCGGCCGTGAAGCCGCCGTCGAACTTGACCCGGACCGACGGCAGGTGGGCGACGTAGACCGCGAGCGGGCCCTGACCGGTCGTCACGGTGGTCCGGAACGCCCGGGTCCAGCCGATCTTGATGTCCACCACCCGGGTGTCGCCGATCGGGTACTTGGACCAGAGCCCCACGGTGCCCTCCACCACGTGGTACGGGTAACCCGCGGCCAGGCCCTTGCCGTACGTGCTGACGGCGCCGCCCGCCAGCTCCTCCAGCGCGATGATCTGCGCGCCGGAGGCGTTCAGCATCCGCACCGTGCCGGCCGGGTCGGTGTTGGCCGCCGCCACGTTGTGGGTGAGCACGGTGAAGTCGCCCTTGCCGGTGCTCTTGTCGGTCAGCAGGCCGCCGAACAGGTTGAGCCAGACCACGGCGGGGAGCAGCACCGCGACCAGCGCGAGCGCCGAGCGGCGCAGCAGCGCGAGCACCAGCAGCACCGGGACGGCCAGGCCGAGCCAGGGCAGGAAGGTCTCCAGCAGGCTGCCCAGGTTGCCGACGGCGTTGGGCACCGAGGAGTGGAAGGCGAGCAGACCCGCCGTCAGCCCGGCCAGCACGGCCAGGACCCGGCCCCGGCGCCAGGTGCCGCGCCGCCAGCCGCCGGTCCGCCAGAACCGACGAGCCGCGGGCCGCCCACCTTCGGTCGGTGCCGCTGTCTCGTCCGTCTGTGCCATGAACCGATCCTCCGTGCTGTTCCGCTTCGTCGGGCTGCCACCGATTTAGTCGGATTCTCGGCTCAGCCTATGACGGGACAGACGCCACCGGAGCCGCGCCGGGTTGCGGCGCGCCCCCGGTCAGTGAGATTCGCCACCGGACGGCCGCACGCCGGCGCCGGCCAGCACCGCGTCGACCATCTGGGCGGGCAGCCGCTCGTCGTCCAGCGGACCCTCGCCCCAGAGCACGGCCCGCACCAGGATCGGGCCGATCACCATCTCGGTGAGCAGCTCGACGTCGACGTCGTCCCGGAGCACGCCCTCCGCCACCCCGCGCCGGATGATCTCCCGGGCCAGCTCGCGGCGCGGCTTGATGATCCGCTCCTTGTACAGCTGACGCAGCTCGGGCCAGGTGTCGAGCTGGCCGAGGGCGGCCTTGAGCGCCCAGCGGGAGCGCTTGGCCAGGCCCCGGCGCCGGATGTCGTCCACCATCGCGATCAGGCTCTCCCGGACGCCCGCGTCGGTGAGCACCGGCTCCGGCTGCTCCTCCAGCCGGGCCACCACGTCGACCAGCAGGGCCTCCTTGTTGGGCCAGCGCCGGTAGATGGTGGCCTTGCCGACGCCCGCCGCGGCCGCGATCCGTTCGATGGAGAGCTCGGCGAGGCCGGTGCCCTCCTCCATCAGCCGCTCGACGGCGGCCACGATCGCCTGCTCGGCCGCCTCGCTGCGCGGCCGCCCCCGGCGGGGAGCACAGAGCTCCCCGCCGGAGGTGGGCACGGTGGTTTCGGTCTGCATGGGGCCATTCTGCCCGCCCCGGCCGCCACCTTGATCATTCATGACGGCCGCTCAGACCCGCTCGACCTGCTCGGCGCCCTGCTCGGCACCGGGTTCGACGGTCGGCGCCGGGCCCGCGGCCGGGGTGGCGACCCGGCCGGGCAGCAGGAACCAGGCGAGCAGCACGCCCACCGCGGTCACCCCGGCGGAGAGCCCGGCGACCACGTGCATGGCGTGGATGAAGGACTCCTGGGCCTGGCCGACCAGGGCGGTGTCGCCCGCCCGCCCGGCGATCGCCAGGGTCGCCTCCAGCGACTCGCCGGCCTTGTCCCGCAGCGCGGGCGGCAGCTGGCCGAGCGAGTCGGAGACGCCGTCCCGGTACACGGTGGAGAGCACCGCGCCGAGCACGGCCACCCCGAGCGAGCCGCCGACCTGGCGGAAGGTGTTGTTCAGCGCGGAGCCCGCGCCGGCCTTCTCCCGGGGCAGCGAGCCCATGATCGCCACGGTGACCGGCGGCATCACGTGCGCCATGCCGGTGCCCATCAGGAAGCCGAGCACCACCAGCAGCCAGATCGGGGTGGTCTGGCCGAGCAGCAGGTAGCCGAGGAAGGCGACCGCGATCAGGGCCATGCCGGCCGCACAGGTGGCCCGGACGCCGAAGCGGTCCACCACCAGCCGGGCCCGCGGCGCGAACAGCAGCTGGGCGACCGCCAGCGGGAGCATCAGCACACCGGCCTGCAGCGGGCTGTAGCCGCGCACGCTCTGGATGTAGAAGACCCCGAAGAAGGAGACGCCCATCAGCGCGAAGAAGACCAGGCCGATCACCGTGACGGAGGCGCTGAAGACCTTGTTGCGGAACCAGCCGACGTTCATCGCGGGGTGGTCGGTGTGCTTCTCCCACAGCACGAAGCCGGCCAGCACCAGCACACCGCCGAGGGTCGGCACCCAGGCCGCCGCCGCGGTGAAGTCGGCCAGCTCGCCGCCCTTGATGATGCCGTAGATCAGCGCGACCAGGCCGACGATCGAGAGCAGCACGCCGACCGGGTCGAGCCGGCCCGGGTTCGGGTCCTTGGAGTTGGGCACCAGCAGCGCCATCGCGACCAGGGCGATCAGCACGATCGGGACGTTCACCAGGAAGACCGAGCCCCACCAGAAGTGCTCGATCAGCACGCCACCGGTGATCGGGCCGATCGCGATCGCCAGGCCGACCGCGCCGGCCCAGATGCCGATCGCCTTCGGCTGCTCGCTGCGCTCGAAGACGTTCATGATGATGGCCAGCGTGGCGGGCATCACGAAGGCGCCGCCCAGGCCCATCACCGCGCGGTAGCCGATGAGTTCACCGGGCGAGGCGGCCAGTGCGGAGAGCAGCGACCCGAGGCCGAAGACCACCATGCCGCCGAGCAGCGACCACTTGCGGCCGAGCCGGTCGCCGAGCAGCCCGGCGGTGAACAGCAGCCCGGCGAAGACCAGGGTGTACGAGTTGATGGACCATTCCAGATCGCTCTGGCTGGCCCCGAGCCCGGTGGGCGCGGGCGAGGCGATGGTCTTCATCGCCACGTTGAGGATCGAGTTGTCGAGGACGACGACGAGCAGGGCGAGCACCAGCGTGCCCAGGATCGCCCAGCGGCGGCGATGGACGGCCTCGGGAATCCGGGACGGTGCGGCGGTGGTCATGAGTTGGGTCTCCCCCGGTGAGCGGGCATTACGAGTCGGAAGCGTCTCGGAATCAGAGTATCGAGCTTTACGATACGAGACGGTCCCGTATCGTAAATTCTGGGCAAAGAACCCGGGGTGCGCCCGCCCTTTGCCAAGCGGGGCCGGCGTGCAAGCATGGGAGCAGATCCGGGGACGCCGTACGGCGCCACGAGACGACAACCTTCAGGAGCCTGTTCCATGAACGCTTCTCCGCTTCAGCCTGCCCAGGGCAAGGACAAGGGCGAGGGCCACACCCTCTACGGCGGGGTCACCAACCGCCGGGTGACCGTCCGCGACATCGCCGCCGCCAAGCAGCGCGGTGAGAAGTGGGCGATGCTCACCGCCTACGACGCGCTCACCGCCGGGGTCTTCGACGAGGCCGGCATCCCGGTGCTGCTGGTCGGCGACTCGGCCGGCAACTGCCACCTGGGCTACGAGACCACCGTCCCGGTGACGATGGATCAGATGGTGATGCTGTCGGCCGCCGTGGTGCGCGGCACCCGGCGCGCCCTGGTGATCGGCGACATGCCGTTCGGCTCGTACCAGGAGTCGCCCGCGCAGGCCATGCACAACGCGGCCCGCCTGATGAAGGAGGCGGGGGTGGGCGCGGTCAAGCTGGAGGGCGGCGAGCGCAGCGCCCGCTCGATCGAGCTGCTGGTCGAGGCCGGCGTCCCGGTGATGGCCCACATCGGGCTGACCCCGCAGTCGGTGCACGCCTTCGGCGGCTACCCGGTGCAGGGGCGCGGCGACGAGGCCGCGCACCAGCTGCTCCGGGACGCCAAGGCGGTCCAGCAGGCGGGTGCCTTCGCCGTCGTGCTGGAGGCCGTACCGGCCGAGCTGGCCGCGCAGGTCACCGAGCAGCTGGCGGTCCCGACCGTCGGCATCGGCGCGGGGGCGGGCACCGACGCCCAGGTGCTGGTGTGGACCGACATGGCCGGGATGACCGCGGGCCGGGTGCCCAAGTTCGTCAAGCAGTACGCCGACCTGCGGTCGGTGCTCGGCAACGCCGCCCGGGAGTTCGCGGCCGAGGTCGGCGCGGGCACCTTCCCGGCGCCGGAGCACACCTTCAAGTAGTCGGCACAGCAAGGAAGGGCGGTACCGGGGCCCCGGTACCGCCCTTCCGCGTCTCAGGGACGCGTCATCAGCAGGCGATCGGCAGGTCCAGCGTCACCGGGTTCGGGGACCACGGGTAGGACGCCACCGAGAACGAGGCGTGCACGGTCGAGCCGCACGGCACGGTGCCGCCGACACCGCGCACCTGGATGGTGGAGGCGGTGAAGGTGCGGTAGCCCTGCACGGTGCCGAGCGAGGCGCCGCCGACGATCTGGCCGGTCAGGTTGACGGTGAGCTCCTTCGGCTGGAGCACGGTGCCGGGGCTCGGCGGGCCCGCCAGGCCGATCTGCCCGTACAGCTGCACCTGGTCGCCGGTGACCTCGGCGCACACCTTGGTCTGCAGGCCGGACTGCAGGCCCGAGTAGCCACAGGTGACCGTGGTCGTGGTGGTGGCCGAGGCCGGGGTGGCGGCGAGTGCCAGACCGGCCGCACCGGCGGCGACGAGAAGCTTGCGGAACATTGAAGTTCCCTCCCTGTGAGCAGCGCGAGCGGCCCCACGCCGCTCGCTGCTGCAATGTGATATTTCACTATAGTCATGAATCTGAGGCGTCGTCAGGTTGAACAGTCGCAGGGTGACCGAGAACACTCCGGTGACGCCGCGTCAGCGCCCTGACAGCCGCGACAGCCGACTGACAGCGGCGTGACAGCGGCCCCCGGCAGGCTGATGCCATGAACCGAAACGACATCGCCCCGAACGACCGGGGGCTCAGCGGCACGAACGCCGTCGAGGTACGAGGCATCGTCAAGCACTACGGCGAGACCAAGGCCCTGGACGGGGTCGACCTGACCGTCCGCCAGGGCACCGTGCTCGGCGTGCTCGGCCCGAACGGCGCCGGCAAGACCACGCTGGTCCGGGTCCTCTCCACCCTGATCAAGCCGGACGCGGGCACCGCCTTCGTCGGCGGCTACGACGTGCTGCGCCAGCCCAAGCAGCTGCGCCGCACCATCGGCCTGACCGGCCAGTACGCCTCGGTCGACGAGCTGCTCTCCGGGTACGAGAACCTCTACCTGATCGGCCGGCTGCTCGACCTGTCCGCCAAGCAGGCCAAAGCCAGGGCCACCGAGCTGCTGGAGCGGTTCTCGCTCACCGAGGCGGCCGGGCGCCCGGCCAAGACCTACTCCGGCGGCATGCGCCGCCGGCTCGACCTGGCCGCCTCGATGATCGGCAGTCCCAAGGTGCTCTACCTGGACGAGCCGACCACCGGGCTCGACCCGCGCACCCGCAACGAGGTCTGGGACGAGGTGCAGCGGATGGTGACGGAGGGGGCCACCGTGCTGCTCACCACCCAGTACATGGAGGAGGCGGAGCAGCTCGCCGACGAGCTGACCGTGATCGACCGGGGCAGGGTGATCGCCAACGGCGGGGTCGCCGAACTCAAGTCCCAGGTCGGCGGCCGCACCCTGCAGGTCCGCCCGGTGCACCCGGCCGAGCTGTCGGAGATGGCCCGCTGCCTGCAGGAGAGCGGCCTGACCTCGGTCACCTTCTCCACCGACACCGACCTGCTCTCGGTCCAGCTCATCGACGACGACCAGCTCACCACCGTGATCGGCGTGCTCGGCTCGCGCGGCTTCGGCATCGCCGGGATCGACACCAAGCTGCCCAGCCTGGACGAGGTCTTCCTGACCATCACCGGCAAGTCCGCCCCCACCGACGCCGTCCCGACCCTGCAGAAGGAGGCCGTGGCATGAGCGCCGCAACCCTCACCCCCGCCGCACCCGGCCTCGCGCCGCTGACCGCCGACGACGTCCGGATCGGCCCCCGGGCCACCCTCCGGCACGTCGGCGCACTGACCCGCCGCAACCTGATGCGGATCAAGGCCGACCCGGAGTCGATGCTCGACGCCCTGCTGGTGCCGATCATCTTCACCGTGCTGTTCGTCTACGTCTTCGGCGGGGCGCTGTTCCCGACCCGCCAGGAGTACATCCAGTACATGATCCCCGGGCTGCTCGGCACCACCGGGCTGAACCTCGCGATGGCCGTCGGCACCGGACTGAACAGCGACTTCCAGACCGGTGTGATGGACCGGTTCCGCACCCTGCCGATCGGCCGGTCCGCGGTGCTGGTCTCCAAGATCGCCGCCGAGATGCTGCGCGCGCTGGTGTCCTTCACCATCCTGATCGGCTTCGCGATGATCCTCGGGCTGGAGATCAAGACCGGCTTCCTGCACCTGCTCGCCGCCGTCGGCCTGTCGCTGACGTTCGGCATGTCGATCATCTGGATCTCGATGCTGCTGGGCATGTCGCTGCGCAGCGTGCAGGCCGTCCAGGGGGTCTCGATGCTGGTCATCATGCCGCTCCAGTTCGGCAGCTCGATCTTCGCCCCGACCGGCACCATGCCGGGCTGGCTGCAGACCTTCACCACCTACAACCCGCTCTCCGCGCTGGCCGACGCCTGCCGCAGCCTGATCAACGGCGGGGCGCTCACCCACTCGGTGCTGATCGTGCTGATCTGGTCGGTGGGGGTCACCGCAGTCACCGCCCCGCTGGCCGTGGCCCGGTTCCGCAAGCGGACCTGACGCCGGCTCAGAACTGCTCCACCTCGTCCATCAGGGCGGCGGTCCCGGCCAGGTCGAGACCGCCGCCCTCGGCGTACGCGGCCAGGTACTCGGCCTCGCCGAGCAGCTCCCGGGCGGTCCGCTCGGCCTCCAGCAGCTCCCGCCGCTCGATGAAGGTGCCGCGCGGGCCGTGCAGCCGGTCGTGGGCGCCCAGCAGCACCGTGGCGAACCTGGCCATCCGCAGATCGCCCCGGATCTCGGCGACGATCAGCAGGGTGCCGGTGAACCCGGGCAGCAGCAGCACCGTCATGTGCTCGGCGAACACCCCGGCCGAGCCGTCCGCCTGCCGCATCAGCCCCCGGCCCTGCCGGAGCAGCGCCAGGGCCTGCGCCGGCTCGCCCGACCTGGCCACCACCCAGCCGCGGATGCACAGCAGCATCCCGCCGAACACCTCGGGCACCAGCGGGCCGAGCAGCTGCCGCTGCGCCATCAGGAAGTCCAGCCTGGCCAGCGCCTCGGCGTACTCGCCCCGGCGGGTGTGCACCGAGCAGAGCACCAGGTTGCCGAACAGCTGGGCCCCGTCCGCCGACTGGCTGCCCGGCTCCACCTCGGCCAGCGCGGCCCGCACCAGCCGCTCGCCGAGCACCGGATCGCTCTGCAGCACCGCCTCGCCGAGCCGGACCTTGAGCATCGGCACCTCGTGGTGCGCACCGAGCTCCTCGGCCAGCCCGATCGACTGCCGGTACGTCTCGGCGGCCCCCTCGATGTCCCCTTCGTTGCCCATCGCCTCGGCCTGCGCGGCCAGCGCCTCCGAGCGGCCCCACTTGTCGCCGATCCGGGTGAAGATCTCCAGTGCTTCCGCACTGTCCCGGACGGCCTGCGGCAGACCGCCGACCCAGTCGTTCAGCATCCTGGCCCGGATCTGCAGGACGAACGCCAGGTCGCCCGGGCGGCCGTGCACCCTGGCCCCCGCCACCGCACCGTCCAGCAGGTCCTTCATGGTGTCCATCCGGCCGGCCAGGAAGGCGGCGAACACCCGCATCAGCGCCGGGAACCGGAAGGACTGCGGCAGGTCCGGGGTGTAGACGGTCAGCACCCGCTGGGCGAGTGCGACCGCGTCGGTCTCGCGGAGCTGCTCCATGCTTCCGGTGAAGAAGGTGACCAGCTTGAACAGCTGGACCTGCCGCCGGGCCTCGTCCAGCATGTCCGCGGACATCGGCAGCGGTGCGTCCAGCGGCCCTTCGGTGAGCGGGACGGGCGGGCGGGCGTCCTCGGCGAAGGCGTCGGGGCCGAGCGCCGCGATCTCCTGATACCAGCCCTGGGCCTCGCTGCGGTAGTCCCGCAGCTGCCAGAACCAGCTCATCCCGAGCGCCAGGACCAGCGCCTCCTGCTCCTCCCGGCGGTCGATCGAACGGCGCAGCGCGGCCCGGATGTTGTCCTGCTCGCGCTCCAGCACGTCCAGCCAGTGCAGTTGCTCGGGGCCGTGCACCCGCAGCTCGGCGTTGCGCACCAGCTCGCGGTAGTACCGGACGTGACGCAGCGCCACCTCCGGCTCGTCGGCCTCGGCCAGCCGCTCCGTCGCGTACTCCAGGATGGTCTCCAGCATCCGGTAGCGCGGGTGCGCGCCGAGACCGGCCACCAGCAGCGACTTGTCGACCAGCGAGAGCAGCAGGTCGGCGACCTCCTCCCGGGGCACCCCGGCCTCGTCGGCGCAGACCTGCTCGGCGCCCTCCAGGGTGCAGCCGCCCGCGAAGACCGCGAGCCTGCGCAGCACCGCACGCTCGCGCTTGCCCAGCAGGTCCCAGCTCCAGTCCACCACCGCGCGCAGGGTCTGCTGCCGGGGCAGCAGGGTGCGCGAACCCGCCGTCAGCAGGCCGAACCGGCCGTCCAGCCGGTCGGCGATCTGACGCGGGGTCAGACCGCGCAGCCGGGCCGCGGCCAGTTCGACGGCCAGCGGCAGGCCGTCCAGCCGGCGGCAGATCTCGGCACAGGCGGCCGGGTCCTCGGCCGGGTCGAAGCCGGGCCTGGCGGCGGCGCCGCGCTCGGCGAGCAGCCGCAGCGCGACCTCGCCGGGCAGCGGTTCGACCGGCAGCAGCGCCTCGCCGGGGACGCCGAGCGGCTCCCGGCTGGTGGCCAGCACGGTCAGCCCCGGGCACTCGGCGAGCAGGTGGTCGGCCAGCTCGGCGGCGGCCTGGACCAGGTGCTCGCAGTTGTCCAGCACCAGCAGCATCCGGCGCTGCGCGCAGTGCTCGACCAGCCGCCGGACCGGATCGTGCACCCGGGCCGCCTCGCCGACCGCGCCGCCGGTGTGCAGCACGGTCTCCCGCAGGCCGAGGGCGGAGAGCACCGCGCCGGGGGTGGCGGCCGGGTCGTCCAGCGAGGCCAGCTCGACCTGCCAGACGCCGTCCGGCCAGCGGCCGGACGCCTGCTCGGCGAGCGCGGCCTCGACCGAGAGCCGGGTCTTGCCGGAGCCGCCGGGGCCGGTCAGCGTGGTCAGCCGCCCGGCGGTCAGGGCGACCCGGACCGCCGCCAGGTCCTCGCCCCGGCCGACGAAGCTGGTCAGCCTCGGGCGCAGGTTGCCGGCCGCCCTGGCCCGCTCGGGGGCCCGCACCGGGGCGGGCTCGGCGCCGTTCAGCAGGTCCCGGTGCAGGGCCCGGAGCGGCTCGCCCGGGTCGGTGCCGAGCTGGTCGGCCAGCGCCCGCCGGGTGCGCTCGTACTGCTGGAGCGCCTCGGCCGTCCGGCCGCCGTCGCGCAGCGCGCGGATCAGCAGGACGGCCAGCGGCTCGTCCAGCGGCCGCAGCTCGCAGAGCTCGGCCAGCTCGGCGGTCACCCCGGCGGCCCGGCCGAGCGCGAGCTCGGCGGTGATCCGGTCCCGGCGGACCTCGTCCCGGTCGGCCTCCAGCCGGGTGGCGGAGCCGCCCCGGTCCGGCAGGTCGGCCAGCGCAGGGCCGCGCCAGAGCGCGAGCGCGGCGGTCAGCCGCTCGGCGGCCGACGCGTGGTCGCCCTGCTCGGCGGCCCGGCGGCCGTCGGCGGCGAGCCGCTGAAAGCCGGTCAGGTCGCTGGCCGGGTCGGTCAGCCAGTACCCGGCCGGCCCGGAGCCGACCTGCTCGCGGCCGACCGTCCGGCGCAGCCGGCCGACCAGGGTCTGCAGCGCGGCGGCCGAGTCCTGCGGCGGGTCGGCGCCCCAGACCTCGTCCACCAGCAGGTCGGCCGGGACGGGCCGGCCCTGGCGCAGCACCAGCGCGGTGAGCAGCGCGCGCAGCCGGGCACCGCCGAGCGGGACCGGGGTGCCGTCGTCGTGGTGGGCGGTGGTGGTTCCGAGGATGCCGTAGTGCACCCGCCCATTCTGGGTGACGCCGGGCCCGCCCACGGACGGAACCCCGGCCCCGGACGGTCCGTTCACCTGACACGCCTTGTCCGGGGCACCGCCGACCCGGCATGATCGACCGTCGGTCCTTCCCACGCATCGGAGCCAACCCGCCATGACCTTCGCCGAAACCCAGCGCTCGCGCAGCGAGGACCGCCGGATCAGTCCGGTGTTCTGGGTACTGCTCGCGACCCTCGGCACGGCGGGCTGGGCGCTGGCCACCGGCTACGGCAGCGCCCGGTTCGGCGTCTTCCTGTTCGTGGTGGCCGGCTGGGTGGTCTCGCTCTGCCTGCACGAGTACGCGCACGCCCGCACCGCGCTGCACGGCGGCGACATCTCGATCGGCGCCAAGGGCTACCTGACCCTCAACCCGTTCAAGTACACCCACGCCCTGCTGAGCTTCGTGCTCCCGGTGATCTTCGTGATCCTGGGCGGCATCGGCCTGCCCGGCGGCGCGGTCTACATCGAGCGGCACCGCATCCAGGGCCGCTGGAAGCACAGCCTGGTCTCGGCGGCGGGCCCGCTGGTGAACCTGCTCTGCGCGGCCGTCCTGCTGATCCCGATCGGGGCCGGCTGGCTGGACGACCCCTCGGTCTTCGCCGAGATCGACGGCCACCGGCTGACGGTCTCCCCGCTGGCCGCCGCGTTCGCCTTCCTCGGCCTGCTCCAGATCAGCGCGGCCCTGCTGAACCTGCTGCCCGTCCCGGGCCTGGACGGCTACGGCATCATCGAGCCCTGGCTCTCGCTCAGGACCCGCCGCGCGGTCGAGCCGTTCGCCCCGTACGGGCTGCTCGCGGTCTTCGCGCTGCTCTGGCAGCCCGAGGTGAACCGGTGGTTCTTCGACCTGGTCTACTCGGCGGTCGAGCTCTTCGGCGTCGACCCCCGGCTCAGCGCGCTCGGCGACTTCCTGTTCCGCTTCTGGAAGAACTAGGGCCTGTCCGGCGGATCTTGGCGGATCAGCGCGCGGCGTCGGGCGCCCGTCTGGGCGTGCGCCCGAGTCGGCCTCGTACTGGACGTACTTGGGCGATTCGGGCGTGCGTCCAGGCGGGATGATCCGGCGTCGCGCGCCCGGCAAGATCCGCCGGACAGGCCCTAGCCGAGCGGGACGGCCGCCGGCCGCTCGCAGGTGCTGGGCACCTCGACCTGGCGGCCCTCGGTGGTGGCGGTGAGCAGGCACTCCATGACGTCGAGCACGTGGTGGGCCAGCTCGGCGCCCGCCCGGTGCGGGGTGCCGGTGACGAGAGAGCGGGCCAGGTCGGCCACGCCCTGGCCCCGGGCCGCGTCCCGGTAGCCCGCGCTCGGTGCCAGCGTCGACCAGCCGGCCTCGTCGGCGCCGTGCAGCCGGACCGGGCCGTCGAAGTGGTTCGGGTCGGGGACGGAGAGCGAGCCGGCCGTGCCGTACACCTCGATGTCCGGCAGCCGGGCGGCCCAGACGTCGAAGCTCATCAGCAGGGTGGTCAGCGCGCCGCCGACGTGCTCCAGGACGCCGGTGACGTGGGTGGCCACCTCGGCCTCGATCCTGGTGCCGGCCCGGGGGCCGTTGGCGACCGTGCGGACCGGGCGCGGGGTGGCGGCCAGGCCGGTCACCCGGCGGACCGGACCGAGCAGGGTGACCAGCGCGCTCAGGTGGTACGGGCCCATGTCGAACAGCGGGCCACCACCGGGGCGGTAGTAGAAGTCCGGGTCGGGGTGCCAGAGTTCGTGCCCCGGCGTGGTCATGAAGGCGGTGGCGGCCAGCGGGGTGCCGATCCGGCCCGCGTCGAGCACCGCGCGGGCGGTCTGCAGACCGGTGCCGAGCACGGTGTCGGGCGCGCAGCCGATCCGGACCCCGGCCGAGGCGGCGGCGGTCAGCAGCTCGCGGGCCTCGCCGGTGGTGGCGGCCAGCGGCTTCTCCCCGTACACGTGCTTGCCGGCGGCGATCGCGCGGTGGGCGACCTCGGCGTGCGCGGCCGGGACGGTCAGGTTGAGCACCAGGTCGACGTCGGCGGCGGTGCAGAGCTCGTCGAGCCCGGTGGCCCGGGCGTCCGGCACGGTCCGGGCGGCGGCCTCGGCCCGGCCCGGGTCCAGGTCGGCGACCGCCGTCACCCTGGTGCCGGGCAGGCGGGTGAGGGTGTCCAGGTAGACCGCGCTGATCCGCCCCGCGCCGACCACGCCGACCCGGAGCTCCGTCACCTGCTCGCCCATGTCATCCCCTGCCCGATCATCAGTTCCACCTCGGGGACGGCCAGGTCGGCCGGGGTGTGGCCGATGGTGCTGACGAACACCCGGCCCGCGCCCCACCGCCTGGTCCAGGTCACCGGCATGACGGTGCCCGCGAGTTCGGGGTGGTCCGGGTCCTCGGCGAACACGGTGCTCGCGAGCACCTCCACCGCCGGGTCGACGTGCAGGTAGTACTGCTCGGTGGTCACCTCGAACGGGCCGACCCCGGCCATCGCCGGGTGCCCGGCGGCCACCGGGTCGACCCGGTAGCGGACGAACTCGCGCGGGTGGTGGACGAACTGACCACCCGTCATCAGCTGGTAGTCCGTGCAGTCCCGGAACGCGTCGACGATCCCGCCGTGCCAGCCCGCGAGCCCGGTCCCGGCCCGGACCGCCCGGGACAGCCCGGCGGCCTGGTCGTCGGCGATCCGGCCCATCGTCCAGCACTGCACCACCAGGTCGGTGGCGGCCAGCAGCCCGTCGTCCAGGTAGCTGTCCAGGGTGTCGGAGACCAGCACCCGGAAACCGTCCCGTTCCAGCAGCCGCACACACCACTCGGCGGCCTCGACTGGCGCGTGTCCCGCCCAGCCGCCGCGCACCACCAGAGCCGTACCTGACATCGCGTCATCCCCCCATCGACCGACAGTGAAATGTTACATGGTACGGCCGGTCCGGCTAGCCCTGCGGCGGAACCGCCTTCGCCTGGCGGGCCCGGCGCAGGTGGTACCAGGCGATGTTGCTGAAGACGCCGGCCATCAGGATCCAGATCAGCCCCAGCCAGCGGCCCTGGACCAGCGAGACCACGGCGGCGACCAGTGCGAGGACACAGATGATCGAGGCGAAGAGGGCGTTGCGGGGCATGGCGCGGGACTCCTAGGGCCGGGAACGGTCGGCCCCCATTCTCGCCGACCGCTCCGCCCGCTCCCGACGGGGTCAGACGTCGGTGATCCGCAGGCCCGCGTGCGCCTTGTACCGGCGGTTCACCGAGATCAGGTTGGCGACCAGCGACTCGACCTGGTGGGCGTTCCGCAGCCGGCCCGCGAAGATGCCGCGCATGCCCGGGATCCGGTCGGCCAGCGCCTGGACCAGGTCGGTGGCCTCCCGGTCCTCGCCGAGCACCAGCACGTCGGTGTCGATCCGGTCGATCGACGCGTCCTGCAGCAGCACCGCCGAGAGGTGGTGGAAGGCGGCGGTCACCCGGGAGTCCGGCAGCAGGGCGGCGGCCTGCTGGGCGGCGCTGCCCTCCTCCGGCTTGAGCGCGTAGGCGCCCTGCTTGTCGAAGCCGAGCGGGTTGACGCAGTCCACCACGATCTTCCCGGCCAGCTCCTCGCGCAGCCCGGACAGCGTGGCGGCGTGGCCGTCCCACGGCACCGCGACGATCACCAGGTCGCTCTGCCGGGCACACTCCGCGTTGTCGGCGCCCCGCACGCCGAAGCCGATCTCGGCCGCCGCGGCCGCCGCGCGCTCGGCGGTCCGGGAGCCGATCACCACCTGCTGGCCGGCCTGGGCCAGCCGGAAGGCCAGCCCACGCCCCTGGTCGCCGGTGCCGCCGAGGACACCGACCACCAGACCGGAGACGTCGGGGAGGTCGGGGGTGGTCACTGAATCGTGGGTAGTCATGCCGAAGATCCTGCCAAAGCCCCCGGGCCTGCTCCATCCTCTTGCTCCATGGACCCGGTGAGAGTTTCAGCACTACGCGAACGGCTGGCCGGTACCGGCTGGCCCGAGTCCGCCCTGCTCCTCGGCGGGGCGCTGCGCCGCTCGGTGGGCCGCCGCACCGCCCGTGGCCTGCTGCTGGTCGGCACCGAGGCGTACGAACCCTGGCACCTGGCCGCCCATCTGGACGAGGAGGCCACCCGCTCGGGGGTCACCCGGCTGGCCCCGGTCCTGTTGCGCCACCGGGTCGAGTCCGGCGCGCCGGCCCATCTCTCGTACGGGCTGCGCGGTCTGACGGAGGCTCGGCGCGGCGCGACCGTACTGCTGGTGGCACCCGCCGCGGCGGAGGCCGGGCTGCTGGAGCGGGTGCGGGACGCCCGGCGCGGCGGGGCGACGGTGCTCGCGGTGGACACCGGCGACCCGGAGCTGGCCGGTCTGGTGCACGAGCGGCTGACCGTGCCGGATGCCGGGCCCGAGCCGTTCGACCTGGTCCAACACCTGGTCAGCTCGGCCGCCGGGGCCCCCGCGTCCCGGCTGGCCAGGCTCGCCGAGCGGCTCACCGGCTCGCCCGTCGCGCACTGGTAATTCGGTTGCGGCCGTCCGACCGGCCGCCGCAGGATGGCTCCCCGTGACCACCCCACCCTCCCGCTGGCAGCGGATCCGGCCCGACCTCACCCCGTGGCGGTCCTCCCGGGACTTCCGGCTGCTCTGGAGCTCGGGCTGCGTCTCCTCCTTCGGCAGCTTCCTGACGTACGTCGCGGTGCCGCTGCAGATCAAGCACCTGACCAACTCCTCCTTCGCGGTCGGCCTGATCGGCGCGGTCGAACTCGTCCCGCTGATCGTCTTCGGCCTCTGGGGCGGCGCGCTCGCCGACGCGCTGGACCGGCGCAAGCTGGTGCTCTGCGCCGAGGCCGGGCTGCTGCTGCTCTCCTCGCTGCTGCTGCTGAACGCGCTGCTGCCGAACCCGGTGCTCTGGCCGATCTACCTGGTGGCCGGGCTGGTCGCCGCGGTGGACGGGCTCCAGCGCCCGGCGCTGGACTCGCTCACCCCGCGGATCGTCGCGCACGACCAGCTGACCGCCGCCTTCGCGCTCAACTCGCTCTACCGGAACGCCGCTTCGGTGGCGGGCCCGGCCGTGGCCGGCGTGATCGTCGCGGTGGCGGGGGTGCAGACCGCGTACGCGATGGACGTGCTCACCTTCGGGGTCTCGCTGCTGCTGCTGGCCCGGATGCGGGCCGTCCCGCCGTCGACCGGCGCCGACAAGCCCTCGCTGGGCGCGATCGTCACCGGCGTCAAGTACGCCTGGGGCCGCCGCGACCTGCTGAGCACGTACGTCATCGACACCTGCGCGATGCTGTTCGCCTACCCGGTGGCGATCTACGCCTTCTGGGCCTCCGACCTGCGCGCCGACTGGGCGCTCGGCCTGATGTACGGCGCCACCGCCGCCGGTGCGCTGGTGGTCTCGGCGACCAGCGGGTGGACCTCGGGGATCCACCGGCACGGCCGGATGCTGGTGCTGGCCGCGCTCGGCTGGGGCGTCTCGATCACGCTGGCCGGGCTGGTCGGCGACATCTGGCTGGTGCTGCTCTGCCTGGCCGCCGCCGGTGGCGCGGACCAGATCAGCGGGGTGGCCAGGTCGACCGTCTGGAACCAGTCCATCCCCGACCAACTGCGCGGGCGGCTGGCCGGGGTGGAGCTGCTCAGCTACTCGGTCGGCCCGCAGCTCGGCCAGGTCAGGGCCGGTGGGATGGCCGGACTGGTCGGCGTCCGCGGCTCGGTCTGGGCCGGCGGCCTGGCCTGTGTGGTCGGCGTGCTCGGGCTGGTCGCGGCGGTGCCGCAGCTGCTGCGCTACGACGACCGGACGGACCCGAACGTCGCGCTGGTCCGGGCCCGGCACGAGGCCGAGGCGGCCACCCGGGAGGCGGCCGCCGCCTGACCCCCGGTCAGCTCTCCGGCCTGCCCCCGTCGCCGTCGTTCCAGCGCGGGTCCTGGCGCCACTCCTGGTTGCGCTCGGCGGCGGTCTCCAGCGCGTGGGCCGCCTCCTCCCGGCTGGCGTACGGACCGAGCCGGTCCTTGGCCGGGCACTCCGGGCCCTCCTCGACCTTGGCGTGCTTGATGCACCAGAACCACTCGCCGGGCTTGCCGGTCGGCTTGCTCCTGCCGAACACCATCGACTGCTCCCTCCGTCGTCCTGTGACGATCATGCCCCGCCCCGGGCTTCGCACGCACGGCCGGGTGCTCCGCGACCCGGCCGATAGACTCGCGACCATGGCTCTCGTACCCGGCATCCAGTCCCCCATCCGCAAGGTCCCCGCGCACATCCCGCGCCCGGAGTACGTCGGCAAGCCCAAGCCGACCCCGTACACCGGCCCCGAGGTGCAGACCGCGGAGACGGTCGAGAAGATGCGGATCGCCGGCCGGATCGCGGCCCGGGCGATGGCGGAGGCCGCCAAGCTGATCGCCCCCGGGGTGACCACGGACGAGCTCGACGCGGTCGCCCACGAGTACATGTGCGACCACGACGCCTACCCGTCCGACCTCGGTTACCGGGGCTTCCCCAAGTCGGTCTGCACCTCGATCAACGAGGTGATCTGCCACGGCATCCCGGACTCGACCGTGCTGCAGGACGGCGACATCGTCAACATCGACGCCACCGCCTACATCCACGGCGTGCACGGCGACCTGAACGCCACCTACCTCTGCGGCGAGGTGGACGAGGAGTCCCGGCTGCTGGTCGAGCGCACCCGGGAGTCCCTGGACCGGGCGATCAAGGCGGTCAGGCCGGGCCGGCAGATCAACGTGATCGGCCGGGTGATCGAGTCCTACGCCAAGCGCTTCGACTACGGCGTGGTCCGCGACTTCACCGGCCACGGGATCAACACCTCGTTCCACTCCGGCCTGATCATCCCGCACTACGACAGCGAGCGGGCCACCGAGGTGATCAAGCCCGGGATGACCTTCACCATCGAGCCGATGCTCACCCTGGGCACGTACGACTACGAGATCTGGGCCGACGGCTGGACGGTGGTCACCAAGGACCGCAAGCGCACCGCCCAGTTCGAGCACACCCTGCTGGTCACCGCCGACGGCGCCGAGATCCTGACGCTCCCTTAGGCCGGGCGGGCCCGGGGCGCGGTCAGCCGATCAGCCACTGCTCCTCGGCGACCGCGCCCACCTCGGTGCAGGCGTCGGTCAGCACGTCGAGCACCCGGAGCGCGTCCGGCAGGGCGTACTCCGGGCCGCGCAGCCAGCGCACCTCGGAGCCGTCCGGCAGCGAGGCCGGCGGCAGCAGCGTGTAGGAGCCCCGGCAGTGCCAGCGCAGGCCGGGGTGCTCGGACATGGTGTCGGGCGTGCTGTCCAGCACGCTCGGCCACCACTCGTCCTCGTCCACCGGGGTGCCCCGGGTGGCGGTGAAGAACAGGTAGCGGTCCTCGCCGACCGCGGCCACCGGGCCGTGCACGCCGAGCGCGTCGAGCCGCTCCAGCGCCAGCCGCCCGGCCTCGGCCGGGACGTCCAGCACGTCGTGGGCGCGGCCGGTGGCGGTGATGAAGTTGGCCTGCGGGTCACGGGACAGCCAGCGGGCCAGCTGCTCGGGATCGACGGTGGCCTGGGACTGCCAGGCGAACGAGACGGGGTGCTGGGCCGGCGCCGGACAGCCGACCCGGTCGCACGAACAACGGTGCCCCGCCGGGTGCGCGGCCGGCGCCAGCGGGAAGCCCGCCCGCACCGCACCGAGCAGCAGATCCAGTCGACCTGCCGCGTCCACCCCGGTCGCGGCGGTGGCACGCTCGCGCTCTCGTCGCTGCCACCAACTGGTCCACCTGCTGCTGCTGGCTTCCATCGGGCCCCTTCCGCACCTGCTGTAGTTGCCGTGCCTGGTGTGACACAGCGACCGACGCAACATCCGACGCAACGCCGGAGCCCGCCCCGTTACTCCCGGGGACGCGGTTGATCCGGCAGCTTCGCCGAAGGCCGGAGCCGGGGTTGCCGGACGGCCGAACGCCCGGGGGCACGGTACGGACACGAGAGTTGAGGCTCGGCGGGCGGGCGCGCCGTGCGCACCTCACCCGGCCCGTACGAGGGCCCGCCGACCCGGGAAACCCCGGGGGCGTACAGAGCAGGATAAGGGTGCCGGGGGGGCCGTTCCGACCGGGGGCGGTGCTGCGCCGGTCACACCGGCTCCCGATCTCCTTCACACCGCCGCCCCGGCGCCCCCGTAGGGTGGAACCGTGAGAAGCACGGACACCGAATTCCACGGCGGCCCGCTGGACGGGCGGGTTCTCCCCATCGCGCTGACCCCGTTCAACAACGTCCCGAAGACCTACCGCGTCCCGGTCCCGGCCCACGGTGAGACCCCCGCCACCACGCTGGTCTACCACCGGGCCAAGGAGCACGACCCCAAGGGACGCTGGCGCTGGCGCTACGAGTACGACCCCGAAGGCTGACGTCCCCTCAGCCCCGGGCGGCCCGGAGAAGTTTTTTCCCGGTCCGGTCACACTCGCCTCCCCCACCGGGTCAATGCGGTGAGGCGTACCGGAGCGGACCCGCTCCGGGCGCCGCCCACCGAGGAGACCGCCATGCAGATCGCCCACCTCGTCGTCACCGTCCTGGCCGCCGCCATGTCGGGCTTCTCCGCCTACTCGCTGCTGTCCCGGGCCGACTGGGTGGTCCAGGCGATGGTCGAGTACCGGGTGCCGCGGACCTGGTGGACCCCGCTCGGCCTGGCCAAGGCCGCGGGTGCGCTCGGTCTGCTGGCCGGTCTCGTCCTCCCGGTGGTCGGCCTCGCCGCCACCGTCGGACTGGCCCTCTACTACCTCGGCGCCGTCGTCACCGTGATCCGGGCCCGCTCGTACGCCCACGTCCCGTTCCCGCTGGTGTACCTGGCCCCGGCGGTGGTCGCCTACGGCCTGGGCCTCGCGGCCTGACCCGGGGCGACGGGTACCGTACGAGGCAACCGAGCCGAGCGGAGCACCCTCCATGCAGCAGTCCCTGACCTTCGCCGACGTCGAGCAGGCCGAGCGGCGGATCGCCGGCCGGACCAGGCCGGTGGCGGTGGCGCCGTACGACTCCGGCGAGGTCTGGGTCGCGACCGAGTTCATGCAGCACACCGGCTCGTTCAAGGCCCGGGGAGCCGTCAACTTCCTGGCCGCGCACCGCGAGGCGGGCACCCTGCCGACGGCCGGGGTCACCATCGCCTCCGGTGGCAACGCCGGTCTGGCCTGTGCCTGGGCCGCCCGGGAGCAGGGGGTGCGGGCCACCGTCTTCGTCCCGGCCACCGCGCCCCGCTTCAAGGTCGACAAGCTGCGCGGCCTGGACGCGGACGTCCGCCTGGTCGGCACCGAGTACGCCGAGGCGCTGGCCGCCTGCGAGGACTTCGCCCGCTCCGCCGGCGCGCTGGCCTCGCACGCGTACGACCACCCGCTGATCGCCGCCGGCGCCGGCACCCTGGTGGCGGAACTCCTGGCCCTGCTGCCCGGGTTGGACACCGTTGTGGTCGCCGTCGGCGGCGGCGGGCTGTTCGCCGGGGTGGCCACCGCCGCCCGGCGGCACGGCCTGCGCACGGTGGCGGTCGAGCCGTCGGACTGCCGGGCGCTGAACGCCGCGCTGGCGGCGGGCCGGGTGGTGGACGTCCCGGTCTCCTCCGTCGCGGCCGACTCGCTCGGCGCCCGCCGCGCCTCCGAGATGGCCCTGCACGCCGCCCGCCAGGACGGCGTGGTCTCGGTCACCGTGCCGGACGGCGAGATCGTGAAGGCCCGTCAACTCCTCTGGGACCAGCGCCGGGTGGTGGTCGAGCACGGCGCGGCCACCGCGCTGGCCGCGCTCACCGCACCGGGCGGCTACCGCCCCGACCCGGGCGAGCGGGTCGCCGTCGTGCTCTGCGGTGCCAACACCGACCCCTCGGACCTGGTCGGCTGATCGGCGGTGCGCGCGGCGTCGTAGCCCGGGTCGACGGTGCCGAACAGCCGGTCCCAGGCCGTGGTGTAGAAGCCCAGGTTGACGCCGGGGTCGGCGTGGTGCCCGGCGTGGAACGTCGGCAGCGCCACCCAGCGGAACAGCCGCCACCGCCGGACCCGGGCCGGGAACGGCTCCACCCCGAGGTGGCCGAGGAGCCCGAAGACCAGGTTGACGACGACGTACCCGCCGACGGCGGTGACCGACATCCCCCACAGGCAGAGCACCGCCAGCCACGTCCCGCCGAAGCCCAGCGCCTCCAACGGGTGCAGCACGAACAGCGTGGCGGGCCCCGGCTCCGGGAACCGGTGGTGCGTCTCGTGCACCAACCGGTACAGCCGGCGCCGGTGCGCCAGCCAGTGCCCGCCGTACATCAGCGCGTCCATCAGCAGGGTGAGCAGCAGCAGTTCGGCCAGCGCCCAGGGCCCGGAGTCGGTCGACAGCCGGATCCACCCGGCCCGCCAGAGCAGCCAACCGGCCACCCCGACACCGGCGTTCAGGACCACGGCGGTCGCCATCAGCACCCGCTCCAGCGGACTGACCGGACCGGGCGGCGGCGTCACCCGCCGCTGCCCGAACCGGCGCACCAGCCACCCGCCCACCAGCACCGAGACCAGGAACAGCCCCACGTTCACCGCCAGCGCCCCGGCCGCCACTTCGGCCACCGACCGCCGGGCACCCCACTCCGACAACCAGTCCACGTCGCCCCCGCCCCTGTCCGTACCGGCCGGGGCAGCGTACCGGCGCGGACCCACCGGGGCCGATCGGGCCTGACCGGGTCGCACGGGGCCGGTCGCCGGACTGACGGGGAGTCACCTCGGCGTGCCAGGCTGTCGCCCGCAGGGGGAGCTTCGGAAGGGGTGGCCGGATGGGAACGGCAGCGCTGATCAGGGAGGCCGGGGAGGCCGGGACGACCACCGCCCGGCTGCGTGAACTGGCAGCCGGGGAGCCGGAGGTGGCCCGGGCGGTGGCGGCCAGGACCGGGCTGACCAGCGCGCTGGCCGAGGAGCTCGCGGTGCGCTGGGCCGGGGACGTGGCGGGGGTCGGGGTGCTGCGCGCGCTGGCCGCCCAGCCCGCCACCGGCCCGGAGTGGCTGGCGCTGCTGGCGGTGCACCCCGACGAGTTGGTCCGGCGGGCCGTCGCCGCGCACCGGTCGACCCCCAGGCCGACCGTCCGGGCCCTCGCGGCGGACAGTGCGCCGGGCGTCCGCCGCGCCGTCGCGGCCAGGGAGCCGGACGGGGCGGGCTGATCCGTGTCGCCCGCCGCACGGCCCACCCGCACCGGCTACCGTGGCAGCCATGGCCGGTGAGAGTGATCTGCGGAAGCTGCTGAGCGGGATGCGCCCCGAGCTCAACCCCGGGCGGTACGTGTACTGCACGCTGTCGGCCCGGGTGCCGGTCGGACTCCAGCCGATCGTCACGGTGGCCGAACCCGAGGGCCCCACCGTGGTGGTGGCCCAGGAGGAGGCGGACGCACTCGGGCTGCCGTACGAGTACGTGGCCGCCTGGATCACGCTCCGGATCCACTCCGCCCTGGAGGCCGTCGGCCTCACCGCGGCGGTGGCCACCCGACTGGCCGAGGAGAACATCAGCTGCAACGTGGTGGCGGGCTTCCACCACGACCACCTGTTCGTGGCCGCCGCCGACGCCGAACGCGCCGTCGCCACCCTGGAACGGCTGGCCGCCTCGCAGTCCCGAGACGAGGGAGCTCCCGCGCGCTGACCGGGTGTCGGTGGCAGGTCCCGGTGCCCTCGTCCGTGGAGGTCTGCCCGCCTCGGGCACGGACACCCGGTCGTGCGTGCGTAGGCTGACGGACCGTCAGTCCTGCTGCCGGTGGCACGGTCCAATCGCCCGGCCGCTCTTGACAGGTGTAGACCACTGCGGTTGAGTCCCCTCACACAGTCCCGTACCGGCCCCGCTTCCCGGCGGGCCCCCCACACCGGACGCATCTGTAGTCGATCGTGCGGCCCCCACCGCACGTAGGGGTGATGAAGTGTCGATAAAACGACTCCTGGCCCTGCTCACCGCGATGGCCGTCGCGGTCGGCCTGGCCCTCCTGATGCCCGCCGCCGCCTCGGCCGCGAGCTGTACCACCGCCTGGAACTCCTCCGCCGTCTACGTGGGCGGCACCACCGCCTCGTACAACGGGCACAACTGGTCCGCCAAGTGGTGGACCCAGGGCGAGGCCCCGAGCACCGGCGGCTCGGGCGTCTGGGCCGACCAGGGTGCCTGCGGCGGAGGCGGCGGCACGCCGACCCCGACGCCGACCGGCGGCACCTGCAACTACCCCGCCTGGGTGGCCGGTCAGACCTACACCACCGGCACCGTGGTCCGGTACACCGACGGCAAGTACTACGTCGCCGAGCACGACAACCCGGGCTACGACCCGGTGATCAGCACCTGGTACTGGGACCCGTACACCTGCGGCGGCGGCTCGACCCCCACCCCGACGCCCACCGCCAACCCCGGCGGATTCCCGGTCAGCGAGGCCCAGTTCAACCAGATGTTCCCGAGCCGGAACTCCTTCTACACCTACAGCGGGCTGACCGCCGCACTCAGCGCCTACCCGGGCTTCGCCGCCACCGGGAGCGACACCGTCCGCAGGCAGGAGGCCGCCGCCTTCCTGGCCAACGTCAACCACGAGACCGGCGGACTGGTCTACGTGGTCGAGCAGAACACCGCCAACTACCCGCACTACTGCGACACTTCGCAGTCGTACGGCTGCCCGGCCGGACAGGCCGCGTACTACGGGCGCGGTCCGATCCAGCTCAGCTGGAACTTCAACTACAAGGCGGCCGGGGACGCGCTCGGCATCAACCTGCTGAACAACCCCAACCTGGTGCAGACCGACGCGGCCGTGGCCTGGAAGACCGCGCTCTGGTACTGGAACACCCAGAGCGGCCCCGGCACCATGACCCCGCACAACGCGATGGTCAACGGCTACGGCTTCGGTGAGACGATCCGCAGCATCAACGGCTCGCTGGAGTGCAACGGCGGCAACCCCGCCCAGGTGCAGAGCCGGATCAACGCGTACCAGAACTTCGTCCAGATCCTCGGCACGGTGGCCGGCTCGAACCTGAGCTGCTGACCCGGTGGGGCGGGTGCGCACCCCCGTCGGACGCACCCGCCCCAGTCCTCAGCCGAGCTTCACGCCCGGAGCGGCCGCTGCGGCCGGGGTGCCCGGACCGCAGGCCATCGTCGCGGTCAGCGCCCCGACGACCCGTCCGGTCTCCGCCGTGCCGTCCAGCGGGTTGACCGAGGAGCTGATCTGCCGGCGGCCGGTCGCATCACCCATCAGCAGGGTGGAGTACCCGGGGATGCCGCCGTCGTGCCCCCAGAAGTCACCGCACGGCAGGGTGGACCGGTAGAGCCCGAGACCGTACGCCAGCCCGGCCGCCAGCGCCTGCGGCGAAGGCGTCTTCATCTCCGTCAGCTCGGCCGGGCGGAGCAGCCGGCCGCCGAGCAGCGCCGCGTTGAACCTGGCCAGGTCGGCGGTGGTGGAGATCCCCGCGCCCGCCGCGCCCGCCATCGACGGGTTCAACCGGGTCACGTCGGCCCGGGTGTCGCCGAGCCTGAGGTAGCCCTTGGCGTGCGGCCCGGGGACCGCCGTCGAGGTCTCCGGCATCGTGGTGTCCCGCAGGCCCAGCGGCCGGATGACCCGCCGCTCCACCTCCTGCTGCCAGCTGCGGCCGGTGATCTTCTCGATCAGCAGCCCGACCACGATGTAGTTGGTGTTCGAGTAGGACCAGGCGGTGCCCGGCGGGAACTCCGGCGGGTGCTCGTTGGCGATCGTCAGCAGCTCCTGCGGGCGGTAGCTGGTCCACCGCCCGGTGGCCACCCACTGCGGCAGTGCCTCCTCGCTCAGGCCGAGCCTCGGGTCACCGGTGTAGTTGTACAGGCCACTGGTGTGGTTGAGGAGCTGACGCACCGTGATGTTGCCGCCGTTCGGCACCGCACCCGGCAGGTAGCGCTCGATCGGCGCGTCCAGCTGCACCCTCCGCTCGGCGACCAGTTGCAGCGCCACCGTGGCGACGAAGGTCTTGGTGGTGCTGCCGATCCGGAACCGGCCGTCCGCCCGGGCCGCCGCACCGCTGTCCAGATCGGCCTTCCCGGCCCCGCCCTGCCAGACCGTCCGGCCGTCCTGCACCACCCGGCCGAGCGCGGCACTGGCTCCGCCGACGGCGACCACGTCGCCCAGCGCCCGGTCGAGCGCCGCGCGGTCGGTCCGCGCGGTCGCCACCGCCCCGGCCGGCGCCGCCCCGTCGGCGCCGGCCGCCCCCGCGACCGGCGCCGGCACGCCCACCACCGTGGCGGCGGCCAGCGCCACCGCCGCCGCCCGAAGACCCGTCCGGGTCCGTCCGTTGAGCATCACTCAGTTCCCCTCGGTAGCACGCCCGGAGTCCCTTCCGGCTGCTCCACTCTCACAGCCGGGCCCCTCGTGCGCGTCCGCCCCAGGTCCACCCGCTCTCCTCCCGGAGACCGAACCGCCTCTCCCCCTGCCGGGGGGCGGCACCCCTACCCCGTCTTGGGGTGGTGGCCGAAAACCGCTCAGGGACGCCGACGGCCCGCACCCCGGGGAGGGAGTGCGGGCCGCGGCCGATCGGGGTCAGTTCAGGCTGGTGGACATCGCGTTCAGCAGGCTGCCCGCGTTGTCGTCGTTCTCCAGGGCGAAGGCGAACATTCCGGCCAGCCCCTTGGACTTGGCGTACGCGCCGCGGGCCTGGACGGCCTGCGGGGTGTCACCGGTCCAGAAGTTGGTGCCGTCGTAGATCCAGGAGCTCTCGGTCACCGGGTCCCAGTGCGTGGTGGCCGCGGTCGGAGTGAGCTCCCGCCAGGCGGCCAGACCGGCCTCCTGGCTGAGCGGCTTGGCCGGGGTCGGGCCGGTCGCGGTCTGGTAGAGACCGAAGTCGGCACCGGCCGGCACACCGGTCCAGCCCCGCCAGTAGAACGGGATGCCGAGCACCAGCTTGCCGGCCGGGAAGCCGCCCGGGATGCCGTACTCCGGCAGGCCGGTGGTGTAGGCGGTGAGCGCGGTGTCCACGTTGTACTTGCGGCTGCCCGGGGTGATCGGCGTGGCCGGGTCGGCCGGGCTGTCGTGCAGCGGGTCCTGGTGGTTGGTCGGGCCCTTGGCGTCCCAGGCGCCGTGCATGTCGTAGGTCATCACGTCGGCGTAGTCCAGGTAGGCGCCGATCTTGTCGGTCTCCAGGTACTGGATCTTGTCCTGCCCGGCCGGCAGCGCGGCGGTGAGCAGGAAGCGCTTGCCGAGCGGGGCGCCGTACGCGTCCAGCTGCTCGCGGAACTCCTTGAGCAGCAGGGTGAAGTTCTGCTTGTCGGCGGCCGAGGTGTGGTTGCCCGTGTGGCCGCCGGCCGAGGCCGGGTACTCCCAGTCCAGGTCGACCCCGTCGAACAGACCGGCCACCGCCGCCACGCCGCCGGACGGGTCGCCCGCGACGTTCTTCGGCAGGTCGCCCTTGAGGAACATGGTCAGACAGGAGGAGACGAAGGCCTTCCGCTTGGCGTCCGTGGAGGCCGCGTCGGAGAAGTACTTCGAGTAGGTCCAGCCGCCGATCGAGATGGTCAGCCGCAGGTTCGGGTACTTGGCCTTGAGCTGGCGGAGCTGGTTGAAGTTGCCCTTGACCGGCTGCTCGTAGACGTCGGTGGTGCCGTCCACGCTGGTCGCCGAGGTGTAGTCCATCTGGTAGTCGGCGTACGCGTCGCCCGCGCCGTCACCCGCGTTGGGGTTGTCCTCGTGGCCCGCGTCGGACGCCTTGACGGCCTCGAAGCAGGTGTGCGAGGTGGGGTGGATGTTGGCGAACGCGTAGGTGATCACGTCCAGCTTGGCGGCCGAGCCGGTGGTGTCGACGTTCTTCGCGAAATAGGTGTTCTCGTACACGCCCCACTGGTCGAAGTAGGCCGAGCGGTAGGGGCCAGCCGCCGGGGCCGCCGCCGTGGTCGCGGTGACCGGCACGGACTGGCCGGAGGCGTGGCCCGCCGCGTCGTAGCCCTGCACGCTGAAGCTCGCGGTGGTGCCGGGCAGCAGCGAGCTGACGGTGACCCTGGTGCCCATCGAGGTGGCCACCAACTGTCCCTGGCGGTAGACCTTGTAGGCCGGGACGTTGTCGGTCTGGTCGGTGGACGGCTGCCAGGACAGCACCACCGCGTTGTGCGTGGTCCGCTCCACCTTGAGGCCGGTGGGCGTGCTCACCTTGCCGTCGCCGACCGGGCCGGTCGGGCTGCTCGACGGGCTGGGGCTGCCGCTCGGGCTCGAACTCGGACTGGCACTGCCGCTCGGGCTGCCGCTCGGGCTCGAACTCGGACTGGGGCTGGTGCTGTTGGACGGCGAGACGCTGACGCTCGGCGACGGGCTGGCGCCACCCGGGCCGGTCAGCGTCAGGTCGTCGGCCCGGTAGGTGCCCTGGCCGTACCAGCCGTGGGTGAAGACGGTCACCGAGGTGGTACCCGCCCCGGTCTTGAAGCTGGTGGAGAGCTGGCTCCAGCCGGTGGCGGCGGGGGTCCAGGTCTGCGCGTTCACCCCGGTGCCGGTGGCACCCAGGTAGACGTAGCTGCCCTGCACCCAACCTGCCAGCGTGTACGTGGTGTTGGGCTGGACGGTGACGGTCTGCTGGCACTGCGCGGTGGCACTGGCGGTGGCCGCCGCGCTCAGCGCGTACGAGCCGCCGTGCACGGGGTTGCCGATCACCGACCCGCTGCCGCCCGCGCAGCTCCAGCCGGTCAGCGAACCGGCCTCGAAGTCGGCGTTGGACAGCAGATTGACCGTGGCGGCGGAGGCCGAGTCGAGTGACGCGACCACCGCGACGCTGCCGGTGGAGAGCGCGGCAGCGAGCGCGAGCGCGCCCGCTCTGCGCCGTGAGGTGGCCCGGGGTGCGACAGGGCGCCCGGGCAGGGCTCGTTCGAGCATGGGTGACGTTCCTCCGGATGAGTGGGGTTTCCGGCGGTGCAGCGACCCGACTCGGGGAGACGGGCCACCCGGTGGGGGATGGGGAGCCCTCGGGGTCGTACCTGGGTACGACAGATGCCAGATTGGACTGGACCAATGGGGCCGTCAAGAGCTCCTGCCGTCACTGATCGGCAGTCAGCAGCCGCTCTTTACCCGATCGATGGGCTGTTCCACCTGGTCAGCCGGGTGGCCGCCGCGAAAGGTAAAGAAAGTTTCCATCCTTTCGCGGCGACCCACCCCGGCAGGTCGGCGTCAGCGACCGGACGCACCCCGGCGCCCGAACGGGCGCGGATCACCCGTCGGGCCCTCCAACCGGCCCGCCGCGAAGCCGAGTCGGCCGACCTCGGCCAGCTCCCGCCGCGCCGCCGACGCCTCGTCCGGCCGCCCCAGGGCCTCCAGTAGACGGCCCTGCTCGCGCAACGCGTCGACGAGCAGCTGGTCCCGGTGCGGCTCCACCGCCGCCAGCCGCCTGGCCACGTCGGCCGCCTCCAGCGCGACGGCGAGCTGCGCCTCCGGTCGGCCGGCGAGCTGCTCCTGACCGAACGTCAGCAGTGCCCGGGCCAGCCGGGCAAGGTAGGTCAGCGGACTGATCTCCGCAAGTGTCCGGTACGCCGCGATCTCCTGGTGGATTCCGATGCCGGACCCGAGCAGCAGCACCTGTGCTCGGAGAACCGCATCCCGGTCGACGTTCCCGTAGTGATTCATGACGGCGAGTCTGCGGGTCACCGGGCAGCCCGGACAAGATCGTTGAGCTGTGCCCTTGGTCCTACGAAAAGGCCGCCTGAGCTGTCATGATGGACATGTCGTCACCCCCGGCCGGGCCAGGACCGGCCGTCAGACGGCGCCGGTGCGCTCCACCCGCCGGTGCGGGGCGAGCGGGATCGTGGACCGGCGCGAGCGCGGCCGCCGGTGGGCGCCCGGGGCCTTGCGGGGGACGATCCGCAGCAGGTGGTACGCGGCGAGCCGGGTGAGCGCCCCGACGGCCATCGCCGGCCAGCCGTGACACAGGTACCCGCACGTCTTCTCTTCCCCCGAAACCTCGTCAACGCGCCTCTGACGAGGGCACGTTCACCAGAGATATCGGTGGCGGGCGAGAGCCGCCCAGGGACGAAAGTACAAGATCGAAAGTGCTGGTCAGGGCCGGACTTGGCGATCCGTGGCCGACCCGGTGCCGCCCCCAACCCCTCGGGGTCAGCCCGGCCGGCGGAACAGGCCCCCCGGCAGGTACGGCGAGCTGACCGGCACCGGCCAGCCCATCCGGTGCACCAGGCAGGCCAGTGCCAGGACGTCCAGGTCGACCAGGGCGTCCGGTTCGGCAGGCAGCTCGCCGACCGTGTAGTGCTCGCGGTGCGCCTCCAGCGCGTCGGCCAGCGCCAGCGCGAAGCCCGCCCGGTCACCCTCCACCAGCTGCGACAGCAGCTTGACCGGCGGGGCGAGGTAGAGCCCGCGCTCGTGCTCCGCACAGACCGCGAACGCCTTGGTCACCGCGGGCACCGGGTCCACCCCGCGCAGATAGTCGTGCAGCGCCGCGCCGTACGCGTCGACCGGCCCGAAGTAGCAGCCCACGGTGAAGAGTTCGGGGGTCACCAGCACACAGTCCGCCAACTGCCGCCGCTCCCCCGTGATCAGCGCCAGCGCCACCGCCTGCTTCCAGTGCCCGGCCCCCGGCCCGTACGAGCCGGTGCAGGCCGGCAGCCGCCGGGTGGTGCCGGCCACCGTCACCTCGTACGCGCTGCCGGGCACCCCGCGCGCCAGCCGGAACGCGGCCCCGCCCGCCTCGGCACCGATCCGCAGCATCTCCCACTGCCGGGGATCCCGCCCGTCCGGGTCCAGCACGGACCGCTCCAGGAAGCCCAGCACCTGCCCACGCATCAGCCCCGTCAGCGCCCGCATCACGTGCTGCGGCTTCTGTTCCGGGTCCCCGAACTTCGCCAACTCGCGCCGGGCACAGCCTTCCTGGATCAGCCGACCGGCCTCCTCGGCGTACGGGTGCGCGGGCCGGTGCACCACCAGCGGCCCGGCCGCCAGGGCTGCCAGCGCATCGGCCCGCTTCCGCCGCCCGAACCCGAGCACGCGCGGCGCGGGCTGCCGGAAACCCCCCACCAGCGCGGCCGGCAGGTAGTCCGACTCGACCTCGACCGGCCACCTGTTCCACCGTTCGGCCATCGCGGCCAAGGCGATCGCGTCGAACGGGAGCAGCGTACGCGGCGCCGGATCGTCCCCCGCCGGGCCCGCGTACCGCTGCCGGTGGCACTCCAACTGCCGGGCCAGCGCCTGCTGGAAGCCCGCCCGGTCACCGGCCGCGACCGCCCGCAGGGTGCGCAGTGCGGCCCGGTGGCCCGGCCGGTCGATGCCCTCGCCCAGCTCCTCGACCAGCCCGTCGATCACCGCCACCCGGTCGTCCGAGGACAGCTCGTCCGACGGCTCGCCCCCGCCGTAGACGTACGCCAGCAGCGCGTGCACCAGCACTACGTCGGCCCGCTGCTCCCGACCGCGCAGCGGCGGGGCCGCCGCGACGAACAACTCGTCGTGCTCGTCCGACAGTCTGGCCACGAAGGCGAGGAAGAACGGCGCCAGCCAGGCGGGCGCGGTCACCTCGCCGGACTCCTCGGCCTTCCGGTCCTCGCCGTAGGGGACCCCGGTGCCGGTGTACTCGATGAACACGTGCGGCGGTCCGGCCCGGCCGACGCCCAGCGCCAGCGCTCCCACCGCCGCGGCCGCCGCCGACTCGCAGGCGATCCTGGCGTCCTTGCCGGTCAGCTCAGGACTGTCGACCGACCGCGCACCGAGGTAGTCCAGGAACGAGTCCGCCACCAGCTCCCAGCCCCAGGCCGGGGATTCGTCGTGCTGCATCCGGTGCACCTCGCCCCCGATCCGCTCGGCGAAGTTCTCCACCGCGCTGCTCACCGCAGCCTCGCCAACCCGGTGACGCTCGATCCGCACCGTCCCACCCCCATGCCGCGCACCCCGCCCCGTTCGGGCAGCTCCAGGATAGGCAGACGAACTGACTGAGAGTCAGCCAGCCCCCGTCGGTCCCGATCTGAGGCGCCTCTGAGCTGATCACATGTCAACTCGGGTCCTGGCCAGGAGGATTCGATCCAGCGCGGGACTCCGGAGCATCGCGCTCCGTAGTTACCATCCGCCATGATCCCTGTGCGGCTGCTGACCTTCGTCGTGGGCCTGACCGTGGCCGTCTTCCCGCTCGGCATCATGGTCGGCCGGAGCTGGGGAGACGAACCGAACCTGAGCGTCAGCCACCTCCAGCCCTCCGCCGGCCCCGGCAGCCGCCCGCTGTGGAGCCCGTCCCCCACGGCGTCCTTGCGGTACGCCCCCACCTTCGGACCCCACCTTCGGACCCGCCGCGACCCTGGCCTTCCCGTCGCACCCGCCCTGGCGGGGCGGCGGCCGACGGGGGCGGTGGGCAGTGGCCTGCGGATTCAGGCGAGGGCGGTGACCAGCAGGGTGAAGGCGGCGATCAGGACGGCGACGCGGGCGTAGTGGTAGCGGTCCCAGCGGTCGCTCTGCTCCCGCCAGTCCGCGGGCCGGTTCTCGGGGGTCCACGACTTGCTCCGGTTGTTGATCGGGACGAGCAGCAGGATCGACATGACCACGCTCAGGACCAGCAGCCCGGCGCCGGTGACGACCAGGCCGGTACCGGCCTGGTGCCACCGCCCGGCGGCCCAGACGACGGCGAGGACGAGCGAGCCGATGTACCAGAACGGCATCAGGGCGCCGAGCATCCGGCCCCCGTGGGCACGGCCGAGCTGGTAGCTGTCCTCGGGGAGCGCGCGGAGGATCCGGTTGATGATGAAGGCGACCGAGAACTCCACCCCCACCAGCAGCCCGACGACCACGGTGGTGAATACCTCAAGTGCGTTGAGCATGGTGACCCCTCCTGGGATCTAGCGCCGCTAGATGACGTGGCCACGGTAGTACTGCTGCCGCTCCCTTGTCTAGCAGTGCTAGGATCGGGTCATGTCGGTACAGGAACGCAAGGAACGCGAACGGGCAGCCCGCGAGCACCTCATCGTGGCGACGGCCCGCGAACTCGCCGAGCGGCAGGGCTGGGACGCGGTCACCACCCGCAGGCTCGCCGAGCGCATCGAGTACAGCCAGCCCGTCCTCTACAGCCACTTCCGCGGCAAACGCGAGATCATCGGCGCCGTCGCCCTCCAGGGCGCCACCGAGATGGCCGCCGCACTGCGCGCCGCGACCGCCGCCGCGGACAGCCCCCACGCCCGGGTCACCGCCCTCGCCCGCGCCTACCTCGACTACGCCGAACACCACCCGGCGGTCTACGACGCCATGTTCCAGCTCGACGGCGGCCTGGCCTTCGCGCACCAGGACACCCCCGCGCCGCTCAAGGACGCCTTCGCCGCCCTGCTGGAGACCCTCGCCGCAGTCGCCGGACCGGGCGTCCACCCGGGACTGTTCACCGAGACCTTCTGGGCCGCCCTACACGGACTGGCCACCCTCACCCGGGCCGGACGGCTCCCACCTGCCGAAGCCGAGCAGCGGGTGGAACTGCTGGTGCGCCGACTCGCCATCACCTGACAGACCGTTCGGTCCCGATGCCGCGCACCCGGTCGATCGGGCTCTTCGCCGGCACAGGCAGGCAAACTGAGACCACGTCAGCCGGCCCCGGGCCACCGCCACTGCCGTGTGCGGCGCCCCGGGGCGTCCGGGCCAGGGACGGCGCTACACCGCGGCAGGCACTGCCGCCGCTGCTGCCGCCCCCCGGCCACGGGCCCGGGCGCGCTTGGCGTACAGCAGGGTCCAGGCGATCAGCGCGCCCGTGACCGCATAGGAGAGAACGGAGTTGAGCGTCACCATGGCGCCGGTGCTGAGCTCGTACGACAGCGCGACCCGGACCGCCGCCTCGGCGACGTAGACGACACCCCACCCGATGGTCAGATTGCGCTGGACCTTGCGGAAGCCGGGCAGCGCCCAGAGCCCGTTCCAGCGCTCGATCCCCTCCGCCGTCCCGTCCGTGCCGAACTTCCGGCCGAAGTAGAACATCAGCGGCCGGGGCGCGGCGAGCGTCGCGAGGCAGACCACCCCGAACAGCCCGGTGACCAACGACTCCTTCACCAGCAGCAGTTGCGCCGACTGCGGCCCGGCCACGGCCACCAGCGCGGTCAGCCCGAGGAAGATCAGCGACAGCGCGGCGAACTCGTCGATCCGCCGGTGCCAGGCCAGGTATATCGCCATGTCGACAACCGGCCACAGCGCCGACACCAGCACGGCGGACACCTCGCTGTGGCCGTGCTCGACCAGCTGGTTGTACGTGATGACCGGCGCGACGATGTTGCACCCGATCGTCAACGCCCAACCGGCCGCCGCCGACCCGCCCTTCCGAACCGGAACCTGCTCCGCCATGATCTCCCCCAAATGATCTTTCCGATGTGCCGGAGGGGACCCTAGTTGACCAGTCGCCGACCACGCCAGCCTCTTGCACCCCACGGCTACCGCACAAGATCGTCCGGGCCGCCCGCAGCCTGCTCCCCAACCCCAGGACGCAGCTCCTCGGTTCGCCATGTTCGATCCGGGCAGCAGAAGGGCCCCTGACCTGTAACCATGCAGGCCGGGGGCCCAACTTCAGCTGGACGACGGACGAGTCGGCCTGTACGCCGGGTTCTGTCTCCCTGAGTGCGCCGAGCTGGGAAGACGTCCAGCCAGGGGCTCGGATCGCCGCTCAATCGCCACACCCCGCGGGACGACACCGGCGCTGACGCGCCCGGCTACCCGGGCGGCCTTCGTCTACACCCCCGGCAAGGGCGCCGGTCTACAGCCCGAGCGTCAAGCCCCGGCAGGCCCGCATGCGGGCCAGTGACTTGGGACATCGCGGTGGATGGCTTCTACGGCCCAAGTCCGCCGCCGTGGCACGGCAGTTCCAGGCCGAAAAGGGTCTCCGTCCCGTGGATGCCCGGGGGCCCGGTCACCTGGCGCGCGGCCTGGACCGCGCCCATCACCTGAGCCAACCCGGCCTCACTTACGCTTCTCCTCGGGTTGCCACCGCTCGGGCAGCTCGTGTACGGCGGTCAGTTCAGGTTCGCCAGGGCCCTGGCGAGTTCGAGGGCGGTCGGACGGTCTCCAGCCGAAGACAGCAGCACCGGCCGAAGAACAGCCAGGAGTTCGGGCCAGACATCCGGCGAGGCCAGCGGCACCATGCTGGTGGCGATGACCTTCCGAAGCTCCAGCGGGTCAACGGCGCGCCGCTCGGTACCCACCCCTGCGTAATCGAGCGGCCAGTCACCCGTGGCGCAGGCCCAGAGGGTTGCCGCGAGGGTGTAGACCTCAGCAGGCCGGTGCGTTCGGGCCGGCTGCTCTCCGGCCTCGATCCCGGCAGCCAGCTCGGGCGCCATGAGATGGAACATGGCCCCGTTGAACTCGCTCCACGTCGGTTCCAGCCGCCACTGCCACGACCACGCGAAGTCGATGAGCCGAACCCCGTGTTCGGTGTGAATGCCATGCGTCGGTTGCAGATCCCCGTGCACCCATCCCGAGAGGTGGAAGTCGGAGACGGCTTGGCACAGATCGACCGCCCCTCGCAGTGCGGCCTCTCGCCCGTCCGGCCCCCTTCGGGCCGGCGCGAAGACCTTCCACGTCGAAGGGCCGTCCTCCCAGGGACTGACCATCCACACGCCGCCCTCGAACGCCTCGGCCCAGACCCGGTACTCCCGGAGCTGGTCCAGGACTGCGGCCTCACGAACGGTGCTCTCGTACGCCTCACCGTCGCCAACCTTGATGGCCACAGCGCCCATCGGCCCGGATGCCTTCCACACGGAGGCGCCCCGACGGCTGGACACCTCCTTGAGGTCGAGAGGGCCACAAAGGCTCTCGGCACGCCTCAGTGCTGCTGCGGCTGCGGCAACGAACTCGCCCATGCTTTTACTGCCTCCCACTCACAAGGGATCTCACGGAACACATCGCGCCCGTCGTCGTCGGCTTCCGCGAGCGAGGACGCCAGGAGCGGGGTCGCTCTCAGGAAGCCGGGATCGAGACGCCTCACCGACGCTCGCACCGTCAGGAACGTGAACGGCGGCGAAGGGATACACCTGCCGAACCTGTCGGTTTCCACGACCCCCTTGGCGAACTTGCCGAACATGACGCCAACTTCGGAGTAAAGGTTCTTCAGCCCCCAGTGCGGCCACGCGAGCAGTTCCTGGTGCGAGTTGTCGACTACGTCGCCCAGGAGCACGAGGTTCTCGCAACGGAGCTGGCCGTGTCGCAAGCCCATCAGCGGCCGAAGCCGCTCCGCGGCCTGCACGCCCGCGTAGAAGAGCTCAGCCTCAACGGCGTAGCGGTTGGCACCGCTGGCGATGCGGTAGACCGTCCACCCGGTCAGGCCGCGGCTACGCGAGCCGTCCAGGAACGGGCAGTGCTCGCCCACAGCGCCGAGGTACGCCCCGACGCTGACGCTCTCCGGGATTTCCGACCTGCTCTCGATGAGGCGGAGCGCCCCGGCGGTCGGCCGGGACGCCCCGTCGGTCATGCTGCTGATCACCGCTCGGTCTTCTCCGGCACCACGTCGCCGTCGGCCGGCCCGCACGACCACGACGCGACCACGGTCCCGGTCTCCCGGTACACCGCGAGGGCCCTGGTGTCGGTGACGCCGCTCGCGTCGGTGAACCACAGCTCGGGCAGCGGCCCGTACGCCTCCTCGTACGCGCTCACCCAGGTGATCACGCCGTGACCGGCCGACTCCACGTGGACCAGCTCCCGGTCCGCGTGCTCCAGGCTGAACTTGCGGTGCGCCTCGGAGTCCGCCGCGAGGTTGTGCCACGCCGCGTCGATCGCGGTCGAGAACATCTCGGGGGCGGCCTCACCGGCCGCGAACCGCCGCGCAGCGACCTCGAAGAACTTGCCCAGTTCGGCCAGCTCGGCGTTGGGGTTGATGGTGGTGGTACTCATTCACGTTCCTCCAACTGGAAGTTCGTACCGCTCGGTCGGCACCGAACGGTCGTACGTGGTGCGTGTGCTGACCCGCTCTGGCCATGGCGAGGGGAGCCTCTGTCGGTGACAGCGGCCAGAGCGGGCGGTCTGTGGGGTAGCTGTCCTCTGCTACCGGTGAGCAGTCAGCAGCCAGGCGAGCGCTGCGAACACCAGAACGGCAGCGGCAGCGCAGGACCAGGTCTCGGCTCCGCTGGTGCTGCGGCGGAGACTGCGCTCCTGGCCATCGCGGTACTCGTTCATCATCTGGTCCGCCCTCACCTCCCTCAGGGAGGCGGGGTCACCCAGCTCGTCGGGCTCCGTCACGAAGCCTGCTTCTCGACCGGGTCCCGCCCCGCCTTGCCGGGACGATGCTGCGGACAACCACGGGCAGGCCGGACGCTCGAAGTGGGAGCGATCAAGCTGCCCGAATCGGACTGCTCGACCTGCGTTCGGCTGCCGTCAGGCCGCACACGGTAGACCGGGATCGTCAGCCGGGGCCTGCCACCGCTGTACGTCGTCAACCGGACCTCCCAAGGTCTGCACGGGGTAGCCGAAGAGCTCCTGATCGTTGTGCCGGTACGGCTCGACCTCTTCGGACGACCGAACGAGTTCCCGGCACTCGGAACCCGACCAAAGCTCCAAGTTGCAGCTGTACAAGCCGACTTCGACCACCAGGAGCGGCGTACGGAGCGGCGTGGGGCCCCGAAGGTCCGCCACCAGGTCCCCCACGGCCGGCCGCCACGGCAGGAGATCGACCTCGGGAACCGATTCGCGGGTGGGGGTCGGAACAAAGGGCGCTGTCAGCCAAGCAGGGACCGGGCTGGGCATTGGGACCTCCGGGAGGATGGCTGGCCGGGGTACGGGGCCGTGCGAGCGGCCCCCGACTTGAAACGGAGCATGACCAGTGAACAGCGATCAGTTACGGTCTCCCAGAGCAGAGTTGAAGCGTCCGTCAGGCGTTTTCCGAGCGTCAGGGCGCTGACCTTGGATGATGTCTCTTACTGAGCGGAGCGGTATGACGTCCAAGCGGGATGGGCTTGCCGGGAGGCGGGCAGCGCTGGGCTACAGTCAGGAAGGGCTCGCTGACCGTCTCGGGATCGCCACGTCTACGGTCGTGCGTTGGGAAAACAACCGGGCAACTCCACAGCCCCACCAACGGCCGAAGATCGCCATGCTGCTGAAGGTCACTGCATCGGAGCTGGACGCACTTCTCACATCACAGCCGACAGCGACTACTGACCCGGCCCTCTCCGAATCTCATCTCGACACTGGTGATGTTGACGATATGAAACGCCGCGATGTCCTTGGCCTACTCGCCATAACCGGTGCGCTGATCACGCTGCCGCGTGCTGAAGCGGCTGCGGGAACAAGTTCCACACAGCCTCCTGCTGGCCCAGCCGAGGCAATGAACTCCCATCTGTGGCTGCTCTTCGCTCTCTCAGCGTCCAAACAGTCCGTGTATCCGTTGGTCAGACACCAGCTGGGCGTCCTCGCCAAGGAGTTGGGGGACGCCCGGACCGAGGGAGAGCGTCGGCAGCTCTGCGCGCTCACTGGCGATCTCTACCAGCTCGCCGGAGAGATCTTCTTCGACGGCAACCGGTACACCGATGCGGCGCACTGCTACGCGCTCGCTGCCAGCGCCGCCAAGGAGGCCGAAAACTTCGACCTGTGGGCCTGCGCGATGACGCGCCATGCGTTCATCGAGCTGTACGAGCGCCGGTTCACAGTGGCAGCGCCGATCCTGTCAGCGGCTTCCAGGATCGCCCAACGGGGAGATGGGGCGCTGTCGACCCGATACTGGGTGGCCGCAGTACAAGCGGAGGCGTACGCGGGCCTTGGCGACTTGGCGGCGTGCGATCGCGCCCTGGACACAGCCGAACAGGTGCACTCCCTTGGCGGTCGGATTCACAACGGTGGCTGGCTGCGCTTCGATGGCTCTCGGCTCGCCGAGGAGCGAGGCACCTGCTATCTCGAACTCGGCCGGCCAGACCTCGCCCAGCAGTCCCTGACCGCAGCCCTGAGTCAGAAGCTCTCCCTTCGCCGCCGCGGCGCAGTGCTTGCCGAACTTGCTGCGCTGGGTGCTCAGCAGCGTGACGTGGATCAGGTACTCCACTACAGCCGAGCCGCGATAGAGCTGGCCGGCCAGACGGGGTCCGGCTTCATCGGAAAGAAGCTGCAGGGACTCCAGTTACGCCTTGCCCCCCTCATGGCCGATGGCAGAGTCTCAGACCTGCACCACCAGATCTCGGCGCTCTCCCGCGCTGCCTAACGACAAGGACGACTGCATGACGACCGACGGCCGCATCTTCCGAGAGGCGTGGATCGCAGGGGTGGCCAAGCACTACCCGGGCGAACCGAAGGCGGGCTACATCGCGCCTTGGGACGCTACCCCGACCTGGGAACGCGAGTGTGCCGCCGCTGTCTTTGGCCAGGTTCGCGACCTGATTCACGCAAGTGCTGGCAACGCGGCCAAGCTCAGCCGGGAGCAGAAGGGACGCTTCGTAGCGATCTGCTGGATCACCCAGATTCACAAGCACATCGCCGACCCCAAGCCCGGCTACATCGCGGACTGGGACGACCTGCCCGACTGGCAGCAGGAGACCGACTCGGACATCTTCGAGGCCATCGAGCGCGCGGTCTGACCTCGCCTGAGCTGCGTCGCCATCGCCACTCAAACGCCACACAGCAGCGAGGAACAGGCCCGAATGGACACGGAGAGTGATCATTCCGCTACATTCATGCCTCTCCGCAGAAAGACCCTGACCTGCGATGATGCAGGTCAGGGGCGCTTCCTCAGCTGGACGACGGACGAGTCGGCCTGTACGCCGGGTTCTGTCTCCCGGGGTGCTTGCGCGGCCCGGGGAGGCGGTCATCCATCTAGGGCTGCCGTTGCCGACAGCCTCGTGCGGTCTACCCGCGGACTCGGGCGAGCAGCCCTCGTGCATCCGCGCACGGTGCCCGAAGGCACCGATCTTGACCTTGCTCCGGGTGGGGTTTACCGAGCCGGCCGAGTCACCTCGGTCGCTGGTGGTCTCTTACACCACCGTTTCACCCTTACCTCCGGCCGAAGCCGGGGGCGGTCTGTTCTCTGTGGCACTGTCCCGCGGGTCACCCCGGGTGGGTGTTACCCACCACCCTGCTCTGTGGAGCCCGGACGTTCCTCGGCGAGCCCCCGAAGGGACCCGACGCGACCGCCCGGCCGGCTCGTCCGCCGTACTGGTCATCGTAGCCGGTCGGGGACCGCGCCCCGGACAGGCCGTGGCTAGGGACGCGGCCGGGACGGCTCCTGCGGCCGCGACGGGTCGAGCCCGGCGGCGACCCGGTGTGCGGTGCCGACCGCCCACGGGGTGGTGGTGACCCAGCCGAGCAGCAGGACGGTCAGACCCAGACCGGTGATGATCCACCAGCCCGCGTGGCTGGCGGCCGGGAGCCCGACCGTGGCGGTGACGGCGCTGGTCACCACGGTGCCGATCACCGCGACGCCGAGCGACTGCCCGATCTGACGGCTCGTCGAGGCGACCGCGGCGGCCACCCCCGCCTGGGCCAGCGGCATGCCGGAGACCGCTGCGTTGGTGATCGGGGCGTTCACCAGCCCGAAGCCCAGCCCGAACAGGGCGTACGCGAGCAGGAGCAGCGAAGCGGACGAGTCGGCCGCCAGCCGGGTGAGCAGCAGCCCGCTGGCGGCCAGCGCCGCGCCGGCCCCGAGCAGCGGGTACCGGGGCCCGTACCGGCCGACGATCCGGCCGGAGAACGGGGCGGCGACCAGGGTCAGCCCGGCCATCGGGAGGGTCCAGAGGCCGGCCTCGACCGGGCCGTAGCCCCGGACCTCCTGCAGGTAGAGGGTGTTGACGAAGAGGAAGCCGCCGAGCGCGGCGAACGCGCAGACCGCCGTGACGGTGGCGCCGGTGAACGGGGCGCTGCGGAAGAACCGCAGGTCGATCAGCGGCTCGGGCACCCGCCGCTCCCACCAGGGCAGCACCAGCAGCGAGACGAGCGCGACCGCCGCCAGGGTGAGGATCAGCGGCGAGGTCCAGCCCTGCCCCGGGCCCTCGATGATCACGGCGGTGCCGGCGCCGAGCAGCAGCACCATCAGCAGCTGCCCGACCGGGTCGAGCCGCCGGGGCCGGGGCGCCCGGGACTCGGGGACGTGACGGAAGGTCAGCAGACAGGCGGCCAGCCCGATCGGGACGTTGATCAGGAAGATCGACGGCCAGCCCGCGCTGTCCACCAGGAAGCCGCCGATCAGCGGCCCGAGCGCCATGCTGATGCCGACCACGCCGCCCCAGACCCCGATCGCCCTGGCCCGCTCGCCCGGGTCGGTGAAGGTGTTGGTGATGATCGACATGGCCACCGGGTTGAGCATCGAGCCGCCCACCGCTTGGACCGCGCGGAACGCCACCAGCCACTCCAGCGAGGGCGCCAGGCTGCACAGCAGTGAGCCGAGCACGAAGAGCAGCAGCCCGGCCCGGAACACCCGGCGGCGGCCGATCCGGTCGGCGACCGAGCCGGCCAGCATCAGCAGCGAGGCGAGCACCAGGGTGTACGCGTCGATGATCCACTGGAGGCCGGAGGCGGGCGCGTCGAACTCGCGCCGGATGGCGGGCAGCGCGATGTTCACCACCGTGTTGTCCAGCCCGACGATGAACAGGCTCAGGCAGCAGATGCCCAACACCAGCAGCCGCCCACGGCGGTCCAGCTCCCCCGGGGAGTCCATCAGGCGGGCGCGAAGCGGACGGTCCGGGTGACCGGGTCGGCCAGCGTGAGCCGGACCTTGATCCGTTCGCCGAGCGGCAGCCGGGTGCCCTCGTCCGCCTCGCAGCGGGCCACCACGGCGGGCTCCCGGAGCTGGACGGTGCCGCTGGCGGGCCGCCGTTCGTCGATGTCGACCACCACCGCGTCGAACCGTTCGCCCTCCCGGCCGCGCAGCAGCTCGGCCTCGACCAGGTCGACGCAGGCCCGTTCCACCTCGTGGGCCCGGCGGTCGCCGGCCGCCATCAGGGCCGGGACGCCGAGCAGCTGCTCGCTCACCCAGTGCGGGATGTCGGTGCCCCCGGCCACCGCCGCGCAGATCTCCTGGGCGTACCGGTCGGCCAGCCGCCGCAGCGGCGCGGTGCAGTGCGCGTACGGGGCGGCCAGCGCGGCGTGCCCCGGGTCGGCCGGCGGCGCGACGCCCTGGGCGGTGTCGAAGGCCTGGTACCCGGCGCCGCGCAGCAGCCCGGCGCACTCCTTCAGGAATGCGGCGTGGTTCGACCGGCCCGGGTCCAGCGAGCGGATCAGCACGGGGTACGGGGTGCCCTCCGGCCAGTCCACCTCCAGCGCCTTGGCGATCCGCCCGAGCCGGGCGTACGCGCTCTCCGGGGCGGCGGGCAGGGTGCGCAGCAGGCCGACCCCGGCGTCCAGCATCAGCTCGGCGGCGGCCATGCCGGTGAGCAGCGAGATCTGCGCGTTCCAGCCGTCGGCGGGAAGCGGGGCCCGGTACGCCAGCCGGTAGCCGCCGTCCGCCGGCTCCACCTCCTGCTCGGGGATCGGCAGGCTGACGCCGCCGCGGTCCGCCTCCCCGGCCTCCCGCAGCCGGCCGATCTCGGCCAGCAGCCGGAGCTGGTCGTCGGCCGCGCCGGAGTCGATCGCGCCCTGCACGCCCGCGTAGTCCAGCCGGCGGCGGGAGCGGACCAGTGCTCGGCGGACGTCGGCCAGCAGCACCAGGCCGTCGGCGTCCAGGTCGAGCTGCCAGAGCAGCGCGGGCCGCAGCTCACCGGGCAGCAGGCTGGCGGCGGCCTCGGAGAGCCGGGGCGGGTGCAGCGGGATCCGGGTGTCGGGGAAGTAGAGGGTCTGCACCCGGCGCCTGGCCTCGGTGTCGATCGCGCCCTCGGGCTGGACGAAGGCGGCCACGTCGGCGATCGCGTAGTGCACCCGGTAGCCGCTCCCCCGGCGGCTCAGGCCCATCGCCTGGTCCAGGTCCATCGAGCCGGGCGGGTCCAGGGTGAACAGGGCCAGGTCGGTGGCGTCGAACTCCGGCAGCCGAGGCACCCCGGCCACCCGGTCCGCCTCGGCCAGCACCTCGGTGGGCCATTCGGTCCGCAGCCCGAGCCCCTCCCGCAGCTCCGTCAGCTCGCGGTTGATCCGAGCGGTGTCGGCGGCCCTGATCCTCAGCTGTTGACGCGGCATGCTGGCAGCGTACGGCCGCCGGGAGCTGACGGCCTGTCGGACCGGGCGGCACGTACAGTGGGAGCGTTCGTTGCCACAGAGTGTTGAAGGGGTGTCGCCGTGCTGGTGCTGTTGCCGCCGTCGGAGGGGAAGGCTGCTGCGGAGGCCGGGGTGCCGTTGGCGCTGGCGGAGCTGTCGCTGCCCGGGCTGACGGCGGGGCGGCGGGCGGTGTTCGAGGCGCTGGTCGGGCTGTGCGAGGGCGATCCGGAGACGGCGCGGGGGGTGCTCGGGCTGAGCGAGGGGCTGCGCGGCGAGGTGGCGAAGAACGCCGGGCTGCGGGCGGCCGGGGCGCTGCCCGCGGGCGAGGTGTACACCGGGGTGCTGTTCGACGCGCTGGGGCTGGCGAAGCTGGACGAGGCGGCGTACGCGCTGGCCGAGCGCTCGCTGCTGGTGTTCTCCGGGCTGTGGGGCGCGGTGCGGGTCGGCGACCGGATTCCGCCGTACCGGTGCTCGATGGGGGTGAAACTTCCTCCGCTGGGGGCGCTCGGAGCGTACTGGCGGCGCGAGATGGCCGAGGTGCTGCCCGAGGTGGCGGGCCGGGGCCTGGTGCTGGACCTGCGGAGCGCGGCGTACGCCGCGGCCTGGAAGCCGGCCGGGGAGACCGCGGCCCGGACGGCGACCGTGCGGGTGCTCCAGGAGCGCGAGGTGGACGGGGAGTTGAAGCGCTCGGTGGTGAGCCACTTCAACAAGGCCACCAAGGGCCGGCTGGTCCGCGACCTACTGAACGCCGGGCTCGAGCCGGCCTCGCCGGGCGAGCTGGTGGACGCGCTGGCCGGGCTCGGCTACCGGGTCGAGGTCTCCGCCGAGGGGTCCGCGCGCAAGGCGTGGCAGCTCGATGTGGTGGTCACCGAGATCCACTGAGTCCACCGCTCGGGACAACCCCGGGCCGGCTCGCACCGGGATGAGCAGAGCAGGACCGAACCGTCCAGGGGGCTGACGGCCGGTCAGTTGCGGACCAGGGCCGTGCCGCCGTCGGCGATCTCACTGCTCGGGCTGGTCCGGCACCTGGCGGACGTCGAGCGCGGCTGGTTCCTCGACGTGGTCGCCGACCAGGGCGGGCGGGCTGATCGTCGGCAGCACCGGGGAGTGACCGTTCCGGAGGGGCGGCGGACCGCCCCTCCGGCGGGTCAGCGCAGGTGCGAGGTGTCGTTCAGCAGGCGGACCGAGGCGTTGCCGTCGGCGTAGTACTGCACCGCGCAGAACGAGGCCGCCGAGAGCTCCATCCGGTACAGCGAGTCCGGCGGGGCTCCGAGGGCCAGCCGGACCAGCGTCTTGATCGGGCTGACGTGCGAGACCACCAGCACCGTCTTGCCCGCGTAGCGGGCCAGCACCTTGTCCCGGGCCACCCCGGCCCGGTGGGTCAGCGTGGTGAAGCTCTCGGTGCTGCCGGTCGGCTTCGCCTTGGCCGAGCCGAGCCAGGCGGCCAGGTCCTCGGGGTGGCGCTCCTGCACCTCGGCGAAGGTCAGCCCCTCCCAGTCCCCGAAGTCCAGCTCGCGCAGGCCGTCCTCGTACCGGACCTCCAGGCCCAGCCGGGTGGCCACCGCCTCGGCGGTCTGCCGGGTGCGCTGCATCGGCGAGCTGACGACGGCCTGGACGGTGCCCCGGGCGGCCAGCGACTCGGCGGCCCGGGCGGCCTGCCAGAGGCCCTTCTCGGAGAGCGCCGGGTCGGAGCCGCCGCTGCCGGAGAACCGCTTCTCCGGGGTGAGGTGGGTCTCGCCGTGCCGGAGCAGCACGAAGGTGGTCGGCGTGCCGAGGTCGGCCGGGCCGGCCCAGCCCGCCTTCGGCGCGGCGGGCGCGGGCAGCGGCTCGTCCACCGGGGCGACCGGCGCGGCCGGGCGGGCCTTGGGCTCCCACTGCCGGCCGGCCTTGCCCGCGTCCATCGCCTCGTTGGCCAGCCGGTCCGCGTCCTTGTTCTTCTCGCGCGGGATCCAGCTGTACTTCACCTGGGAGCGCGGCAGCACGGTGGCGGCCTCGGCGGCCAGCGGCTGCATGTCGGGGTGCTTGATCTTCCAGCGGCCCGACATCTGCTCGACCACCAGCTTGGAGTCCATCCGGACGTCCACCCTGGCTTCCGGGTCCAGCTCGTGCGCCGCCCGCAGGCCCGCGATCAGGCCCTTGTACTCGGCCACGTTGTTGGTCGCGCGCCCGATGTACTCGGCCGCCTCGGCGATGATCTGGCCGGTGTCCCCGTCCCGGACCACCGCGCCGTAGCCGGCCGGGCCGGGGTTGCCCCGGGACCCGCCGTCCGCCTCGACGATGAACCTGCGCCCGGCCATCGGATCAGACGCCCGACTCGGCGGTGCGGACCAGGATCCGGCCGCAGTTGTCGCAGCGGACCACGGCGTCCTTGGCCTCGGCCTTGATGCTGTTCAGGTCGGCGGCGGCGAACTCGACCCGGCAGCCCTCGCAGCGGCGCTGGAACAGCCGGGCCGCACCGACGCCGCCCTGCTGCTCGCGCAGCCGGGTGTAGAGCTTGATCAGGTCGGCCGGCAGCACCACGGCCACCGCCTCGCGGTCCCGGGTGACCTTCTCGGCGTCGGCGTCGATCTCGGCGAAGGCGGCGTCCCGGCGCTCCTCGGCCTCCTTGAGCACCACGGTGGAGTGGTCCAGGCGGGCGGACAGCTCGGTCACCCGGGTCTGCGCGGACTCCAGCCGCTCCATGACCTCCAGGACGACGTCCTCCAGGTCGGACTGACGCTTCGCCAGCGAGCCGACCTCGTGCTGGAGGTTCTCCAGGTCACGCGGGGAGCCGACCGCGCCGGAGTCCAGCCGCTGCTGGTTGCGGGCGGTCCTGGCCCGGACCTGCTCCACGTCGCCCTCGGCCTTGGTCAGCTCGCGCTCGGTGTCGCCGAGCTGGGCCTGGGCGGCGATCACCAGGTCCTTGAGGGCGGTGTGGTCGGCGGTGGCCTTGTCGATCTCGGCGTGCTCGGGCAGGCTGCGGCGCCGGTGGGCCAGCTGGTCGAGCCGGGAGTCGAGGGCCTGGAGGTCGAGCAGGCGGATCTGGTCGGCGGGCGCGGCGTTCAAGGCTGGGGGCTCCTGTTTTTTTGTCTGTCAGCAAGTCGGTCGGCGGGTAGCGCCAGGGGCGCGGCAGGCTTCGGGCGACGAAGCCGGACGCTAGGGGTTCATCGGGGCGTGCGCGGTCCACGGGTCGGTGACCCGGTGCGAGACCTTGGTCTCCAGCTGCCAGCCGTGTGCGGCGGCCGCCTCGGTCAGGCCGCGCTCGGCCAGCCGCAGCCAGGGCCACTCGGTGGCCCAGTGCGCGGCGTCCACCAAGGCGACCGGGGAGGCTTCGGTGGCCTCCGAGACCGGGTGGTGCCGCAGGTCGGCGGTGACGTAGGCGTCCACCCCGGCGGCCCGGACCTCGGCGAGGAAGCTGTCGCCCGAGCCACCGCAGACCGCGACCCGGGTGATCACCCGGTCGCCGTCCCCGGCGACCCGGACCCCGGTGGCCGTGGCGGGCAGCCCGGCGGCCACCCGGGCGGCGAAGGCGGTGAGGGTGAGCGGCGGTTCGAGCAGGCCGATCCGGCCGGAACCCCGGCGGCCCGCCGGATCGGTCGGGTCGGCGACCAGCGGCCCGAGCACCCGCAGGCCGACGGCCTCGGCCAGGGCGTCGGAGACACCCGGGTCGGCGTGGTCGGCGTTGGTGTGCGCGACGTGCAGCCCGATCCCGGCCCGGATCAGCTCGTGCACCACCCGGCCCTTGAAGCCGGTGGCGGCGACGCTGGTGACCCCGCGCAGATAGAGGGGGTGGTGGGTGACCACCAGGTCCGCACCCCACTCGACGGCCTCGTCCACCACGGTCTGCACCGGGTCGACGGCGAACAGCACCCGGGCGACCTCGGCCTCGGGATCGCCGCACACCAGGCCCACGGCGTCCCAGGACTCGGCCCACCTCGGTGGGTACAGCTCTTCGAGCGCGTTGATGACGTCGGACAGTTTCGGCACCTGTCGAGACTACCGCGCGCGGGCGGCTCCCCCGGCCCCGGGCGCCGCCGGGGGAGCCGCCCGCCGCCCGCCGGGCACCGCCGTCCGGACCGCGCCGCCGTCCGTCAACCGGCCCGCGGGGGCAGGGCGAGGTGAACGGGAGCGGAACGGGCCGCCTGCACCGGGCGGGTACTGGTCACACCGCCCCGGTCGCACGCATTCGAAAACGATTCGAGATCACCCTTACGAGTGAAGTGACCCGATCCACGTTGAGTCGGTCGGCCACCGAAAGTAACTTCGGTGTTGCGAACGGGAGTTACCCCGACCGGGGGGTCTTTTGGGCGCACCGCCGAAATTGTCCGGCGGTGCGGCCGGGGTGAATTTTCCGGACGTTCGTGAAAACCGATGCAGCGACAGAGAAGTGGGGTGCGGAGCAGATGGGGGCGGCCACACCACTGCGCACGGCCGGGGGGACGACGTCGGTCGACGTCGGGTCGGCCGTCGACGGCTCGCTGACGGAGGCGGCCCGGGCCGCCATGGCCGGCACCGGGCGCCGGGGAGGCGGCGGCGACTGGGAGTTCACCGCCGAGGCGCTCTGGTGCACGGCCCGGCCGGCCGGGGTCGACACACCCGAACAGGGCTGGAAGCTGCACGTCAGTGCCGCGACCGAGGCCGCGGTGGCCGTACTCGCCGCCGTGGCCGGGGTGATCGCCGCAGATCCCTGCGTGTTCAAGTTCGCCGCCGATCAGGAAAAGCTCCACCAGGTCAATTCGCGGAACAGCGAGCGCGGCTCGGCCGGGAAATTCGTCACGGTCTATCCGGTGGACGAGGAGCAGTTCCGGCGGTTGGCCGCCGAATTACACCTGGCCACCGCGGAATTCCCCGGCCCCTCGGTGCTCTCCGACCGTCCGTACGCCCCCGGCAGCCGGGTGCACTACCGGTACGGGGTCTTCACCCGCCGCGCCGAGCTGGGCAACGACGGTGCGTACCGCTCGATGCTGCACGCACCGGACGGCACCCGGGTCGAGGACGTCCGGGCCGCGAGCTACCGATGTCCGTCCTGGCTGGTCGACCCCTTCGAGGGGAGGGGGTCGACGGCCGCGCCCGTCGCCGCACGGAAGGCCGGGGGCGTCCTGCTGGGGGGCAGGTACGCGCTGACGGCGGCCGTCCGGCACGGCACCAAGGGCGGCGTCTTCCTCGGCCGGGACACCGGGGCAGACCGCGAGGTGGTGGTGAAGCAGGCCCGGGCCCACATCGAGGTGGACCGGTCCGGTACGGACGCCCGGGCGGCGCTGCGGCACGAGGCCGAGCTGCTCGGCCGGCTGGCGGGAGCGGAGCTGGCGCCCGGGGTGATCGACCTGATCGAGCAGGGGGACGCGGTCTACCTGGTGCAGGAGCGGGTGCCCGGGGTGGCGCTCGGGGCCTGGGTGGCGGGGCAGCTGCGGCGGGACGGGAGCCCGGACGTGCCGTGGGCCGAGGCGCGGGGGGTCGCGCTCGGGCTGGTCTCGCTGGTGGCGCAGGTCCATGCCAGGGGGCTGGTGCTGCGGGACTTGTCGCCGGGGAACGTGATGGTGCGGCCGGACGGTTCGTTGCGGCTGGTCGACCTCGAGCTGGCGGCGGCGGTCGGGGCGACGGTGGGCACGGCGGGGACGCCGGGGTACCGGGCGCCCGAGCAGGAGCCGGCGGTGTGCCGGGCCGGGTTCGCGGCGGATCTGTACGCGCTGGGTGGGTTGCTGTTCCTGTTGGCGACGGGGCACGATCCGCTGCTGCCGCCGGGGGAAGGCTCGTTGGAGGCGTGGCTGGTGGCCGCGGGGCGGGCCGGGGAGACGGCTCGACGGCTGGGGGCGGTGATCCTCGGGCTTCGCTCGGAGGATCCCGAGCTCAGGCGGCTTCCGTCCACCGCACCGTTCCTGACCGATTCTCCTGGTGCGACGCACCCGGCGCCGGCGTCGCCGCGCGGCGACGCCGCGCGGCAGCAGGACCTCGATCCGCTGATCGCGGACGGCGTGGCTCAGTTGATCGCCACCGCGACGCCCGAGCGGGCCGACCGGCTGTGGGCGACGGTGCCCGGGGGGCAGTTGACCGATCCGTGCAACGTGCAGCACGGGGCCGCCGGGGTGCTGGCCCTGCTGGCCCGGGCGACGGTGGCCGGGCTGCCTGCGGGCGGGGCGGCGGCGATGGCGGCCGACTGGATCGAGCGCCGGGTGGCGGCCGAGCCGACCGTGCTGCCCGGGTTGCACTTCGGGCGGTCCGGCACCGCCTGGGCGCTGCTGGACGCCGCCGAGGCGCTGGGCGACCGGGAGCGGGCCGGACGGGCCGTCAGGTCGGCCCGCGAGGTGCCCTTCCGCTGGCCCAACCCCGATGTCTGCCACGGTGCGGCCGGGGCCGGCTTCCTCCAGCTGCGGCTGTACCGGGCGACCGGCGACGACGGCTACCTGGACCGGGCGGCCGACTGCGCCGCCACCCTGCTGGCCTCGGCCGAGCGGGAGCCGTACGGACTCACCTGGCCGGTGCCGAAGGGCTTCGACTCGGTCTTCGCCGGGGCGGGCCAACTCGGCTACGCCCACGGCGTAGCCGGGGTGGGGGCCTTCCTGCTGGCCGCCGGCCTGGCCGCCGAGGACCGGCGGGCGCTGGACGGAGCGGCCGAGGCGGTCCGGACGCTGGCCGCGACGGTCCGTCAGGACGGCGCAGCCGGCTGGTGGCCGCAGGGCGCGGGCGACCCGCCGCACGTTCGGCTGGCGCACTGGTGCAGCGGGTCCTCCGGGGTCGGCAGCTTCCTGGTCCGGTACTGGCGGGCCACCGGGGACGAGACCGCCCTCCGGCTGGCACTGGCCGCCGGGCAGGCGGTGCTGGACGCCCGCTGGCACGGCGGGGTGAGTGCCTGTCACGGCCTGGCGGGGAACGGCGAGTACCTGCTCGATCTGGCCGAGGCCACCGGCGAGCAGCGGTTCCGCACCGGCGCCGAGGAGTTGGCCGGGCTGATCGCGGCCCGCGCGGTGCGCCGGGACGGGCGGCTGGTGCTGCCCGACGAGACCGGACTGAGCTCCACCCCCGCGTACGGGACGGGCACTTCGGGCCCGCTCGCCTTCCTGCTCCGGCTCCGGTACGGCGGCCCCCGGCTCTGGCTCGACCCGCTGCCGCTCGCCGACCGGCCCTGAACCGGCCCCGACCGACCGACCTCGACCGACCCCCGACCGACCACCCGAGGAGGTGAGCCCGGATGAACACCGCCACCCGCACCACCGCCCAGGCGCTGCGCCGGCTGAGCTTCACCTTCGCCCTCGACGGCTCGCACGCGGCCTGCCTGGCCGCCGGAGCGGACGGCGGCTGGTACGCCGAGAGCTGGCGGCTGCCCGCCGAGGGGCCGGCCGAGCCGACCGCCCTCCCGCTGCCGGGGAACCGCTCGGAGAGCCTGCACTCCCAGCTGGTCAGCCTGCCGAACGGCCAGGTGCTGGTCTGCCGACACGACGGGGACCGCCACACGCTGCTGTTGCTCTCCGCGCCCACCGCCGAACGCCCCACCATAGAGCAGGAGTTGACCACCCTCCGACGCCCCGGTCTGCGGCTGCTGGCGATGCCCGGCGGCCCCCGTCCGCCCGGCGCCCCGGTCGCGGTCGCGCTCGGCACCGACACCCGGCCGGTCACCACGGTCTGGCTGGTCCCGGCCGACGGCAGCGCGCCGATGGAGGTGGCCGAGCTGCCCGGCCTGCACGGCGGCGGGGTCTGGCTGGACCACACCGGTCGGCTGCTGGCCCTGGACCGGGTGCACCGGGGGAAGGTCCGCACCGTGCTGCTGGATCTCGAACTCGGCCAGGTCACCCCGCTGTTGGAGATCAGCGAGCAGAGCAACGACCGGCTGGCGCTGTACGACCCGGACACCCGCTTCGCCATGGTGCGCAGCGACGCCACCGGCACCGACCGGCTCGGCTGGGGCCTGCTCGGCGGCCGGGAGCCGCTGCGGTTCCCCGAGACCCTGCACGTCCCCGGCGTCTTCCTGCGACCGATCGCGCTCGACCGGCAGTCCGCGCCGGACGGCCGGCGGGTGGTGCTGCAGGTCGACCACGGCGCCTCCTCCGCCCTCACCCTCTGGCAGCCGGAGCTGAACCGGCTCACCGCGCTGCCGGTGCCGCCCGGGCGGCTCGGTGCGATCGGTCACTGGTCGGCGGCCGGCCTGCGGATGCCGTACTCGGCCCCCGACCACCCCGCCGCGCTGGCCACCATGGACGTGGACGCCCTGGTGGAGCGCGGGCAGCCGGCCCAGGCCGCAGCCGTACCGCTGCCGCTCCGGCTGGCCCCGCTCGGCAGTGGCAGCGACCGTTCGGTGCAGCCGGGCCGGGGCTCAGCCGGCCCGGTGGGCTGGCAGCTGGACGGCAGTGCGGGCCCCGGTGACGGCGGTCGCTGGCACCCGGCCCTGAGTCTCCAACTGGCCGGTCCGGCCGGGCCGATCGAGGCGGTGGTCTACGGCGGCGACGCCTGGCTCGGCTCGCCGCACCTGGTGCTGGCCCTGCACGGCGGGCCGGCCGACGCCTGGCGGCTGGAGTTCGACCCCGCGCTGCAGCGGATGGCGGCCGAGGGCCTGGCGGTGCTGGCACCCAATCAGCGCGGCTCCACCGGCTACGGGACGGAGCACGCGATGGCCATCCGGGGCGCCTGGGGCGGTCCCGACCTGGCCGACGTGCTGCACCTGCTGGAGGGCGTGGCGGGCCAGCGGGCGGCGCTCGGGCTGGAACCGCCCGCGCTGTTCGGGGTCAGCTACGGGGCGTTCCTGGCCCTGCTGGCCACCGCCCACGCGCCGCCCGGGCAGGTCGCCCGGTGCGCGGTGGTGGCCCCGTTCCTGTCCGGCGCCCGGCTGCTGGCCGAGGCGGCCGCCCCGGTCCGGGCGCTCACCACCCGGCTGGGCGGCGGCGATCCGATCGACGACCGGCGCGGCCCCCGGGACGTGCTCCAGCTGGCGCACCGGATCGGCACTCCGCTGCTGATCCTGCACGGGGACCGGGACGAGGTGGTGCCGGTCAGTCAGTCCCGGGCGCTCCGGCACGAGTTGCTGCGACTGGGCCGGGCCGAGGGATCGGACTTCCGCTACGTCGAGGCCGCCGGGGCCGGGCACGAGGTGCTCGCCGAGGAGGGCGCGGCCGTGCTGCACGAGCTGCTGGCCGCCTTCCTGCGCACCGGCCGGCCCACCTAGTGCCTTCGCGGCACCCACAGACTTCCCCGGCCGGTCCGGCCGGGGACGACGTCACCCGTACCTGCGGATGACGGACCATCAAGGGGAGGACCCATCATGGAGAACTTCGAGACCGACCTGGCCGCTCTGCAGGACCTGCCGGAGACCGAGGCCGTGGAGCTGGGCGGCCACGGTGGCGGCTGCCAGTTCACCTGTCTCATCCTGACCTGTCTGATCTTCACCGTCAGCTAGTAGGTCGGCAGTTCGCACCGGGCCGTGCCCGCTCCCTCCCGGGGGGAGCGGGCACGGCTCCCGCCGGGGGGGGGGGGGGGGGGGGGCGGGGGGGGCGGGGGGGGGGCGCCCCGCCCCCCCCCCCCCCCCCCCGCCCGCCGGCCCCCCCCCCCCCCCCCCCCCCCCCCCCCCCCCGGCACACTCCGCACACGTCCCGGCAGACCCTTCAGGAGGTGGCAGCGCCATGCGCGGCTGGGTGATCGTGCTCTCGGCGGCCGTGCCGGTCGAGGCGGCCGCGACCCTCGCGCTGCCCGGCACGGTGGGCGGCGCGATCGACGGCGGGTCGGCGCTGCCGCTCGCCGGGGTGCTGCTGGTCGGCGCCCTGGCCGGGTCGGTCGCCACCCTGGCCGGGCCGGCGGTGGCCGCCGACACCACGGTCGGCCTGCGGCAGCGCCTGCTCCGCCGGGTGCTGGCCCGGGGCCCCGTCCCGGGCGGACCGGCCACCGGTGACCTGACCGCCCGGTTGGTCGGCTCGGCCGCCGACGCGGGGGGCGCGCTGCCGTCCCGGATCACCGCCGCCACCGCGCTGCTCACCTCGCTCGGGGCCGTGCTCGGCCTGGCGCTGCTCTCGCCCTGGCTGGCCGCCGCGTTCTTCGCCGGGGTGCTGCCCGGCGTGCTGCTGATCCGGCTGTTCCTGCGCGACGCGGCCCAGGCGTTCACCCGCTACCAGCAGGTCCAGGCCGAGCTGGCGGCCCGGCTGACCGGCGCGCTGGCCGGGCTGCGCAGCATCCACGCCGCCGGGGCCCGGGAGGGCGAGACGGCCCGGGTGCTGGCACCGCTCCCCCGGCTGGCCGAGGCCGGGCACGCGCTCTGGGGGACCCAGCGGCGGACGGTCTGGCAGGCCACCCTGCTGGTCGCACTGGTCGAACTCAGCGTGCTGGGCACCGCCGGCCTGCAACTCTCGGACGGGACACTGCGGCCCGGCGAACTGGCCGCCGCGGCCGGCTGGGCCGCGCTCGGCCTGGGCTTCTTCGAACAGGTCGAGGCGCTGGCCGGGGTGGCCCACGCCCGGGCCGGGCGGGACCGGGTGGCCGAGCTGCTCGACGCCCCGACACCACCCCCCGGCACTCGCGATCTCCCGGACGGACCGGGAGAGTTGACCCTGATCGGGGTGAGCGTCGAGGGACTGCTCGGCCCGATCGACCTCACCGTCCCGGGCGGCCGGACGGTCGCCCTGGTCGGCCGGTCGGGCTCCGGCAAGTCGCTGCTCGCCGCGGTGGCAGGCGGCCTGCGCGCCCCCGATACCGGTCTGGTGCTGATCGACGGCGTCCCGCTCGCCGAGCTCACCCCCGGGCAGCGGCGCGCGGCCGTCGGGTACGCCTTCGAGCGCCCGGTGCTGGTCGGCGCCACCGTGGGCGAGGCCCTGGAGGGTGCGGGCGGCGCGGAGACCCGGGCCGCCCGGGCCGACGGCTTCCTGGCCGGACTGCCGCTCGGCGACGCCACCCCGACCTCCGAACTGCGGCTGTCCGGCGGCGAGTTGCAGCGGCTCGGGCTGGCCAGGCTGCTCGCCCAGCGCCCCCGGGTGATGATCCTGGACGACGCCACCTCCAGCCTGGACCTGGCCACCGAGCACCAGGTGACCGAGGCGCTGAGCCGGGCCACCTCGGGCCGGACCAGGCTGGTGGTCGCGCACCGCCCGGGCGCCGCCGCCCGGGCCGACCTGGTCGCCTGGCTGGACGGCGGCAGGCTGCGCGCACTGGCCCCGCACAGCACCCTGATCAAGCAGCCGGACTACCGCGCCGCCCTGGCGGCCGTCCCCGCCCCGAGGAGCGCGCCGTGAACCGCTCACCCGGCTGGACCTGGCTGCGGAGCCAACTCGCCACCACCAGGCCGGCCCTGGTCCGGGTACTGATCTGGTCGGCGGTGGAGGCGCTGCCCTCGCTGCTATCCGGGCTGCTGATCGCGGCCGCCGCCGACCGGGGCTTCCTGGCCGGCCGCCCCGCCGTCGGCTTCGCCTGGCTGGCCGCCTTCGCGGCCGCCGTCGGGGTCCGCGCGTACGCGGCCCGGGCCGCCTTCCCGTACGTGGCGGCCGTGGTGGAACCGCTCCGGGACGCCCTGGTCCACCGGGTGGTACGGAGCGCCCTGGGCCGGGCCGAGCCGACCGGCGACGGCCCCGCCGAGGTGGCCCGGCTGACCGAACAGGTCGAGTCCGCACGGCAGTTGACCGCCACCCTGCTGCGCACGCTGCGCAGCGTGGGCATCACCGTGCCGGCCGCCGTGCTCGGCCTGGCCGTGCTCGCCCCGGTGACCCTGCCGCTGGTGCTGCCGCCGCTGGTGATCGGCGGTCTGCTGTTCGCCCGGCTGCTCGGCTCGCTGGTGGCCCGTCAGCGGGCCGTGGTGCTGGCCGACGAACGGGTCGCCGCGGAGGCGGGGCTGGCCTTCGCCGGGATCCGGGACATCACCGCGTGCGGCGCACAGGACCGGGTGGAGCGTTCGGTGGGTGCCGCCGTGCTGGCCCAGGGCGCGGCGGTCCGCGCGCTCGGCCGGGCCGCCGCACTCCGCACCCTCACGGTCGCGGTCGGCGGGCGGCTGCCGCTGCTGCTGGTGGTCGCGGCCGCACCCTGGCTGGTCGATCACCGACAGCTGACCACCGGCGAACTCCTGGGCGTCTCGGCCTACTTGCTGCAGCAGCTCGAACCGGCCGTGCGCAGCCTGGCGGGTATGGTCGGCAGCTGGCTGCTGGAGCTGGCGGTGGTGCTCGACCGGCTGGCCACGCTGCCCGATCCGCCCGCCTGGCCGAGCGCGGAGCCGACGCCGACACCGACACCGGGGCTTGAGCCGGAGCCGGCGCCCGCCGTCCTGGTGCGCGGCCTGCACCACACCCACGGAGCGGCCGCCGAGCCCGTGCTGAGCGGGCTCGACCTGACCCTGGTGCCCGGCGAGCACCTCGCGGTGGTCGGCCCGAGCGGCGCGGGCAAGTCCACCCTGGCCGCCCTGCTGGCCGGCCTGGCGCCACCCCAGCAGGGCGCGGTGACCGTCGGCGGCGCCGCCCCGCACACCCTGCCGGACCGGGCCAGGGCCCGCCTGGTCGCGCTGCTGCCGCAGGAGGCGTACCTGTTCACCGGCACCGTCGGGGAGAACCTGCGCTGGCTCCGGCCGGACGCCACGGATCGGCAACTCACCGAGACCGCACAGCTGTTGGGTGCGGCGGAGCTGCTGGAACGGCTCGGCGGCCCGGCGGCCGAGCTGCCCGACCCGGCCGCCCTCTCGGCCGGCGAACGCCAACTTCTCGCCCTGGTCAGGACCTACCTCTCACCCGCAGCCGTGGTGGTGCTGGACGAGGCGACCTGCCATCTGGGCGCCCCCGCCGAGGCGGTGGCCGAGGCCGCGTTCGCCGCCCGGCCCGGCACTCTGGTGGTGGTCGCGCACCGGATCGGCTCCGCCCTGCGCGCCGACCGGGTGCTCCTGCTCGACGGGGGCCGGGGGCTGATCGCCCGTCACGGCGACCTCCAGGTGCTTTCGCCGCTCTACCGCGAGCTGGTCGGCCACTGGCTCGGCTCGACACTGCCGCAACCGGACGGGCTGGCAATCGTGCCCGGGCCGTGATCGTGTCAAGGGGTGGCCGCCCGAATCGCTGGATATGGTGACTCGGGTATCCCTTGCAGCACAGAACCGCACCCTCGCACGGAGAAGTAACGACATGTCCGAGACCCGAAGCGACACCACCCAGCACGACGGCACCGGGGCCGGCTCCGACACGGACCGGTCCGAGAGTGCCGTGCACGGCCGCCACCGGGGCGGCACCGCCCCGGACGACCGGCCCGACGCGGACTCGCACGGCCGTCACCGCCGCTGAACGGTTCGTCGGCTGACGGCCTGCCACCGCACGGGCAGTGCGGTGGCAGGCCGTCAGCCGTCAGCCCAGCGTGATCACGGTGCGCAGCGCCTCGCCGCTGCGCATCTGGGCGATCGCCTCGTTCACCCCGGCCAGCTCCACCCGGTGCGTGATCATGCCCACCAGGTCGAGCCGCCCGGCCCGCCAGAGCTCGATCGCCCGCGCGGTGGTGCGCCGGATGTCGCCGCCGCCGTACATCGAGGGCAGCAGGCGCTTCTCGTTGAAGAACAGCTCCCCCATGCTGAACTGCACCAGGTCCCCCTGGGCGCCCGCGCCGATCACCACCACCGCACCGCCGCGCCGGGCCGCGTCGTACGCCGCCCGTACGGTGGCCGACCGGCCGACCGCCTCGAAGACGTAGTCGTAGCCGCCTCCCGCCACGCCCTTGGCGGTGGCCTTCAGCTCCTCCGGACCGATCGCGTCGGTGGCGCCGAAGCCGAGCGCGCGCTTGCGCCGGGACTCCACCGGGTCGACCACGGTGATCCGGGCCGCGCCGCAGATCCTGGCCCCCTGGACGGCCGCGATGCCGACCCCGCCCGCGCCGATCACCGCGACCGAGCTGCCGGGCTCGACCCGCGCGGTGTTCACGGCGGCGCCGAGACCGGTGGTCACCCCGCAGCCGATCAGCGCGGCGAGCTCGTACGGCAGGTCGGCGGGCAGCACGATGACGCTCTCGGCGGGCACCACCAGCTCCTCGGCGAAGGTGCCGGTGCTGTAGAAGCCGAAGACCTCGGTGCCGCCCTGCCGGAAACCGGCCGAGCCGAGCCGGCGCAGGCTGGCCACGCAGAGCTGGCCCTGGCCCCGGAGGCAGTGCGGGCAGCTGCCGCAGGGCGGCATCCAGCAGAGCACCACCCGGTCACCCACCGCGACCCCGGTGACGCCCTCACCGGTCTCGATCACGTCCCCGGCACCCTCGTGGCCGGGCACGAACGGCGCGGGCTGCGGCAGCACGCCGCTCATCGCGGACAGGTCCGAGTGGCACAGGCTGGCGGCCCGGAGCCGGACCCGGACCTTCCCCGGGCCGAAGCCGACCGCCTCGACGTCGTCGCGGACCTCCAGTGTGTCCTGGCCGATCTCGTGCAGGATCGCTGCGCGCATGGGGCTTGCTCCCGGGTTCGCCGATGGGTCGGAGCAGCGTACTCAACGGCTCCGCGGGGCTTCCTGTAGAACGGGTTCCAGAAACGCGTCCAGATATACCCCATCCCCCGGCCTGCGGGAACCCCTCCTACCGTCCAGTAGGGTCCAGTCAGAGACCGGCCACCACCCCCGCCCCGCGAACAGGAGCAGCACGATGACGGACGCCCGCCCGGCCCCCGAGGTGCTCGCGGCCTTCGAGTCGGCGACCGGCTTCATGCCGGTGGACGAGGGTCTCGCCCTGTACGCCGCCGCGCACCGGGCCGCCGGGGCGACCGGCCTGCCGCTGCTGGAGATCGGCAGCTACTGCGGGCGGTCGGCGATCCTGCTGGCCGACGCCGCCCGGGCCACCGGGACGGTCGCCCTGACGGTGGACCACCACCGCGGCTCCGAGGAGCAGCAGCCCGGCTGGGAGTACCACGACCCGGAGCTGGTCGACCCGGCGGTCGGGCTGATGGACACCCTGCCGACCTTCCGCCGCACCCTGTTCCGGGCCGGCCTGGAGGACCACGTGGTCGCCCTGGTCGGCCGTTCCCCGCAGATCGCCGCGGTCTGGGGCGGGAAGCTGGCGCTGGTCTTCATCGACGGCGGCCACACCGACGAGCACGCCACCGGCGACTACCTGGGCTGGGCCCCGCACCTGGCCGAGCAGGGACTGCTGGTGATCCACGACGTCTTCCCGGACCCCGCCGACGGCGGCCAGGCCCCCTACCGGGTCCACCTCCGCGCGCTGGCGGAGGGCTTCGAGGAGGTCTCGGTCACCGGCTCGCTCCGGGTGCTGCGCCGCCGCTGACCCGCGCACCGACCGGGCGACACCCGAAGATCGTCGTGGTCCTGCGGGCACCTTCCGCGATGCTCTAACGTCATCCCACATGCCGGGCCGACCGGGTGGCCGCCGTTGGTGCGCCCGGAAACTGCCGGTACGGTGTCGCCGGACGACCGGACGACGTGAACCCAGGACGCACCACAGCGGGGGCGAGGCCAGGCATGACCGAGCAGGACAACACCGCACCCGCGGTGTGGGACCCGACCGCGCGCGGCGGCGCCGGTGGCTGGGTCCGCCCGGCGGCCACCCGGGCGGCCACACCCCCGCCGCAGCCGCCCGCCCCGCAGCCGGCCGACGACCACCAGCAGACCGAGACCTTCCCGCTCGCCCCGCCGCAACCGCCCCGGCCGGCGTACCAGGCACCGTCCCAGCCCGGCGCGGTCGGCGACCACGGCCCGCCGCTCGGCGCCCGCCCGTACCTGCCGCAGCCGGGACCGGCCGCGCCGCCGCCACCGCCGTTCGGCGGACCCGCGCCGCCCCCGGGCGGGTACGGTTTCCCGCCGCCCGCACCCGCCGGTGGCTTCCCGGGGGTCCAGCCGCCCGGGGCGTTCCCCGGCCCGCAGCCCACCGGCTCCTTCCCCGGCCACGCGCCGGGCCAGGCACCCGGCCACGCACCGCCGCCCGGCGCGTTCCCCGGCTACCAGCAGTCCGCCGCACCGCGCCCCTCGTACCCCGAGTACGAGGAGCTTCCCGAGCACCGGCCGCGCCGCCGGGTCCCGCTGCTGGTCGCGATCGGCGTGGTGCTGCTCGTGGTGGTCGGCGTCGGGGTGGCCTGGGCGGTCCGCAACGGTGACGAACCGTCACACGGGGCGGCGCCGGCCGTCTCCTCCCCCGCCGCCCCGCAGCCCGCACCGGCCCAGAGCACCCCGGCCGGCCAGCCCTCCGCCGACAACTCGCCCTCCCCCTCGGCCGGTTCGGCCAACGGACCGCAGGCGGCCGCCCAGGCCAAGGCGCTGGACGAACTGCTCACCCGGGGCGAGGGCGCCAAGGCGCCGATCGGCAACGCGGTCGCCAAGGTGAACAGCTGCCCCGGCAAGGCCGAGATCGCCGGCGCCGTCGAGGTGTTCGAGACCGGGGCGACCCAGCGCGACCAGCTGGTGGCCGACCTGGCCAAGCTGGACTTCGGCGACCTGCCCGCCGGGGTGGAGGCGGTCGCGCTGCTGAAGACCGCCTGGCAGACCTCCGGCGACATCGACCGGGCGTACGCGGCCTGGGCCCGTACCGTGGGCAGCCAGGGCTGCGTCGGCGGCGCCGCCCCCGGCGGTGCCGACCTGAAGCGGGCCAACGAGCTCAACCCGCAAGCGACCCAGGCGAAGAAGGACTTCGTGGCCAAGTGGAACTCGCTGGCCAACACCTTCGGCCTGACGCCCCGTACCTGGGACAGGATCTGAACCACTCGTGACCGGCACCACCGGCGCCCCGCGTCGCTCCCCACTGCTCCGGCTTTCCGCCCTGCTCTGCGCCGTCCTGCCGCTCTGCGCGGCGGGCTGCGCGGGGCCGTCCGGCTCCGCCGACGCCGCGCGCCCGGCCACCGCCTCCCCGGCCGAGGAGCTGCCGGTGCTGCCGACCTTCTGGCCCACCGCCGGTGCCACGCCCGCCCCGGCCGCCACGCCCTCGGCCGGTCCCGGCAACGCGGCCGCCGCCGGGACCACCGCCGACCGTCCGCTGACGGGTCGTACGGTGCTGCTGGACGCCGGCCACAACACCGGCAACGCCAAGTACACCCGCGAGATCAACCGGCAGGTGGACATCGGCAACAGCCGCAAGGAGTGCGACACCACCGGCACCTCGACCGACGCGGGCTACAGCGAGGCCGAGTACACGCTCGACGTCTCCCGCCGGGCCCGCACCCTGCTGGCGGAGCGCGGCGCGAAGGTGCTGTTCACCCAGGACGGGGACCGCCCGTGGGGGCCGTGCATCGACGAGCGGGCCAGGATCGGCAACGAGGGCAAGGCGGACGCCGCGGTCTCGGTGCACGCCGACGGGGCGCCGGCCGCCGGCCAGGGTTTCCACGTGATCATGCCCGCCAAGGTGAAGGCCGGGAAGGCCGACACCGAGGCGATCGTGGCGTCCTCCCGCCGGCTCGGGCTGCTGCTGCGCGAGCAGTTCAAGGCGGCCACCGGCGAGCCGTACGCCGACTACATCGGCGAACAGGGCCTGGACACCCGCAGCGACCTCGGCGGGCTCAACCTCTCGAAGGTGCCGAAGGTGTTCATCGAGTGCGGCAACATGCGAAACTCGGGCGATGCCAAGCGGATGACGGACCCTCAGTGGCGCCAGCAGGCCGCCCAGGGCATCGCCGACGCGCTGACCGCCTACCTCACCACACCGGCGGGCTGACCGGGGGCCGATCGCGGGTGATTTGCCACGACACCCCCCGATTCGGCAGCCCGCCGTGCACTCCCGAACGGCTTGGCCCTAGGCTTTTGCCCCGTCCGAACCACACTGCCGTCCACGACATACACCGACGAGGGGAACGTTAGTGAATCTGCGCGCTCTCACCAGGGGAGACGCCGCCGTCGCAGGTGCGGCCGTCCTGCTGTTCATCTCTTCCTTCCTGCCGTACTTCAGCGTCGACAGCTGCGTGCTGAAGGTCTGCTCCTCCTACTCGCAGAACGCCTGGTCCTCGGACCTCTTCCCGGTGCTGCCCTCGGTCTACCTGCTCGGCCTGATCGCCGCGGCCCTGATCCTGCTGCACCGCTTCCAGGGCGAGGCCGTCGCCGGTCGCCAGGTGCTCGGCCTGCGGCTCGACCAGTGGGGCGTCGCGCTGGCCGTGGCCGCCCTCTGGTCCGGCGTCTGGGCGCTGGCCGGTGGCGGCGGCATCAGCCACGGCTTCGGTGCCTGGCTCGGCGTGCTCGCGCTGCTGGTGCTCGCCGGTGCCGCGGCCGCCGGTCCGCTGGTGCCCGCGCTCCAGGGTCCGCTGCTGACCGACAAGCCCCCGGTCACCCAGGCCCCGTACTCCGGTGCCCAGGCCGGCGGCTTCCAGCCCGCGCCCGGCCAGCCCGGCCAGTACGGCTACCCGGCGCAGGACCAGGGCCTGGCCCAGGGCCAGCCCGGCCAGGGCGGTCTGCCCGGCTACACCTCCCAGCCGGAGCAGCAGCAGGGCTACGGCTACCCGACGCCGGGTCAGGCCGCACCGCAGCCCGCCCCCGCGCACCAGGAGCCGACCCAGGTCCAGCCCGCCGTCCCGGTGCCCACCCCGGCCGCCCCGGCCGCGGACTTCGCACCGTTCTGGTTCGCCGTCCCGGCGCCGCGTCAGCTCGCGCCGAAGGACAACCCGGTCGGCCCGCCGGTCGGCGAGCTGGTGCCCGGCACCTGGTACCTGGCGATCGAGCAGCGCGGCAACTCGCTGGTCGCCCAGCTCCAGGACGGCTCGCACGGCCTGCTGAACGACGCCTCCGGCATCCAGCGCGGCTGATCCGGTCCGGTACGTGCAGAGGGGCGGGGGGGGGGCGCGGCCCCCCGCCCCCCCCCCGGGCGGGGGGGGGGGGGGGGCGCCCCAGAGGGCGGCCCGGCGCGGGGGGCCGCCCCCGAACCCCCCCCGCGCCGGGGGGGCCCGCCCCCCCGCGCGGGGGCCGCCGCCGGCGCCCCGCCCCCCCCCCCCCGCGGGGGGGGGGGGGCCCCCGCCCGGCGGCCGCCCCCCCCCCCCCCCCCCCCCCCCCCCCCCCCCCCGCCCCTCTGCCGTCGGGTCAGCAGCAGTCGCCGACGACGAGTCCGGCCGGCAGCTGGTCCCCGCCGAAGACCGCCACCGTCGCGTGGTCGCCGCCGAGCGCCGCCACCGCGAGCAGCAGCGCCCCGGCCGTCCAGGTGGTGCGCTCCTCCGGCCAGATCGCGTCGTCCTCGAAGACGTACCCGGTCCAGTAGGAGCCGTCCTGGTGCCGCAGGTGCTGGATCCAGCGCAGGATCTCCACAGCGCGGTCGGACTGGCCCACCGCCCAGAGCGCGAGCGCGAGTTCGGCGCTCTCCCCGCCGGTCACCCAGGGCCGGTCGCTGACGCAGCGGACCCCGAGGCCGGGCACCACGAAGCGCTCCCAGTCCCGTTCGATCCGGGCCACCGCCGCCGGGCCGCGCAGCGCGGTGCCGAGCACGGGGTAGTACCAGTCCATCGAGTAGCGGTCCTTGTCGAGGAACCGCTCCGGGTGGTGGGTGATCGCGTGCCGGAGCCGTCCGGCCGCCAACTCCCAGTCCGGCTGCGGCTCTTCGAGGTAGTCCGCGATGGCGAGACCGCACCGCAGGGCGTGCAGGATGCTGGACGAGCCGGTCAGCAGCGCCTCCTGCGGCGCGCTGCCGTCCTCGTCCTGCCGCCAGGCGATCGGGCCGCCCGGCAGCCGCAGCCCGACCGTGAAGTCCAGTGCCCGGCGGACAGTGGGCCAGATCCAGTCCAGGAAGGCGTCGTCACCCGAGGAGAGGTGGTGGTGCCAGACGCCGACCGCCAGGTAGGCGCAGAAGTTGGTCTCCTTGGCCCGGTTGGTCACCTCGCCGTCCACGTACGCCGCGTACCAGGAGCCGTCGGCGTTCTGCCGGGCCGCCAGCCAGCGGTACGCCGCCTCGGCGGCGGCGTGTTCGCCCGCCGTGTCCAGCGCCATCGCGGCCTCGGTGTGGTCCCACGGGTCCAGGTGGCCGCCGCCGAACCACGGGATGGCGCCGTCGGGCTGCTGGTCGGCCAGGATCGAGCGCACCGTGTCGGCGGCCTGACGGGCGTCCAGCACCCCGTCCAGCAGCAGCGCCTCCGGGATGGCGGCGGTCACGAGCCGGCCCGTCGCGGCTTGCCGGCGTACACCACGAAGCTCTTGCCGAGCACCGGGTTGAGCGCCTTCTCGGCCGCCTTGGTGATCTTCGAGATCACCGGGGTGCCGATGATGTCCCAGACCAGCAGCTGGTGGTAGGCCCGGACCGGCAGCGCCTTGTCGTTGTTGACGCCGACGGCGCACTTGATCCACCAGTACGGCGAGTGCAGCGCGTGCGCGTGGTGCTCGCCGTACGGCTCCAGGCCGGACTCCCGCACCTTCTCGACCAGCTCGTCGCCCTTGTAGATCCGGATGTGCCCGCCCTCGACCTCGTGGTACTCGTCGGAGAGCGCCCAGCAGATCTTCTCCGGCAGGTAGCGCGGCACGGTGACGGCCAGCAGGCCGCCCGGCTTGAGCACCCGGACCATCTCGGCCAGCACGCCCTTGTCGTCCGGGATGTGCTCCATCACCTCGGAGATGATGATCTTGTCGAAGGTGTCGTCGTCGAACGGCAGGTTGAGCGCGTCGCCCTCGATCGCCACCGCCGAGGCCCCGGCCGGCGCCTCCCCGGCCTGCTCCATCGCGGCGAACCACTTCTGCACCTCGGCGATCTCCTCGCCGTTCCGGTCCAGGGCCACCACGTTCGCGCCGCGCCGGTAGCACTCGAAGGCGTGCCGGCCCCCGCCACAGCCCAGGTCGAGCACCCGGTCGCCGGGGGCGAGCGGGAAGCGGGAGAAATCGACGGTCAGCACTGCGGGGCTCCCATTCGTTGGTACTCGGCAAAAAAGTGATCGGCCGTCAGGCGGGCCGGTCAGGCGACGTAGCGCCAGCCCGCGCCGGCCCTGGCGCGCTGCCCGGCCCCGGTGGCGATCGCCGCGCGGTAGCGGTCGGCGGTCAGTTCGGCGGCCCGCTGCCAGGTGAACCCGGCCAGCACCCGCTCCCGCCCGGCCGCGCCGAGCTCGGACCGCAGCTCGGGGTCGTCCAGCAGCCGGCCGAGCGCGGCGGCCAGCGCACCGGCGTCGCCGGGCGGCACCGCCAGGCAGGTCTCGCCGTCCGGGCCCGCCACCTCGGGGATCGCGCCGCCGGTGGTGGCGACCAGCGGGGTGCCGGTGGCCATCGCCTCGGCGGCGGGCAGCGAGAAGCCCTCGTACAGCGAGGGCACGCAGGCCACCTCGGCCGAGCGGTACAGGTCGACCAGCTCCTGGTCGGTGAGCCCGGTGCGGAACTCGATCTGCCGCTCCAGGCCGAACCGGCGGACCGCCTCGGCCACCGGGCCCTCGCCGCGCTGCGGCTTGCCGACCACCACCAGGTGCGCGTCCCGCTCGGTGCGCAGCTTGGCCAGCGCCTCGACCAGGTACACCAGGCCCTTCAGCGGGACGTCCGCGCTGGAGGTGGTGACGATCCGTCCGGGCACCCGGGCGATCGCGTCCGAGGGCGACCAGAGCCGGGTGTCGGCGCCGATCGGGACCACCGCGATGTTGCCGGGCGGGGTGCCGAGCTGCTCGGCGATCTCGGCCTTCGAGCTGCCGGAGACGGTGATCACGTGCTCCAGCCGGGCGGCCACCCGGCGCTGCATCCGGGTGAAGGCGTACCAGCGGCGCAGCGACAGCCGCTTCAGCCGGGTCGGCGCGGCGGCCAGCTCCAGCCGGCGGTCCACGGTGATCGGGTGGTGCACGGTGGTGACCAGCGGGAAGCCGTGCCTGGCCAGCCCGAGCAGGCCGTAGCCGAGGGTCTGGTTGTCGTGCACCACGTCGTAGCGGCCCTTGTGCGCGGCCAGGTACTGCCGGGCCCGGAGCGAGAAGGTGAGCGGCTCGGGGAAGCCGCCGGTCCGCATCCCGGCCACCTCCAGCAGGTCGACCAGGCCCCGGTACTCGGTCAGCGCGGGGGTGCGGAACGGGTCGTCGGCGCGGTACAGGTCCAGGCTGGGCAGCTCCACCAGCCGGACGCTGCCGGACCCCTCGACCGGGTCGAGCACCGGGAAGGGCTGGGCCCCGACCACGTCCACGTGGTGCCCGAGCCTGGCCAGCTCGCGGGACAGGTGCCGGACGTAGACGCCCTGGCCGCCGCAGTACGGGTCGCCCCGGTAGGACAGCAGGGCGATCCGCAGCGGTCGCGGCGGCAGCGCGGTCATCCGGGGCTCCTGTCCCCTACTCCCCGGCCTGCGCGGCGGCGGGAAAGTAGATCACGTTTCATGATGGTGGAGCTCGTCATTGGGCTGATCGAACAATGAGAGACCCTGACGATACCGGCCCGCACCCGAGGGCGGCAGATCGCCCCCGCAGAGTGCTACTCACGAGTACGCCGGTACCGGAGGGCTCCATTCTGACCCGTCCGCGGAGCCCGCCCACCCGGCGTTCACTGTGACATAACTCTCGGAGCACCCTCTCGCTGACGTGTCCTCATTTCCCACCCCGTGGTTGAATCGCCTCGATCCGGTCACCCACGCGCGCGCTCAGGGAGCCCCCTTGACCACCACCGCCGCCCTCGGAACCGGGCTCACCCCCCGGCAGGCCGAACGCCGCCGCCGGATCCTGCGGGCCGCCACCGCGCTGGCCGCCCGGGGCGGTTACGAGGCGGTCCAGATGCGCGAGGTGGCGGAGACCGCCGAGGTCGCGCTCGGCACCCTCTACCGCTACTTCCCGTCCAAGGTGCACCTGTTGGTGGCGGTGATGCAGGAGCAGCTCCAGCACCTGCACGAGCAGGTCCGCCGCCACCCGCCGACCGGCGAGGACCCGGCCGGCCGGGTGGCCGAGACGCTCACCCAGGCGTTCCACGCGCTCCAGCGCGAACCCCGCCTCGCCGAGGCGATGGTCCGCGCGCTGTCCTTCGCCGACCGCTCGGTCGGTGCCGAGGTGGACGCCGTCTCGGCCGTCACCTCGGCCATCGTGCTGGACGCCGCGCAGCTCGGCCCCACCCCGTCGCCGGCCCAGCAGGCCGCGCTGCGGGTGATCGCGCACACCTGGCACGCCACCCTGCTGGCCTGGCTCTCCGGCCGCGCCTCGCTCGCCGAGGTCCGCGGTGACCTGCACACCGCCGCCCGGCTGCTGGTGCTCTGACGCCCGGCCGGTACCGGAGCGCGTCCGTCCCGTTCCGGCCGGAAGAACTGGTACCGGTTCCGGTCCCCGGAGCCCCCGGACCGTGTCCGGCCGGGGGGAGTCCGGTCGGACGGTTAGAGTCTTGGACGCAGGATCAACAACTTCATCCGCTCCTCGTGCGGGGGAAGCCGGTGCGACTCCGGCGCTGACCACGCAACCGTCACAGTCGGGATGCCCGCCGGGGAGCGAGCGGCAGTGCCGGGCACCCGGCTCCGTCGAGGTCTACGGGCGGCCCGCCTCGGGCCGCTGCTCCGCTCACCGAAAGGCACGTCGACCCTCATGCTCACCACCGCCCGCACGGGCGCAGCCGCGCTGGCCGCCGCCCTGCTGACCGGCGCCGCCGCCGTCCCCGCCTTCGCGGACACCCCCACCCCCACGCCCGCCGCCGCCCCGGCCGCGCTCTACGGCAAGGGTGACCCGACGTACGACGGCGTCTTTCGGCAGTCGCTGGCCCTCACCGCGCTCGGCTCGGTCAAGGTCGTCCCGTCCGACGCGGCCGTGGTCTGGCTGACGGGTCAGCAGTGCGCGGACGGCGGCTGGGCGCCGTTCCGGTCCGACCCCTCGGTGGCCTGCGACCCCAAGGCCGAGGACAGCAACGCCACCGCGATGGCGATCCAGGCGCTCCAGCAGCTCGGCGGGCACCGGGACGAGGTGACCCGCGGCTCCGACTGGCTGAAGGCCGTGCAGAACGCGGACGGCAGCTGGCCGCTCAACCCCGGCACCCCGGGCGACGCCAACTCCACCGGGCTCGCCGTCAACGCGCTGCTGGCCGCCAACATCGACCCGGCCGCGGTGACCAGGAACGGCAAGAACGCCTACGACGGCCTGGCGCTGTTCCAGCTCGGCTGCGCCGCACCCGCCGAGCAGCGCGGGGCGTTCGCCTACCAGCCGTCCCCGGACGGCTCGCTCAAGGCCAACGACCTGGCCGGCTCGCAGGCGCTGCTGGCCGCGGCCGGCGGCAAGCTGCCGGTCACCAACACCAACCGGGTGGACACCCCGCCCAAGCCGCTGGACTGCGCCACCGCCACGGTCACCGTGCCGCACGCGGACTCCGCCGAGGCGGCGGGCTCGTACCTGGCCGCCCAGCTGGATGCGAACGGGCAGCACCTGATGCAGACCATGCCCGGCGCCGCCGCGACCCCCGACTACACCGCGACCGCCTGGACCGTGCTCGGCCTGGTCCAGTCCGGGCGCCCGGCCACGGCCGCGCCCGCCGCCGAATGGCTGGCCGGCAACGGCCACGACTGGGCCGCCAAGGGCAAGTCCGGCACCGACGCCTCGGCCGCCGCGCTGATGCTGCTGACCGCCGAGGCCGTCCAGCTCGACCCGTACCACTTCGGCGGCACCAACACGGTCCAGCTGCTGATCGACGCGGGCCCGGCGCCGAAGTCCGTCCCGGCCGCCGCGGCCGCGACCGACGCCCGGAACGACAGCGGGGCCACCCGGGCGGACGACGACAACGGCATCTCGCCGGTCTGGCTGGTCGGCATCGGCCTGCTGGTCGGCATCGGCGGCGGCCTGCTGCTCAGCCTCCGGCGCAAGCGCGCGGGCCGGCCCGCCGGTGGCCCGAACAAGACCGACGGCGGCAAGTCCGAGGGCGACGAGCAGAAGTGACCCTCCCGCTCCCCCGGGCGGCGGTGGCCCCGGCCGTCGCCGCCGTGCTGGCCCTGCTGCTCCCGTTCCTGCTCGCCGCACCCGCGCAGGCCACCGGCTACCGCTACTGGTCGTTCTGGAAGTGGTCCGAGAGCGCCTGGGCCTACCAGCAGCAGGGCCCGGTGGTGTACGTGCCGCCGGACGGCGCGGTGGACGGCTGGCGGTTCGCGGTCAGCCCCGACGGTGGGCAGGGCGCCGCCCGGCCGACCGCGGCGGGCGACTTCGGCGCGGTCTGCGCGGACGTGCCGGCCCAGGCCGGGAAGAAGCGGATCGCCGTGGTGCTGGACTTCGGCACCGCCGCCGACGCACCGGCCGGTGAGGCCCCGCCGGCCGCCCGGACGACCTGCGCGGCGGTCCCCACCGCCGCCAGCTCCGCCGAGGTGCTGGCCGCCGTCGCCCCGCCGCTGCGCTACGACTCCGGCGGCATCCTGTGCGCGATCGCCGGCTACCCGCGCGCCGGCTGCGGCGACACCGTCGGGGCCGGGGCCGACTCCGGTGCCAAGGGCGGGAGTCCGGGCCCGTCGGTCGGCCTGCTGGCAGGCGGTGCGGTGATCGTGGTCCTCGCCGCCGGCGCGGTCTGGCAGGCTCGGCGCCGTCGCGACTCCTGAGGTGTCACCCGTGCCCACCACCGGCCGGCTGCGGCCCGCCCGCCCCGTCCGCTCGACCCGCTCCGCGATCGGCCCGCGCCACCTGCACCCCGGTGCCTGGTGGCTCTGGGCGATCGGGCTCGGCGCGGCGGCCTCCCGCACCACCAACCCGCTGCTGCTCCTGCTGATCGTGGCGGTCTCCGGCTACGTGGTCGCGGCCCGCCGCAGCACCGAGCCCTGGGCCCGCTCGTACGCCGCCTTCGTCCGGCTGGCGCTGGTGGTGCTCGGCGTCCGGCTGCTCTTCACGGTCTTCCTCGGCTCCGGGGTCGGCGGCACCCACGTGCTCTTCACGCTGCCCCAACTCCCGCTGCCGGACTGGGCGCAGGGGGTGCGGATCGGTGGCGCGGTCACCCTGGAGGGGCTGCTCTTCTCGCTCTACCAGAGCCTGCGGCTGGCCACCCTGCTGATCTGCGTCGGCGCCGCCAACGCGCTGGCCAACCCGGCCCGGCTGCTGCGCGCCCTGCCCGGCGCGCTGTACGAGGCCGGGGTGGCCGCCGTGGTGGCGCTCACCTTCACCCCCAACCTGGTCGCGGACGTCCGGCGGATCAGGTCGGCCCGCCGGCTGCGCGGCCGCTCCGACCGGGGCCTGCGCTCGCTGCTCAGCGTCGGGCTGCCGGTGCTGGAGTCCGCCCTCGAACGGTCCGTCAGCCTGGCCGCCACCATGGACAGCCGGGGCTTCGGCCGCACCGCCGACCTGCCGCGCCGGGTCACCCGCTCGATCGGCGCGCTCACCCTGGCCGGGCTGGCGGCGGTCTGCGTGGCCTGCTACGGCCTGCTCACCGAGGGCACCGCGCGCTGGGCGCTGCCGGTCCTGCTCGCCGGGCTGGCCGCGCTCGGCGGCGGGCTGCTGCTCGGCGGCCGACGGTCGGTCAGGACCCGCTACCGGCCCGACCCGTGGGCCTGGCGGGAGTGGCTGGTGGCGGGCTCCGGGCTGGCCGTCGCGGCGCTGCTGATCTGGCTCGCCGGCCGCGACCCCGGCGCGTTCAACCCACCGGCCGTACCGCCCACCGCGCCCGAACTCCCGCTGCTGCCCGCGCTCGCCGTGCTGCTCGGCCTGCTGCCCGCCTTCGTCGCCCCCGCCCCGCCCCGTCCCGGAGAACGCCCGTGATCGTCTTCGAACAGGTGTCGGTCCAGTACCACGACGCCGCCGCGCCGGTGCTCGGCGGCCTCGAACTGACCGTCCCCGAGGGGGAGCTCTGCCTGGTGGTCGGCCCGTCCGGGGTCGGCAAGTCCACCCTGCTGGGCGCGGTCAACGGCCTGGTGCCGCACTTCACCGGCGGCGTGCTGCACGGCCGGGTCACCGTCGACGGCCGGGACACCCGCGCGCACCGCCCGCGCGAACTCGCCGACCTGGTCGGCATGGTGGGCCAGGACCCGGTGGCGCACTTCGTCACCGACAACGTCGAGGACGAACTCGCCTACGGCATGGAGTCGTTGGGCATCGCCCCGGAGGTGATGCGGCGCCGGGTGGAGGACACCCTGGACCTGCTCGGCCTGGCCGAGCTGCGCGACCGGGCGCTCTCCACCCTCTCCGGCGGCCAGCAACAGCGGGTCGCCATCGGCTCGGTGCTCACCAGCCACCCCAAGGTGCTGGTGCTGGACGAACCCACCTCCGCGCTCGACCCCGGCGCCGCCGAGGAGGTGCTCGCGGTGCTGCAACGGCTGGTGCACGACCTCGGCACCACCGTGCTGATGACCGAGCACCGGCTGGAGCGGGTGGTCCAGTACGCCGACCAGGTGCTGCTGCTCACCCCGGACGGGCCGGCCCGGTTCGGCGACCCGGCCGAGCTGATGGCGGTCTCCCCGGTCTACCCGCCGGTGGTCGGGCTCGGCCGGGCGGCCGGCTGGTCCCCGCTCCCGCTGTCGGTCCGGGACGCCCGCCGCCGGGCCGCCCCGCTGCGGGCCGCGCTGGACGGCCGCACCCCGCCGGTGGTGCCGCCGGTCACCACCGCACCGATCGCCGTGGTCTCCCGGCTGACCCTGAAGCGCGGGCCGAACCCGGTGCTGCGCGGGGTCGAACTCGCCGTCCGCCCGGGCGAGATCACCGCCCTGATGGGCCGCAACGGCGCGGGCAAGTCCACCCTGCTCGGTGCCCTGGCCGGCCTGTACAAGCCGGACTCCGGCACGGTCGACGCGGCCGGGCTGACCCCGCACCGGTCCAGGCCCAAGGAGCTGATCCGCCGGGTCGGCCTGGTCCCGCAGGAGCCGCGCGACCTGCTGTACGCCGAGACGGTGACCGCCGAGTGCGCGGGCGCGGACCAGGACTCCGGTTCGGTGCCCGGCAGTTGCCGCGCCCTGGTGGCCCGGCTGCTGCCCGGCATCGACGACGCGCTGCACCCGCGCGACCTCTCCGAGGGCCAACGCCTCACCCTGGCACTGGCCGTGGTGCTCACCGCCCGCCCCGACCTGATCCTGCTGGACGAGCCGACCCGGGGCCTGGACTACGCCGCCAAGGCCCGGCTGGTCACCGTGCTGCGCGAACTCGCCGCCGAGGGCCACGCCGTCCTGCTGGCCACCCACGACGTCGAACTCGCCGCCGAACTCGCCCACCGCACCGTGATCCTGGCCGAGGGCGAGATCGTCGCGGACGGCCCGAGCGCCGACGTGGTGGTCTCCTCCCCGGTGTTCGCCCCGCAGGTGGCCAAGGTGCTCGCCCCGCTGCCCTGGCTGACTGTCTCCCAGGTCGCCACCGCCCTGCAGGACCCGGCGTGAAGGCGCTCACGCGGCCGGTGCCGCTCGGCGGCCGCTCGATCGTCCTGCTGTTGCTGATCACCGCGATCGGCGCGGTCGCCTTCGGCTGGCCACTTCTCGCCGACCCCTCCTCGGCGCTGGCCGGGCACTCCACCGACGCACCGTGGCTGTTCGCCCTGCTGATGCCGCTGCTGCTGGGCGTGGTGATCGCCCAGATCTCCGAGGGCCGTTCGGACGGCGGCTCCGGGCTGGACGCCAAGTCGGTGGCCCTGCTCGGCGTGCTGGCCGCCGCCGGGGCGGCGCTGCGCCCGCTCGGCGCGGGGACGGCCGGTCTCGAGCCGATGTTCTTCCTGATGGTGCTCGCCGGGCGGGTGCTCGGCCCGGGCTTCGGCTTCGTGCTCGGCTCGGTCACCATGTTCGCCTCCGCCCTGCTGACCGGCGGGATCGGGCCCTGGCTGCCGTTCCAGATGCTCGGCATGGGCTGGGTCTGCCTCGGCGCCGGTCTGCTGCCCGGTCCCGCCCGGCTGCGCGGCCGGGCCGAACTCCTGCTGCTGGCGGGCTACGGCGCCGTCGCCGCGGTCGCCTACGGCACCGTGATGAACCTTCAGTTCTGGCCCTACCTAGGCGTCGGCCTGCCCCCGGCGCTGTCCTTCGACCCGGCCGCCGACCTCGGCACCAACCTGGGCCACTTCCTGGCCTACTGCCTGGCCACCTCGCTCGGCTGGGACCTCCCCCGGGCGGTGCTGACCGCCGTCCTCTGCCTCACCGTCGGCGGCCCGATCGTCCGCGCCCTGCGCCGCTCGGTCCGCCGCGCGGCCTTCGACGCCCCGGTCGGCTTCGAGGACGCCTGACCCCCGGTCGGGGGCCGGGCGTCCCCGACCGGGATCAGCCCTGCTTCGGGCCGGTGGACTGCACCACCTCGAAGGACCACAGCGTCGAACCGGAGGCGGCCTGCTTCGGCTGCCCGCCCTCGGCGCTCGGCGGGCCCTGGCGGTGGGCCGCCTGCATCGGGCCCTCCATCCACGCCTTGAAGTGCTCCTCGCTGGCCCAACGGGTGTACACCAGATACTGGTCGGTCCCCTCCACCGGGCGGAGCAGCTCGAACCACTCGAAGCCGTCCGAGCCCTCCACCGACCCGGCCCGGGAGGCGAACCGCTGCTCCAGGGTCTCCCGCATCTCGGTGGGCACCGTCAACACGTTGATCTTCACCACGCTGGCCATCTGACACCTCTTCATCAGGACACGCACGTCACGGGGACGACTCCGAACCACCGCCCGGGGCCCAGCGTAAACGGCCTGTGCCCCGACGGTGAGTCGGCCTATGGTGACCGGATGAACGCGATGGTCGTGGTGGAACAGAGCAGGTGGCGGGACGGCTTCGAGCAGCGGGCCCTCGCCAGGTACCGGGCGGCGGGGTGCTCCGAGCCGCTGGCCCAGGCGCTGCTGGAGCGGGCAATGAAGGGGTCCGAGGACTGGACGGTGGCCACCGACGGCACCGGGTGGATCGCGGTCGGGGTACGGGACGACGACGGGACGCCCGTCGGCCGGATCCACGAGCTGACGGTGGAGCAGGGGCGGGCCTGGGCCGAGCGCTGGTGCGCGGAGCAGGGCGCCCGGCAGGTGGAGGTCCGGCTCACCGACGGCCCGGGACAGTTCGCCGACTACCCCGTCCGGGGCCAGACCCGGATGCGGGCCGCCGCCGAGCACCCCGAGCTCCCGCCCGGCCTGACGGTCCGCCGGCTCACCGAGCAGGAGTACCCGGCCTGGTACGCCGCCGAGACGGCCGCGTACGTCGCGGACATCGTCCGGGCCGGCGCCCTCACCCCGGAGCAGGCCCGGCAGAAGTCCGACCGGGACTTCGAGCGCTACCTCCCGCAGGGGTACCTGACCCCGGGTCACGCCATCTACGCCTTCGAGGCCGGCGGCGAGGTGGTCGGCACCGGCTGGGTGAACCACGCCTTCCTGCCGGGCGTCACCTTCGGGTTCTCCCTGGAGGTGCACCCCGAGCACCGCGGCAAGGGCCACGGCCGGGCCGCGATGGCGGTCGGCGAGTGGGCCACCCGGCAGGGCGGGGACGACGTGATGATGTTCAACGTCTTCGGCGGCAACGAGGTGGCGATGAAGCTGTACGACGCCACCGGCTTCGCCGTGCTGGACGAGCTCCGCTCGATCGACCTGCCCTGACCCACCTTCGCCGGGGTCAGGCCCGGGAGCCGTACACGTGGTCGACCGTCATCGTCATCAGCACCCGCCGGTCGGCCACCATCGCGGCCCGGTACTCGTCCCAGTCCGGGTGCTCGCCGGCGGCCAGCCGGTAGTAGCGCACCAACTCCTCCACCTCGGGACCGTACGGGTCCGTCCCGGGCCCGGTCAGGGTCGCGACGCCTTCGGCGGTGGCCCAGCTCCAGCCGTCCGGGGCGGTGACCTCCAGGGTGGCCCGCGGGTCCCGCCGGAGGTTCGCGGTCTTGGCGCGGCCCTCGGTCATCGACACGTACAGGACCTCGGCCTGCCGGTCGTAGAACGGCATGACGGGGGAGAGCTGCGGGCGGCCGTCGGTCTTGATGGTGGCGAGGACGGCGAGCCGGCTCTCCGCCAGCAGGGTGCGCGGGTCGGGCGGGGTGGTGGTCATGTCGGTTGCCAACTCTCCTCCGGCAGCGGATTGTTCCCGGCCCTGACGCCCGCTCAGTAGGTGCGGCCCTCCCCCGCCTGCCGGTGTTCGGGGCCGGCCCGGTCCGGGCGGTCGCCGCCCAGCTGGGAGCTGAGGCGGGTGAGCAGGTCGGCCAGTTCGCCGAACTGCTTCTCGTCGTAGTCGCCGAGCAGCCGGGCGAGCTGGGCCCGCCGGGCGGCGACCAGCCGGACGGCCACCTCGGCGCCGGGCTCGGTGAGCCGCAGCGGCAGCCCGTTGCGGACTGCCAGGCCCCGGCTCTCCACCTCGCGGACGGCCGCCTCGATCACCGCGATCGGCACGATCCGGTGCTCGGCCAGTTCGGCGGGCTCGACCGAGCCGTGCCGCTGCATCTGCAGGATCAGCCAGCTGGAGGCGGGCAGCAGGTCGAGCCCGGCTTCGACGGTGATCCGGCGGAACAGGTCGCGGCGGGCGTCCCGGGTGCCGAGCACCGCGAGCGCCCGGGCGATCTCGTCCAGCGAGGAGCGCTCCACCGGGTTGAGGCCGATCGACTCGCTGAGGTCGGGGGCGGTGACGGTGGAGCGGAGCTGCTGCTCGCGCAGGAAGAGCGAGAGCACGAAGGCGACCACCACGATCGGCACCGCGTACAGGAACACCTGGGTGATCGACTCCGCGTACGCGTGGTAGATCCCGGCCTGGGCGGAGCCCGGTAGGGCGCCGATCGCCCGGGGGTCCTGGGCGATGCTGTCCGCCCGGAAGCCGGGCGGCAGGTCGGCCCCCACCAGGTCCTCGGCGAGCCGGTGGTTGAGCCCGCTCGCGAAGATGGTGCCGAAGATCGAGACGCCGAAGGAGGCGCCGATCGAGCGGAAGAAGGTGGCGCCGGCGGTGGCCACGCCGAGGTCCTGGTACCCGACCGAGTTCTGCACGATCAGCACCAGCACCTGCATCACCAGCCCGAGCCCGAGGCCGAAGACCAGGAAGTAGAGGCTCATCTCGGTGGTGGAGCTGTGCTCGGTGAGCCGGGACAGCAGCAGCAGACCGACGGCGGTCACGGCGGTGCCCGCGATCGGGAAGACCCGGTAGTGGCCGGTCCGGGCGACGATCTGGCCGGAGCCGATCGAGGTGAACAGCATGCCGAGCACCATCGGCAGCATGTGGATGCCGGACATGGTCGGCGAGACCTGCATGACCACCTGGAGGAAGGTCGGCAGGTAGGTCAGCGCGCCGAACATCGCGAAGCCGACCACGAAGGAGATCACCGCGACCAGGCTGAAGGTCCTGGACCGGAACAGCTTGAGCGGCAGCACCGGCTCGACCGCCCTGCGCTCCACCGCGACGAAGAAGCCGAGCAGCACCACCCCCAGCGCCCCGAGGCCGACGACCTGCCAGGAGCCCCACGGCCAGGTCACCCCGCCGAGCGAGGTCATCAGCACCAGGCAGGTGGCCACCGAGGCGATCAGGGCGGTGCCCAGGTAGTCGATGGTGTGCTCGCGCTTGACCTCGGTGCCATGCAGCACCGTCGCGATCACCGCCAGGGCGACGATCCCGATCGGCAGGTTGATGTAGAACACCCACCGCCAGCTCAGGTTGTCCACGAAGACGCCGCCGAGCAGCGGCCCGAGCACACTGGTGACCCCGAAGACGGCGCCGAACAGGCCCTGGTACTTGCCCCGTTCCCGGGGTGCCACCAGGTCGCCGACGATCGCCTGCGAGAGCACCATCAGGCCGCCGCCACCGAGCCCCTGGAGCGCCCGGAAGGCGATCAACTCGCCCATGTTCTGCGAGAGTCCGCAGAGCGCCGAGCCGATCAGGAAGATCACGATGGAGGTCTGGAACAGCCGCTTGCGGCCGTACATGTCGCCGAGCTTGCCCCACAGCGGGGTGGCCGCCGTGGAGGCCAGCAGGTACGCGGTGACCACCCAGGACAGGTGCTCCAGGCCACCGAGGTCGCTCACGATGGTGGGCAGTGCGGTGGAGACGATGGTCTGGTCGAGCGCGGCCAGCAGCATCGCCAGCAGCAGGGCGCCGATCGGGACCCAGAGGTTGTGGACCGTCACCTCTGGGGGCTGCTGCTCCTGGACACCCTCCGGCGCGGCGGCCTCCGCCATTCCTGCTCCTCGGTGGGAAGACGGGCCTGACCAGCACCCGGGCTGATGATCCTTCAGTCTCACCATAAGTCAGCTATGTCCGATTTGCCGTCAGCCGGCTGCGCCATCCGTACCGTCGGCGGTCATCCACCCTTCACATCTCCGGTATCACCACCAACCGGGACAAGCCTCTCCACCCGCCTGTCCACCCACCGGAACCTGCTGCATAATCAGGTCCCATTCGTCACCGTCACCGAGGAGGACCGGCCCATGTCGGGAGCGCGCTGCCCCGTCTGCGGCACCGTCGGGGGCGCCGACGGCTGTCCCTCCTGTGCCCCCTCGGACGACACCACCGTCCTGCCCGCGCTCGACACACCCGAGCTGGTCCGGCCGTACGTGGGTGCCCCGGCGCCCGCCGACCCGTTCGCCACCCAGGTGGTGCCCGCACCGAACGACGCCTTCGCCACCCGGCTGATGCCGCCCGTCCCGCCGGCGCCGCCCGCCGGACCGCCGGTCGGACCGCCGGTCGCGCCGCCGCAGACCCCGCCCAGCCTGCAGCTGATACCGACCCCGCCCCAGTGGACGCCCGAGCCCGCCCCCACCCAGGACCTCGGCGTCTTCGGCTTCCGCCCCGACCCCGGTGAGCCCGCTCCGGGCGGCCGGGCCGAGCGGCGGCTCAGCCGGCAGGTCTCGGCCGGGCGCCGACGGACCGTCGTCATCGCGGCCGGGGTCGGCGTCGCCGCGATCGGCGCGGGCCTGGCCCTGGTGCTCACCCCCGGTGACACCAAGGTGAACCACGACCAGGCGCTGCCCGTTCCGGTCGGCAGCCACCAGCCCACCGTGTCCCCGCCCGCCGTGGCCGCCGTCGAGTCCCCGTCCCCCTCGGACACCCCGACCCCTTCCGCGAGCCGCAGCAGCGCCAAGCCGAAGCCCAGCCCCTCGGCCACCCCGACCCCCACGCCGAGCCCGAGCCCGACGCCCACCCCGACACCGTCGGCGACCCCGACGCCCCCCGCGCCGGTCCCCACCGGCCCCCGCACCCTCACGCTGAAAATGCAGGGCGCCGACGTCAAGGACATGCAGAGCCGGATCGCCGACGTGCTGTGGTGGAAGTACGGCTCCTCGCTCGCCACCGGCGACTTCGACCCGAAGACCGAGAAGGCCGTCCGCGACTTCCAGGCCTACTACGGCCCCTCCAGGCTCGACGACCCGCCGGGCGTCTACGGCCCCGCCACCCGGCAGGCCCTCGAGAGCGTGACGGACTGACGCCCCGGTGACCGCACCCACCGCCCGCCTCGCCGCCCACCACCGGGTGGCCGGCCGGCTCGCCGGGCTGGCCGACCACGAGCTGGCCGGACTGCTCGACGCGGCGGCCCCGCTCGGCACCGGGATCGGCGGCGTGACCTCGCTGCTGGAGGTCGAGGGCGCGCAGGTCTTCGTCAAACGCGTCCCGCTGACCGCGCTGGAGCTGCGCCCCGAGCACCTGCACTCCACCGCCAACCTGTTCGACCTGCCCGGGTACTACCAGTACGGCGTCGGCTCGGCCGGGTTCGGGGCCTGGCGCGAGCTGGCCGTGCACGAGCTGACCACCGGATGGGTGCTGGACGGCAGCCGGCCGGACTTCCCGCTGCTCCACCACGCCCGGGTGCTCCCCGCCGATCCGCCGCCCGCCGAGGCCCTGGTCGGCTTCCTCGGCGGGCTGGACGGCGCGGTGGCGTACTGGGGCGGCTCCCCCGCCGTCCGGGCCCGGCTCACCGGGCTGCTCGGCGCCGAGGCGGCCGTGGTGCTCTTCCTGGAGTACGTCCCGCACACCCTGGGCAGCTGGCTGGCCGGGCAGGACGCCGCCGCGTACCCGTGGGTGGCGCAGCGACTGGCCGACACCACGGCGTTCCTGCGGGAGCGCGGCCTGATCCACTTCGACGCGCACTTCCGCAACGTGCTGACGGACGGTCACCTGCTCTACCTGACCGACTTCGGCCTCGCCCTCGGCGAGACCTTCGAACTCTCCCGCACCGAGCGGGAGTTCCTCGACCGCCACCGGGGCTACGACGCGGCGTACACGGTGGCCCACCTGCTCAACCACCACCTCCCGGAGGGGTTGGCAGCCGCCTGGGCCGACGGACGGCGGCCGGCCGGCACCGCGCCGGAGCTGGCCGCGCTGCTGGACCGGCACGCCGGGACCGCCGTCCGGATGCGCGGCTTCCTCGACGGGCTGCGGGCCGACAAGTCGACCCGCTACCCGCTCGGCTGAGCCCCGGCGCCCGGCCCGAGGCCGGCCGGGCTCAGCCGGTGATCGCCTTGAACAGGCTGATGCTCGCCATCAGCAGCATGATCCCGGCCGCCACCCGCACGATCACCTTCATCGGCACGTACTGCAGCAGCTTCTGCCCGCCCAGGATGGCGATCCCGCTCACCGCGCAGAGCGCCAGCCAGGCACCGATCCCGACCGAGAGCGGGTCGGCGTACTTGGCCGCCAGGTTGGCCGTCATGATCTGGGTCAGGTCGCCGAACTCGGCCACCGCGACCACCAGGAAGCTGGCGCCGGCCACCTTCCAGAAGTTGGTCGAGGACGGCTCCTTGGCCTCGCCGTCCTCGTCCTCGTCGCCCTTGGGCCAGAGCAGCATCACCGCGCCCGCCAGGAACAGCACGCCGGTCACCCCCTCCACCCAGCGCTGCGGCAGCAGCGCCAGCAGGCTGCCCGCCGCCAGCGCCAGGCCGACCTGGAGGGCGAAGGCGGCCGCGATCCCGGCGAAGACGTAGCTCGCCCGGTAGCGGGTGCCGAGCACCAGGCTGGCCAGCGCGGTCTTGTCCGGAAGTTCGGCCAGGAAGACGATGCCGAAGGTGATCGCGGCAATGGTCAGACTCATCGGAGAGAAAGCCCTTCATCGGGTCGGGCTGCCCGGCCGATGATGGCCCGTCAGGGGACACTCCGGCCCGACAGCACTGGTAAATGATCACAGCACTGCGGCCGAAGGTCTCGCCAACACCCGCAAGCAAACGGATGTCCCGGGCACCGGGCCTCCGCGCGAGTCGCAGGCCAGTATGTCGACGCTCCGGTGGAGGGCTACTCCCCTTCAACAACCGCCCACCCTACCCGGTGACCGCACCACGGCCAACCAGCTCCAGCACCAGCAGGACCGCCACCGCCTCCACCAGCAGCAGCGCGACCAGCACGAACAGCTGCACCGAACCGGCCTCGACCGGGCTGGCCCCGCCCAGCAGCATGCCGACGAACGCGCCGGGCAGCGTGACCAGCCCGACCGTCCGGGTCTGGTCCAGCGCGGGCACCAGCGAGGTGGCGGCGGCCGTCCGGCAGATCTCCAACCGGGCGTCCCGGTCCTCGAAACCCAGCGCGAGCGCGGCCTCCACCTCGCCCCGGCGCTGGCGCAGCTCGTCCAGCGCCCGCCGCCCGGCCAGCGAGGTGGCGGTCAGCGCCCCGCCGATCAGGATGCCCGCCACCGGGATCACCGACAGCCCCCGCCAGGGCAGCAGCCCGGAGCCGAGCAGCAGCGCCAGCACCGGCAGCACCCCGGCCCCGATCGGCAGCACCGCCCACCACCAGCCGGGCCCCTCGGTCATCCGCCGCCCGGCCGTCCGCACCGCGACCACGAACATCACCAGGACGAACAGCGCGGAGGTCCACATCGAACCGACCACCCAGGCGATCACCAGCGCGACCACCGCCAGCTGGACGGCCGCCCGGGCCCCCGCCCGCAGCACCGCCCGGCCGTGGCCGAGCAGCCCCCACCCGGCCACCGCCGCACCGGCCGTCAGCAGCAGCGCGGTGGCCGCCCAGAGCGCCGGGCCGACCGGCAGCAGCTGCTGGGCGGCCGACTGAGCGGCCGTCAGATCCAACTGACGAACCACATCCGGTCCTGCCAGGACGTCATCGGGATCACCTCGGCGGTGTACAGCGGGTAGAAGAACGCGAAGCAGCCGACGATCGCCAGCACGAGCAGGCCCGCAGCCGCCGCCCCCCACCGCCGCCGCTCGGCCGAGCAGCCGGGCGGGCCGAGCACCCCCCCCAGCAGCTGGGCCACCGCCAGGCAGAGGAACGGCACCAGCACCACCATGTAGAACGAGAAGGTGGTCCGGTCCTGGAACAGGAACCACGGCAGGTAGATCCCGGCCACCGCGCAGAGCACCGCACCCGAGCGCCAGTCCCGCCGGAAGAACCACCGCCAGAGCACGTACAGCAGCGCGAAGCAGGCGGTCCACCAGAGCAGCGGCGTACCGAGCGCGAGGATCTGCGAGGCGCAGCCGCCCGGCGCGGTGCAGCCCTGCTGACCCTCCGGCACCTGCTGCCAGTACATGCTGACCGGGCGGGCCTGGACCAGCCAGCTCCAGGCTCCGGACTGGTAGGTGTGCGGGGTGCTGAGGCCGGTGTTGAACTCCCGCATCTGGTCCTGGTAGTGCCACCAGCTGCGCACCGACGCGGGGATCCAGCTCACCACGCTCGACCGGTCGTCGGCCCACTGCCGGTCGTAGCCGCCGTCGGTGAGGAACCAGCCGGCCCAGGACAGCGGGTAGACCACGACCGCGACGCCGACCAGGGAGAGGAAGGCCGGCAGCGCGTCCCGGCGCAGCATGCTCCGCCAGGGGCGGTGGGCGCCGGCCCAGCGGCGCCCGGCCTGGTCCCAGAGCACGGTCAGCAGGCCGAAGGCCGCCAGCACCGGCAGACCGTTCCACTTGGTGGCGCAGGCCAGGCCGAGCAGCAGCCCGGCGGCCAGGCGCCAGGGGCGCAGGCCGAGCCGTACGTCGTCACCGGCCCGGCCGCCCTCCGCCCGGGCGGCCGCCAGCAGGCCCCGGGCGTGGTCCCGGTCCCCCAGCAGGCAGCCGAAGGCGGCCAGCACGAAGAACATCAGCACGCCGTCGAGCAGCCCGACCCGGCTCATCACGAACTGCAGCCCGTCCACGGCCAGCAGCAGGGCCGCCACGCAGCCCAGCAGCGTCGAGCCGAGCAGCCGCCGCCCGATCCTGGCCAGCATCAGCACCGTCAGGGTGCCCAGCAGCGCGACCGCCACCCGCCAGCCGAACGGGTGCAGCCCGTACGCCCACTCGCCCAGCGAGATGACCCACTTGCCGACCGGCGGGTGCGCCACGAACTCCGGGGCCGGGCCGAGCGGGACCACCTGCGGGACGGCCAGGATCTGCTCGTTGGCGTTGTCCGGCCAGGTCCCCTCGTAGCCCTGCCGGAGCAGCGACCAGGCGTCCTTCGGGTAGTACGTCTCGTCGAACACGAAGGCGTTCGGCGAGCCCAGGTCCCAGAACCGCAGCAGGCCGGCGAACAGCGCCACCGCCAGCGGGCCCAGCCAGTCGGCCCGCCGGAGCACCCATGACCGGGCCCTCACCTCCGGTGCTGCCGCCTCCTCGACGACGGTCCCGCCCACCACCGCTTGCGTCATGACCTCGCCGATTCATCGCCTGATTGCCCGACAGCTTTGTCGTCTTTGTCGGGAATCCTAGCCGTGACGCGCCCTCAGACCGGGACGATGTTGTGGTTCAGGTGGAAGACGTTCTCCGGATCGTAGGCGGACTTGACCGCCGCAAGCCGCCGGGCGTTGCCGGTGCCAAGACCGGCCGCGACCCGCTCGGCGCCCTCGTCGCCGATGAAGTTCAGGTACACCGCGCCGATCGACCAGGGCTGGAGGTCCGCGCAGACGTCGTGCGCCCACTGCCGTCCCCGGGCGTCGTCGGCCGGGTCCTCCCAGACGCCGAACGGGTGCACCGCCCAGGGTGCGGCCCGCCAGGGCACCGGGTGGTCGCCGCCCCGGGCCACCGCGCCGCCCTGCGGGAAGACCGCGTTCAGCGAGGCGGAGGGCACCACCATCTCGGCGGCCCGGCCGCAGAACAGGTCGGCGGCCGCCCCGGGGAAGCTGTCCAGGTACTCGGCGGACCAGTAGTTCCGCCCGCCGGGCGGGTCGTCCAGCATGCACTGGAAGTCCGCGTACGGGAGCTCGGCGATCAGCTCGCCCGCGTGCCCGTGGCCCAGCATCGGCCGGAACACCTCCCGGCCCGCCTGCTCGCCGCCCGCGTAGGTGAGCAGCAGCGCCGCCGTGAGCCGCCCGACCAGCCCGGACGGGACGAACTCCTCCGGCGGTCCGGTGAAGTGGACGAAGGCTCCGCCGACCTCGTCGGGCGCGGTCGCCATGTAGTCCACGTAGTGCCGCAGCACGGTCGGCCCGGCCTCCGGCTGCCAGAGCAGCATGGCGATCGTGACGGTCGGCAACTCGTGCAGCCGGAAGGTGAGTTCGGTGGCCACGCCGAAGTTCCCACCGCCGCCGTGCAGGGCCCAGAACAGCTCGGGGTGCCGGTCCTCGTCCGCCGCCAGCAGCTCGCCGTCGGCGGTCACCAGCTTCGCCGCGAGCAGGTTGTCGCAGGCCAGTCCGTACTTCCGCTCCAGCCAGCCGGAGCCGCCGCCCAGGGTGAGGCCGGCCACGCCGGTGCTGGAGTCGCGCCCGCCGGTGACGGCCAGTCCGTACGGCTGGGTGGCCCGGTCGAGGTCGCTCATGGTGGCGCCGCCGGCGACCCGGGCCACCCCGGCCTCCGGGTCCACCACGACCGAGTTCATCCGCCGCAGGTCGACCACCAGGCCGTCGTTGACCGAGACCCCCGAGACGGCGTGGCCGCCGGACCGGACCGCGATCTCCAGGCCCTGCTCCCGGCCGAAGGCGATCGCCGCCGCCACGTCCGCCGGGTTCGCGCACTGGGCGATCAGCTGGGGATGTCGGTCGATCATCGCGTTGAAGACCACCCGCGCGCTGTCGTACTCACCGTCCCCCGGCGTGAGCAGCTCCCCGGCGAAGCCGGATCGCAGGTCGGTCAGCAGCTTGGGGTGCAGTGCGGCAGCCATGGTGTCCGCCCTTCTCAGGGCCGCTCCGGCGCGCTTCGCGCTTTTCTGAGCGTATCCCCGGCCCCCCGCCCCCCCCCCCCCGCCCCGGGGCGGGGGCGGGGGCGGGGGGGGGGCCCCCCCCCCCCCCCCCCCCCCCACCCCGCACAGCCCGCCCCCCGGGTTAAAACGCCAC
>NZ_JBIWML010000002.1:107429-261217 GCF_044766665.1 Kitasatospora sp. NPDC101801
GTCGGTGGGTCTGCTGGTGGGGTGGCTGGGGGGCAGCCGTGGTGCCCGCCGTTCCCCGGGCCGGGGGGGGGGGGGGGGGTTTTTGGGGGGCGCCCCCCCCCCCCCCCCCCGCGGGGGGGGGGGCGGCGGCCGGGGACGGGTCAGGCCGCGGTCTCCAGCGCCCGGACCGGCACGGCCACCGGGACGGCCGGGCCCGCGTTGTCCTGAGCCGGCGTCAGGTGGCGGCGCAGGCGCACCGCCAGGACCACGATCAGCAGCGTGCAGGCCGCCATCGCGGCCAGGTAGACCGGCCAGGTGCCGGAGCCGACCAGCAGCACGCCGACGGCCGGGCCGACCGCGATCGCGATCTGCTTCACCAGCGCGTAGCCGGAGTTGTACGTCCCGAGCAGCCGGGCCGGGGCCAGGTCGGCGACGATCGGGCCCAGGGTCGGCGCGAGCAGCGACTCGCCGACGCCGAACAGGGCGTAGACGGCCACGATCGCGACGGTGGCGACCAGCGCCTCGGACCGGACCAGACCAGCCACCAGGGCCATCGTCCAGGCGCCCAGCCAGACCAGGCCGGCGGCGGCCATCGCGGTGGTGCGGCGACGGCGCTCGGTGAGCTTCACCATGAACATCTGCAGCACCACGATGGTCAGCGCGTTGGCGCCGATGGCCAGGCCCAGGGTGGACGGCGCGGTACCGACCGTGTCGGTGGCGAAGGCCGCGACACCCGACTCGAACTGGCCGTAGCAGGTGAAGAAGATCAGCCCGGCGAGCAGGCAGAGCCGCAGCATCGCCTTGTCGGCCACCAGCGCGCGCAGCCCGGTCGGGCCGGTCGCGGCCACCAGCACGGGGGCGGCGGCCGGGATCCGGGCGGTGCCGGTGACCAGGGCCAGGCCGAGGAAGGTGAGCGCCTCGATGGTGAACAGCCGGGTCAGGCTGGCCGGGTCCGCGACGTCCACGATCTGGCCGCCGACCAGCGCGCCGATGCCCATCCCCAGGTTGACCAGGGTGAACTGGAGCGCGAACGCCCGCGAGCGGGTGGCCTTGGTCGAGCAGCGCACGATCATCGTGGCCAGGGCCGGCTGACAGGTGGTCACCCCGGCGCCGAACAGGAAGGAGGAGACCAGCAGGGCCGGCGTGCCGGTGGCGTGCCCGAACGCGAAGGCGCCGGTGGCGGCCAGTGCGGCGCCGATCAGCAGCACCGGGCGCGGCCCGTACCGGTCGATGCCCCGACCGGTGAACGGCAGCACGGCGAGCGCGGCCAGCGCGAAGACGGTGAAGACCATCCCGGCGGCCAGCGAGCCCAGGCCGCGCACCTGGTCCACGTAGACGAACATGTACGGCATCGTGAAGCCGCTGCCGAACGCGCTGAGCGCGTTCCCGATCTGGACCCGGCGCAGCGGGCCTCCCGCCCCGAGACGCCTGCCCTGCTGCTTCACCGTGCCGGCCACCGTGCACACCCTTTCACTGGATACTTTTAAGCTCAGAAGATTTCAGAGCTAAACTCTAAGGATCGGAAGCCTTCGCTGTCAAAGCCTTAACTCCTGCATCGGCCCGTGGGAGAATGGGGAGCATGAGCACTCCCAGACCCGCGTCACCGAACCCGGGCGAACTGGCCATCGCCGAGCAGGTGGCCGTCTACCAGCGGGAATTCCCCCTGGTCGACCCCCAGGTGGAGACCATCGTGTCGACCCTCGGCCGGGTCGCCCGGCGGATGAACGTCGCCTATGGGCGTCAGCTCACCGTGCTGGGAATCACATCCGCCGAGTGGGAGGTGCTCAAGGCCCTGGTGGTCGCGGGCAGCCCCTACCAGCTGGGCCCGGGCGAGCTGGCCAAGCGGCTCGGCCTGACGCCGGCCGCGATGACCCACCGGATCGACCGGATGGTGGCGGAGGACCTGGTCACCCGGGAGCGGGACGAGGCCAACCGGGTCCGGGTGATCATCGAGCTGACCGCGAACGGCCGGTCCAAGTGGCTGGAGTCAATGCGGATGGCCGCGGTCTTCGAGGAGGAGTTGCTCCAGGACATCACCACCGCCGAGCGCCCGGCCCTCTCCGAGATGCTCGGCCGGATGCTCCGCCGGATCGAGGAGACCCAGCCGGACGCCCTCGGCCGCACCGACGACCTGGCCTGACGGCCCGGCAGCCACCGGGGCTTCGGGTTCCGGACGTGACTCCGCCCCGCCGGTCACAGCCCGGCGGGGCGGAGTGGATCAGGGCCCAGCGGCCCTGGTCAGGGGTGGTGCGGTGGAGCAGGTGTCAGCAGGCACCCGCGTCGGCCCAGACGCCCCACTGACCGGTGGTCGAGGGGTCCTCGTTGGTGGTCCACCACTTGTTGGTGTAGACCCGGCCCTTCCAGGAGACCTTGGTGCCGGTGGCCGCGTAGACGGTGGCGGCGTTCCAGCTCGGCACGGCACAGCCGGTGGCCGTGGCGGACGGGCTGACCGAGACGCTCGGGCTGGCCGAGGCCGACGGAGAGGCCGAGGCGGACGGCGAGGCCGAGGCGGACGGGCTGGCCGACTGGCTCGGCGACGGGGAGTTGGTCGGCGCGGCCGGGCAGTTGGCGGCGGAGCCGTTGGTGGCCGTGACCATCTTGTCGAACAGCGTGGTCTTGGTGCCCAGGTCGTAGAGCGAGAAGGCGAACGAGCCGCCCAGACCGTTGCAGTGCGCGTAGTCGACCTTGGCCTGGATCGAGCGGGCGTCCTCGCCGGTCCAGAAGGTGGAGCCGTCGTAGAAGTACGTGGTCTTCGCGGTGTCGTCCCAGAAGGTCTTGGCCGGGTTGTCGACGAAGCCCGCGAGCTCCTTGTACATCTGGATGCCGGGCACGTTGCCGGACATCGCGGCACCGGCGGCGGGGCCGGTCGCGCTCTGGAACAGGCCGTTCACACCGTTGTTGGGAACACCGGTCCACCCGCGGTAGTAGAACGGGATGCCCATGTTGATCTTCTTGGCCGGGAACCCGCCCGGGATGCCGTACTCGGCGTCACCCACGGTCCAGGCCTTGACGGCGGCGTCGATCGAGTACTTGCCGGTGCCCGGCTTGACCGGGGTCATCGGGTCGTTCGGGCCGGAGTACAGCGGAGCCTGGTGGTTGGTCGGGCCCTTGGCGTCCCAGGCGCCGTGCATGTCGTAGGTCATCACGTCGAGGAAGGTCAGGTACTGGCCGACCTTGTCGGTCTCGATGTTCTTGATCTTGTCCTGGCCGGCACCGACCGCGGCCGCGAGGCCGTAGGTCTTGTTGTCGGTGACACCCTGGGCGTCCAGCTGGGTGCGGAACTCCTTGAGCAGCAGCGTGAAGTTCTGCTTGTCGTTCACGCTCTCGTGGTTGCCCGCGTGGCCGCCGCCGCCCGGGTACTCCCAGTCGATGTCGATGCCGTCGAAGATGCCCGCGGCCGAACCGGTGCCACCGTAACCGGCGTCCACCGGCAGGTTGCCCTTGATGAACATGTCGATGCAGGAGGAGACCAGCTTCTTCCGCGAGGCGTCCGTGGCGGCCGCGTCGGAGAAGTACTTGGAGTAGGTCCAGCCACCGATCGACAGCAGCACCTTGAGGTTGGGGTTCTTCGCCTTCAGCTTCTTCAGCTGGTTGAAGTTGCCCGCGATCGGCTGGCCCCAGACGTCCGCGACACCGTCGACCGAGGTGTTCGCGTCGAAGGTCTTCTGGTAGTCGGCGAACGCGTCGCCCGCACCGTCACCCGCACTGGTGTTGCTCTCGTCCTGGGACGCGGCCTTGGTGGCCTCGAAACAGGAGAGGTTGGTCGGGTGGATGTTGGCGAACGAGTAGATCATGTAGTCCAGGTTCTTGGCGACGCCGGTGTCCTGGATGGTCTTCGGGTAGTACGCGTTGCCGTAGATCGACCACTGGTCGAAGTAGGCGACCTTGATGCCACCGCTGGTCGCCGGGGCGCCCGTGGTGTTGCCGGCGGCGGCCGACGCCGTGGTGCCGGCGCTCAGCGCGAGGGCGGAGCCCAGCAGCAGCGAGGCCGCCGTGCCCGCCGCGAGCGCGGCCAGGCCCTTCGGACGCCGACGGTGCGTCGGCTCCAGGGAAACTCGAGTCATGTCGTGACCCTCCAGGTCGTGGGGGAACTGCCGGGCCACTTGGACGGACGCACGGGGTGGGGCCGCACAACCGGAGGGCACGCCAGTGGAGGTCGAGCAGCGGGGAGGCCGGACCGGCACCGGAGGTCTGGACCACCGATGCCGGCCGGGGGCTCCCTGCACCTGGCCATAAAAATGGACTAGACCAACTCCCCCGTCAAGACCCGGTATTGGACCTTGAGCTCCCGTTAAGGTTCGGCTCACCCCTGACCAGCAGAAAGCCGGTCCCGCACGCAGCGGGACCGGCCGAAACCTCTGATCACATCTCGTCAACTTCAGGTCAGGTCAGTACCGCAGCGCGCTGCCCACCTTGGCCGTGACCGTGCCGTCCAGCTTGCGGTTGCTCTTCGCGGTCGCCTGGGCCGTCCCGCCCGCCGCCACCTCGGGGACGGTGACCACGGCCGCGTCCAGGAGATTGCCCGAGCCGTCCTCGAAGCTGACCTGGATCGTGTACCGGTACGGCTGCGAGGTCCTGTTGGTGACCGTGAGCGGGACGTCGGACTTGCCGTCCGCGTCGGTCACCAGGGTGCCGAGGGCGACGTCGCCGTTGGCGTCAAGACCGCCCTTCACGCTCGCCAGCGCGGACGAGGCCGCCGCCCCCGCCGAAGCGGCGGCCGAGGAGGCCGAGGAGGCGAAGCCGTTCGCCGCACTGCTCGCCGCCGAGGCCAGCGCGGAGGCCCCCGACTGGACCGCCGAGGAGGCCGAGCCACCGTCCGAGGAGCATCCGGTCAGCACCAGTCCACCCGCCACCACCGCACCCACGACCAACCGACGCATCAGCGACCTCCACTCGTCCGGACCTGTCCCCACCCTTCGGGGGCGGTATCCCCGGGGCCACCAGAACGCGGCATCCGGGTGACTACGATGGCCGCATGGTGGTACGCAGCCTCGGCGAACTCGAAGCCGAAATCATGGACCGGCTCTGGAGCTGGGGCCGCCCGGCCACCGTCCGGGAGGTGGTCGACGACCTCAACGCCAAGCGGCCGGTCGCCTACACCACCGTGATGACGGTGGCCGGAATCCTGCACACCAAGGGCCTGCTGAACCGTCACAAGGCGGGCCGCGCCTGGGTCTACGAACCGGCCCGCAGCCGCGACTCCTACACCGCCACCCTGATGCAGGAGGCGCTCGGCTCGACCTCCGACACCCCGGCCGCGCTGGCCCACTTCGTCGAGCAGATCAGCACCGACGAGGTCGCCGCGCTGCGCCGGGCGCTGGCCGCCCTGGACGCGGCGGAGCACGACGACCGGACCGGCGAGCGGTGAGCGCCGCCGTCCTGCTCGGGCTCTGGGCGGTGCTGACCGCCGTCGCGCTGCCGCCGCTGCTGGCCGGCGCGCGCTGGACCAGGCGGGCGCCGGTGCTCGGCGTGGTCACCTGGCTCGCGCTCGGGCTGTCCGCCGTCAGCTCGGTCGCGCTCACCGTCCGTCAGATGATCGACCCGGCCCCGCACCACCACGCGGGCCTGCTGCACCTGTGCGGGCTCTCCCCCGAGGCGGTCTCCGGCACCGCCCCGGCGGCGGCCGCCCTGGTGCTGCTCTACCCGGCCGCCCGGCTGCTGCACAGCCTGGGCACCGCCCACCGGGGGCGCCGCCGGCACCGCGCCCTGCTCGACCTGGCCGCACACCGCGGCCGGGTGCCCGGCGCCCTGCTGCTGGACCACCCGACGCCCACCATCTACTGTCTGCCGGGTCGGCACGCCCGGATCGTGGTCAGCCGGGGCGCGCTGGCCGCGCTCACCCCGCCCCAGCTGGCCGCCGCCCTGGCGCACGAGCGGGCCCACCTGACCGGCCGTCACCACCTGGCCGCCTGCGTCGCCGAGGCGGTGGCAGGCACCTTCGGCCGGCTGCCGCTCGGGCGGCTGGTCTCCGCCGAGGTCCGCACCCTGCTGGAGATGGCCGCCGACGACCGGGCACTGCGCAGCCACACCCCCCGGGCGCTGGCCACCGCGATGGGCGTGGTGGCCGCCGGCCTGGCGCCCGCCACCGCCCTCACCGCCGGCCACCAGGCGCTGGCCAGGATCGAGCGGCTGGCGCAGCACCGCCCGGCCCCCCGCCCGCTGCTGGCGCTCACCGCCGCCGCCCCGGCCGGGCTGGCCGGGCTGCCGCTGCTGCTGGTCTGCCTGCCGCACCTGACCTGACGTGACCTGAGCAGGTGTCACCGGCCCCGTGCCCGGGCAGGTCTCCCTCCGTGGGCCGGCTTCGGCCCGGGCTTCGGGGGGAGTGGGGCATGGCGTTCGTCATGTCGGCGCTGTTGGTCCTGGCGGCGGTCGCCGTCTGGGTCGGCAACCGGCTGCACAGCTACCCGGGCGGCTGGGCCTGCGCCTTCGGCCGGGCGTACGCCGCCGAGCGGGCCGGGCTGGCGGCCGGCCGCCGCCGGGTCCGCGAGGTGGAGCACGACCGGGCCCGGGAGCGGTCCGCCGCCGAGCGGGAGATCCGCGCCACCGAGGCCGAGTACCGCCGCCGGATCACCGAGTTGCAGGACCGGGTGGCCGAGCTCGCCGAGGACGACTGCCTGCTGCACCGGGACGACCGGGCCGACCGGGCCCGCCGCGCGCTGGCACTGGCCCGGTCCGACACCATCCCGCAGCAGACCGCCCGGGCCGACCGGGATCTGCTGCTGGCGCAGCAGCGCGAGGACCGGACCCTGCGCGAGGCCCGCGCCGAGCTGACCGCCGCCCACCTCCGCTGGCAGCGCAGCACCGGGCACCGCCCCGGCTGACGGTCCCGCAGGGCTCGGCACTTGCCCTGACGCCGATCCTCGTACTAATTTCCTTAGGAGATTAGTCGTCCAGCTCGGGAGCACGCCTTGGCCGCCCGCCGTCTGACCGCCCTGACCCTCACCGCCGGGGCCGCACTGCTGCTCGCCTCGACCCCCGCGGTGGCGGAGCCGAAGCCCTCGCTGGAGCAGGTCCAGCGCCAGGTGGACGACCTGTACGAGGAGGCCGAGGCCGACACCGAGCTGTACAACGGGCTGACCGAGAAGCAGGAGCAGCTCCAGGCCACGGCCGGCACCCTGCAGCAGCAGGTGGCCACCCGGCAGGACCAGCTCAACCGGCTGCGCGAGACGCTCGGCGCGGTGGCCGCGGAGCAGTACCGCTCCGCCGGGGTCGACCCCACCCTGCGGCTGATGCTGACCGCCGACGCCACCGAGTACCTGGACGGCGCCGGTCTGCAGGACGCGGCCGCCGCCACCCAGGCGGACATCCTGCGCCTGCTGACGACCCAGCAGAAACGGTTCGACCAGCTGCGGGACGAGACCGCCGGCCGGCTGGCCGAGCTCGACCAGGCCCGCCGGGCGGCCGCCGCCAAGAAACAGGAGGTGCAAGCCAAGCTGGCCCTGGTGCAGACCGTCCTGAACGGCCTCAAGGCCGAGGACCGCGCCAAGGTGGTCGCCGGGACCGCCGGGGGCGCCGCCGCCTCCCGGAGCGTCACCGCCCGGCTGCCGTACAGCGACCCCGCCACCGGCCGGGTCAAGGACATCCTGACCTTCGCCCACGCCCAGCTCGGCAAGCCGTACGTCTACGGCGCGGCCGGCCCGAACTCCTTCGACTGCTCCGGCCTCACCCTGCGCGCCTTCGCGGCCGGCGGCATCTCGCTGCCGCGGACCTCACAGGCCCAGTACGCGGCGGGCCGGAAGATCGCCCGGGACCAGCTCCAGCCCGGCGACCTGGTGTTCTACTACGACGACCTGCACCACGTCGGGATCTACCTGGGCAACGGCCAACTGCTGCACGCCCCGCGCACCGGCAAGACGGTCGAGATCGTGCCGTACGACGTGATGCCCTTCGCCGGTGCGATGCGCTACTGAGCACCGGGTCAGGACAGGCCGGAGACGCCCGCCTCCTCGTCGGCGGCCCGGGCCTCCCGGCGGCGGACCACGTCCTGACGGCGGGTCACCACGGCCGCCGCGCCGAGCGCGCTCGCGACGAAGGCGAGCAGGCCCAGGCCGGCGCCGTCGAAGCGGTGGCCGACCAGGTGGTCGAGCGAGTAGCGGCCGGCCCCGGCCACGCCGAGGGCCAGGCCGCAGGTGCCGAGCACGGCGGGGTACTCGTAGCCGCCGGCGGTGGCGAAGAAGCCGCCCGGGGCGTGCACCGCGATCGCACCGGCCATGGTGCCCGCCACGATCGCGCCGGCCGCCGGGGTGGCCAGGCCGACCAGCAGCATCGCCCCGCCGCCGGTCTCGCCCAGGCCGGAGGCGATCGCGCTCTGCCGGCCCGGTTCGAAGCCCATGTGCTCCATCGCCTGGGCCGTGCCCTCCAGGCCACCGCCGCCGAACCAGCCGAACAACTTCTGCGAGCCGTGCGCCACCAGGACGCCGCCGACCGCCGCGCGCAGCGCGAGCAGCCCTAGGTCCTTACGGTTCGGACAGGTCATGATGGGCCTCAGCTCTCGGGAGGAAGACCGGCCTCCTCATCCCACCCCAGACCCGGCGGGCCTTCGACCCGGGGCCGCCATCCGAGCGAAGGACCCCGATGCCGACCACCTACCACCTGCGTGGTGCCGCGATCACCGACGAGCCGTCGTTCTACGCCGCGCTGGCCACCGCGCTGGCCGCCCCGGACGGCTACTACGGCCGCAACCTGGACGCGCTGGCCGACTGCCTGCGCGGCGGCTACGGCCCCGAGGCGCCGTTCGGCCTGGTCTGGCACGACGCCGCGCGGGCCCGGGCGGCGCTCACCCGGCGCCTGCCCGGGAGCGAGCAGCGGTACTTCGACGCGATCCTGGACGTGCTCCGGGCCGGCGGCGTGACGGTCACCCTGCGATAGCGGCCACGAACTCCCTGGCCCGCAGCTCGACCCCGCTCCAGCCGCCGGCCGCGACCACCGCCGGGGCCACCACCTCGCTGCCCGCGCAGACCGCCAGCGCGCCCGCCGCCAAGAAGTCGGCGGCGTTGCCCGCGTTGACGCCACCGGAGGCGACCAGCGAGACGTCGGGGTAGGGGCCGCGCAGGTCGCGGAAGTAGCCGGCGCCGAAGGCCCGGGCCGGGAAGATCTTCACGGCCGCCGCCCCGAGGTCCACGGCGGTGGCCACCTCACTGGGCGTCAGGGCACCCATCACCACCGGCACCCCGCCCGCCGCATCAGCCAGGCCAGCCCGGACGCCGGGGGTGACCAGGTACTGCGCGCCCGCCGCGACGCCGCGTCTGGCCTGCTCGGCGGTCAGCACGGTGCCGACACCGACCCGGCAGCCGAGCCCGTCCGCCACCTCGGCGGCCCTCCGCAGGTGCAGCTCCACGCCCGGGGTGGTGTAGGTGAACTCGATCCACCGGATGCCGCCCGCCACCAACGCCGCGCACAGCTCCGCCGCATCGGGGATGAACGGGGTGCGGACCACCGCGATCACCCGGTCCCGTGCCAGCCCGTCCAGCCCGTCCGAACCGTTCGGCCCGCTGCTCATCTGACTCCTCCGTCTGCCTGCCGCCGCAGTGCCCGTCCCGGGCGTGCGCCGGTCGCCTTGCCGTCCTCGATCACGCCGACCCCGCCGACCCAGACCCAGGGAATGCCCTCGGCCTGCTGCCTGGGCCGCTCGAAGGTGGCGGTGTCGCGCACCGTCGCCGGGTCGAACAGCACCAGGTCGGCCACGTAGCCGTCCCGGATCAGTCCGCGCCGGGCCAGGCCGAGCCGCCGGGCCGGGCGGCCGGTCATCCTGGCCACCGCCTGCTCCAGCGTCAGCACCCCCAACTCCCGGGCGTAGTGGCCCAGGTAGCGCGGGAAGGTGCCCCAGGCCCGGGGGTGCGGGCGGGCGCCGACCAGCAGGCCGTCGCTGCCCACGCAGTGCGCGGGGTGCCGCATGATCTCCCGGACGTTCTGCTCGTGGCCGACGTGCTGGAGGATGCCGGTGGCCAGCTCGTCGCGGACCAACAGCTCCAGGAAGGCGGCGGTGCCGGTGCTCCCCCAGCGGTCGGCGACCTGCTGCACCGTCAGACCCACCGTGTCGGCCAGGTCGGGGTTGCGCACCCCGGAGATCTGGACGGTCCGCCAGTCGGTGACCACGCCGTGGCAGCCGTCGCTGCCGGTCTCCTCCACCGCGACCCGGATCGCCTCCCGGGCGGGCGGCTCCAACAGCCGGGTCAGCGTGGCGGCCGGGCCGCCCTCGGTGGCCCAGGACGGCAGCAGGGCGGCCAGCGTGGTGGAGCCCGGCAGGTAGGGGTAGCTGTCCAGGGTGACGTCCACGCCCTGGCCGAGCGCGGCGTCGACCAGCGCCAGGAACTCGCCGGCCCGGCCCTGGTTCACCCCGAAGTTCATGGTGGCGTGGGTGAGATGGAGCGCGCAGCCGGTCCGCCGGGACAGCTCGATCACTTCGGCGTACGCCTCCAGCGCGCCCGCCCCGTACGAGCGGGTGTGCGGGCAGTGGTAGCCGCCCCGGGCCGCCAGCACCTCGCAGAGCGCGGCCAGTTCGGCGGTGTCGGCGTACAGGCCGGGGGTGTAGGTCAGTCCGCTGGACATCCCGACCGCGCCCTCGGCCAGGCCCTGGTCGAGCAACTCCCGCATCCGGTCGAGCTGTTGTGCGGTGGCCGGGCGGTCGTCCCAGCCGACCACCAGGGCCCGCAGGGTGCCGTGCGGGACCAGGTAGCAGGCGTTGGCGGCGAGCTGGGAGCGGTCCAGCCGGTCCAGGTACTCGCCGACGCTGCGCCAGTCCCAGTCGAAACCGGCCGGATCGCCGTTCCAGCCGGCGAGTTGGCGGCGCAATGCGGCCAGCGTCCGGTCGTCCACCGGGGCGTAGGAGAGGCCGTCCTGGCCGAGCACCTCGCAGGTGACGCCCTGACTGGTCTTCGCCAGGTGGTCGGGCTCGGTGAGCACCGCCAGGTCGGAGTGGGCGTGCAGGTCGATGAACCCGGGGGCGAGCACCAGCCCGTCGGCGTCGATCACCCGGTCGGCGGTGGCGGCGTCGGAGACGATCACGCCGTCCTCCACCGCGACGTCGGCCCGGCGGCGGCCCGTCCCGGTGCCGTCGATCACCCAGGCGCCCTTGATCAGCAGATCGGCCGCCATCAGAAGTACGTCCGCACCAGGTCGACCACACGCGGGAGTTCGGCGTCCGCGGAGTCGAGCACCGGCAGCAGGGACCACTTGTCGAAGACCGTGCACGGGTGCGAGAGGCCGACCCGGACCACCTCGCCGACCTGGACCTCGGCGTCCCGGAGGAAGGCGTGCTGGTCGTTCAGCGCGGTGATCCGACCGCCCGACGGGCCGCGCCCGCGGACGAGTTGGGGCTCCGGCAGCCCTTCGTCGAAGGACAGGTCGCGCTTGCCGCCGTCCAGCAGGGCGAGCCCGGGCTCCGGCCGGGAGACCACCCGCAGCCAGCCGTGCAGGGCGGACCTGAAGCCCTTGCCGCCGCCCCGGGCCAGCGGCGAGATGCCCCGGTAGAAGCCGTCGTCGTGCGCCAGGTACGCGCCGGAGCGGAGCACCAGCCGCCCCCGGCCGCCGACCACGGCGCCCAGCTCCTCGACCACCGTGTCGAAGTAGGCGCTGCCGCCGGCGGTCACCCAGATCTGCTCGGCGGTCGGGTCGAACCGGTCGTCCAACCGGCGGTACAGGCTGCCCAGTTCGCGCAGGTACCCGGCCACCGCGCCGAGCGAGCCGACGCTCGCGTCATGGGCCAGCGCGCCTTCGTAGCCGCTCACCCCGACCAGCCGCAGTCCGTCGGCGGCGGCCACCGCGCGGCCCACCTCGACCGCCTCGTCCACCGTGCGGCAGCCCGTCCGGCCGCCGGGGGCGCCGAGTTCGACGCAGACGTCCACCGGCGCGGGGGCGCCGCGCAGGGCCTGCGCCATCAGCTCGACCGAGCGCACCGAGTCCACCCAGCAGGAGAACCGGAACTCCGGGTCGGCGGCCAGTTCGGCGGCCAGCCAGCGCAGACCGGCCGGGTCGAGCAGCGCGTTGGCGAGGTGGATCCGGCGCAGGCCGAAGGCCCGGCCGACCCGGACCTGGGGGAGGTTGGCCAGCGTGACGGCGTCCGCCCCGGCGTCCAGCTGACGCTGCCACAGCACCGGGGCCATGGTGGTCTTGCCGTGCGGGGCGAGGCCGACCCCGGCCTCGGCGCAGTACGCCGCCATGGTGGCCAGGTTGTGGTCGAGCGCTCCCGCGTCCAGGGTGACCAGCGGGGTGCCGAGGTCGTCCAGGGTCGGCGATCCGGCCAGCCACTCGGCGGCCGTCAGGCCCCAGGCGGCGGCCGGGACGGCCTTGAACCGCCAGTCCAGCCGCTCGTCGGCCAGCGCCGCCACCCGTCCACGGTCCATCAGCTCCACCACGGCCCACCGTTCCTTCGTTGCGTCATGTGCAACGGTCGTTGCGATATCTGCCGGGCCTGATCTAACATCAGGTCCAGACCACCGGTCAACGCACCCGCCGATCGAGAGGCCCCGAGTGACTCCCCCGCCCGCCGTCTGCCTCGGCGAGTCGATGGCCGTGCTGATTCCCGAGAGCCCGGGACCACTGGAACACGCCGACGGCTTCCGCCGCAGCTTCGGCGGCGCCGAGTCCAACGTCGCCTGCGGGCTGGCCGCGCTCGGGGTGCCCGCCGCCTGGGTGAGCCGGGTCGGCGCCGACGGCTTCGGGCGGCACCTGGTCGAGCGGATCGCGGCGCACGGGGTGGACACCTCCGCCGTGCTCGCCGACCCCGCCCGGCCGACCGGCCTGTACGTCAAGGAGACCGGGTCGGGCCTGGACCACCCGCACGACCTGGGTGCCGGGCGCAGCCGGATGCACTACTACCGGCGCGGTTCGGCCGCCTCCGCGATGGGGCCCGAGCTGCTCGCCGAGCCGGCCGCCGCACCGCTGCTGGGCGCCGCACCGCTGATCCACCTGACCGGCATCACCCCCGCGCTCTCGGACAGCTGCCACCGCCTGGTGCGCACCCTGCTCGGCACCCCCGGACGCACCGTCAGCTTCGACCTGAACTGGCGCCCCGCACTCTGGGCCGGGCGGGACCGGCAGGCGCTGCGCTTCCTGATGAACGCCGCCACCATCGTGCTGCTCGGCGCCGACGAGGCCCGCGAGGTGCTCGGCACCGACGACCCGGCGGGGCTGCGCAAGCTGCTGCCGCGCCCCGGGGTGATCGTGCTCAAGGACGACGCGCACCGCTCCACCTCGATCGCCCAGGACGGCTCGACCGTGGCCGAGCCCGCCCTGCGGGTCGCGGTGGTGGAGCCGACCGGCGCGGGCGACGCGTTCGCCGCGGGCTATCTCGCGGGCACCCTGCGGGAGCTGCCGGAGCGTCAGCGGCTGCGGCTCGGCCACCTGTCCGCCGCCGCCGCGCTCACCGTCCGGGGCGACCTGGGCGTGCTGCCGCCCGCCGCCGTGGTCGACGCCCTGCTGGCCGCCGACGAGGCGGCCTGGGCCGCCACCGAGGTCGGCCCGGACGGTTTCCGGACGGCCTCGGCATGAGCAGCTCCACCGTCGCCCGGGCGATGCGCCTGCTGGCCGAGCTCGGCGAGGGCGAGCGCAGCCTGGAACAGCTGGCGGCCGTGCTGGACGTGCACAAGAGCACCGCGCTGCGCCTGCTCCGCCCGATGGAGGAGGAGCGGATCGTCCAGCGCGACGCCGCCCACCGCTACCGGCTCGGGCCGCAGCTGTTCGCGCTGGCCGGCCAGGCGCTGGAGCAGCGCGGCATCCGCACCGTCGCCGCCCCGCACCTGCGCGAGCTGAACGCGGCCACCGGCCAGACCGTGCACCTGGCCGCGTACGAGGGCGGCGAGGTGGTCTACATCGACAAGTACGACTCCCGGCACCCCGTCAGGATGTACTCCCGGATCGGCCTGCGGGCCGCCCTGCACTGCGCGGCGGTCTCCAAGGTGCTGCTCGCCGACCTGCCGCGGTCCGAGCGCCGGGCGATCGCCGAGGGCCTGGAGTACACCCCGTACACCGCGCACACCCTGACCACCCCGGCCGCGCTGCTGGCCGAGCTGGAGACGGTGGCGGCGCAGGGGTGGGCGCAGGACCACGCCGAGCACGAGTCGTTCATCAACTGCGTGGCCGCCCCGGTCCGGGACGCCACCGGCCGGGTGGTCGCGGCCGCCTCGGTCTCGGTACCGGACGTGCTGCTGCCGTACGACCAGGTCCTGGCGCTGCTGCCGCAGCTCCGGGCCACCACCACCGCGATCTCAGCCGACTGCGGCTGGACCGACCCCACTGCCCCAGGACGGGACGCATGAAGACCGAAGTCCGTACCACCGACGCCCCCGCACCCGCCTGGGTGTTCTCCCAGGGGGTCCGCAAGGGCCCGATCCTCCAGGTCTCCGGCCAGGGGCCGCAGGACCCGGCCACCTCCGAGTACCTCTACCCGGGTGACGTGAAGGCGCAGACCCTGCGCACCCTGGAGAACGTCCGGGCGGTGCTGGAGGCGGGCGGCGCCACCGTCGAGGACGTGGTGAGCTTCCGGGTCTACCTGACCAAGCGGGCGGACTTCGCCCTGATGAACGAGGTCTACGGCGAGTTCATCGACAAGCACGTGGGCAACGGCGTGAAGCCGTGCCGGACCACGATCTTCGTGGAGCTGCCGCACGAGGCGATGCTGGTGGAGATCGACGCCCAGGCCGTGATCGGCTGAACCATCGTCAGCGGGGGCGCGGCGCCGTGATCGCGCGACCCTGCTGACGCATGCTGAGGGGCATGTCCGAAGCCTTCGACCTGAGCAGTGCCTTCATCACCCTGTTCGCGGTGGTGGGGCCGCCCAAGGTGCTGCTGACCTTCGCTCACCTGGCCCGGGACCGGGGGCACCGGGAGCTGGTCCGGCTGACCCTGGTGGCCACCCTGATGGGTGCGGTGATCGGCGTCGCGATGGCCTACTCGGCGGACTTCCTGACCGACCTGTTCCACATCAGCGACTGGTCGCTGCGGCTGGCCGGCGGGGTGATCTTCTTCATCTACGCGGTCGCCCTGGTGCTCGGCATCCACCTGGGCGGCTCCCCCAAGGAGGACGACCACCTGCCCAACCCGCTGGTGGACGGGCTGCGCGAGCTGCTGCTGCCGTACATCGCCAGCCCGCTGGCGATCACCGCCGTGATGGTCGGCTCGCTGCAGAAGGACACCTGGGGCTGGCACACCACGATGGCGCTGGCCTACCTCGCGGTGGTGGCGCTGAACTGCGTCTGCGTCCTGGTGCTCTCCAAGCCGCTGCGGCGCTCGCACCAGACCTCGCTGGAGGTGCTGTCCCGGCTGCTCGGGCTGCTGCTGGCGGCCGTCGGCGTCGAGATGTTCATGTCCGGGCTGGACGAGCTGGTGTCGCTCGGCCTCGGCAACAGCTGATCGGCCGTCAGGGCACCTGCACCGGGCGCCAGGGAACCGGGCTGGAGAGGATCATCGAGCTGGACGGCTGCCCGTACCCGCCGAGCCGGTCGATCAGCTGCTCGAACTCGGCCATCCCGGCCACCGCCACCAGCAGCGCGCAGCAGGCCCCGCCGGTCACCCGGTGCAGCTGGAGCACCTCGGGCCAGCCGGCCACCTCCGGGTCGCGCAGCACGCAGCGCGGGCCGTAGCACTGGATCTGCACCAGCGCGGTGACCTTCAGCCCGGCCCGGTCCGGGTCGACGTGCGCGTGGTAGCCGCTGATCACCCCGTCCGCCTCCAGCCGCCGGACCCGTTCGGCGACCGCCGGGGAGGAGAGTCTGACCCTGCGGGACAGCTCGTTGTAGGAGAGCCTGGCATCAGCCTGCAGTTCGGCCAGCAGCAGTCGGTCCACGGCGTCCATGGCGGTCCTTTTCCGTTCGGCAGGCCAGGACGGAAAAGACCTTCCGCCTGAAAGGCCGACCGGCCGATCCCGCATCCGTCGCCCATTCAATCCGGCGGTCCGCCCGCCGCACAATGGGGGCCGCCCAAAGGCGGGTGGTGTGAGCACAGGAGGAACCATGCCGGGTCAGTCCGAGGTCAGTACGCCCAAACTCAGCTTCGGCCCGTCCGACGAGCCCGAGGTCGGCACGCCCTACGCCAAGTACGTCCGGCTGGACGTGCTGCACAGCCTGCAGCACCCGCGCAGCAAGGTGGACGCCGAGCTGTCGTTCATCATCAGCACCCAGGTGATGGAGCTGCTGTTCGACCTGCTGCGGCACGACTGGACCACCGCCCAGCACGCCCTGCGCGAGGACGACCTGACCTCGGCGCTGGCCGCCCTGCGGCGCGGGCAGCACACCCAGGACGTGCTGGTGAGTTCCTGGGACCTGCTGGCCACCATGACCCCGCTGGAGTTCAACGCCTTCCGGCCGGTGCTCGGCGAGGCCAGCGGTTTCCAGTCCTCGGCCTTCCTCCGGCTGGAGTTCCTGCTCGGCAACAAGAGCGAACGGCTGCTGGCGATGTACCAGGGCGTGCCCGCCGTGCACGCCGAGCTGACCGCCGCGCTGGAGACCCCGAGCCTGTACGACGAGGTGCTGGCGCTGCTCTCCCGGCGCGGGCTGGCGGTCGACGTGACCGGCGGCCCGGCCCGCTACCGGCCGACCGAGCAGGTCGAGGCGGCCTGGCGGCAGGTCTACACCGACCCGGCGCTGGCCGACCTGGCCCGGCTCGGCGAATCGCTGCTGGACACCGCCGAGCGGGTGACCCGCTGGCGCCAGCGGCACTACTCGGCCGTCAAGCGCTCGATGGGCGCCAAGCCCGGCACCGGTGGGTCGAGCGGCCTGAGCTGGCTCAAGGAGTCGGCCGACCAGGACGTCTTCCCCGAGCTGTGGACCGTGAGGAACGCCCTGTGAACGCCACCCCCGTGAACGCCACCGCCGCGCCTCGCACCGCCGTGCCCCGCACCCGCGAGGAGTGCGCCGCGCTCGACGCCGCCGACCCGCTGGCCCGCTTCCGGGCCGAGTTCGTGCTCCCCGAGGGGGTCGTCTACCTGGACGGCAACTCGCTCGGCGTGCTCCCCGCCCGTACCCCCGAACGGGTGCGGCAGGTGGTCGAGCAGGAGTGGGGGCAGCAGCTGATCCGCAGCTGGAACGAGGCGGGCTGGTTCGCCAAGCCGCACACCCTCGGGGCCGGGCTGGCCCCGCTGCTCGGGGCCGCCGCCGGGCAGGTGGTGGTCTGCGACACCACCTCCGTCAACCTGTTCAAGGTGCTGGCCGCCGCGCTCCGGCTGCGGCCGGGCCGGTCCACCGTGCTGGCCGAGCGGGCCGCCTTCCCGACCGACCTGTACATCGCCGAGGGCGTCGGCTCGCTGACCGACGGCGCCGCCCGCACCGAACTGATCGACTCCGCCGACCGGTTGGCCGACCACCTCGGGCCGGACACCGCCGTGGTGCTGCTCTCGCTGGTCGACTACCGCACGGGCGAGCTGCTCGACCTGCCCGCGATCACCCGCCAGGTCCGGGCGGCCGGCGCGCTGATGGTCTGGGACGTCTGCCACGCGGTCGGCGCGCTGCCGATCGAGCTGGACGCGAACGGCGTCGACTTCGCGGTCGGCTGCACCTACAAGTACCTGAACAGCGGCCCCGGTGCACCGGCCTTCCTGTACGTGGCGGAGCGTCACCTGGCCGAGGCCGCGCAGCCGCTCAGCGGCTGGTTCGGCCACGCCCGGCCGTTCGACTTCGAGCCGGGCTACCAGCCGGTGCCGGGCATCGGCCGGTTCCTCACCAGTTCGCCGTCGCTGCTCGGGCAGGCCGCGCTGGAGTCCAGCCTGGAGATCTGGGCGCAGGTGGACCTGGCCGAGGTGCGGGCGAAGAGCCTGGCGCTGACCGAGCTGTTCATCGAACTGGTCGAGCCGCTGGCCAAGTACGGCGTCGAGGTGGTCACCCCGCGCGAGCCGGCCAGGCGGGGCAGTCAGGTGGCGCTCCGGCACCCGGACGGCTACCCGGTGGTGCAGGCGCTGATCGCGCGCGGGGTGATCGGCGACTTCCGGGCACCGGACCTGATGCGGTTCGGCTTCACCCCGCTCTACCTGTCGTACACCGAAGTCTGGGACGCGACCCGTCAGTTGACCGAGGTTCTGGAGTCCGAGGAGTGGCGCGAGGAGCGGTTCGGGCGGCGCGGCGAGGTCACCTGAACGCGTTCGGGAGGGCGGCCAGCCCGACCGGGTGGCCGGGCGGGATGCGGTGCCGCTCGGCCACCTCGACGATCCGGGCGGCGATCCGGTGCACCGCGAGCTCGTACTGCTGCTGCGGCAGGCCGAACAGGCCGAGCCGGGCGTAGTCGTCCCCGTACTGCTGATCCCGGTAGTTCAGCTGCCGTGCGGTGTACGGCAGTTCGAGGTGGCCGACCGGCCGGCCGAAGACCGGGACGAAGCCCCTGGACAGGTCCGTCCGGCGGGCGAAGGCGGCCCACTCCCGGCCGCACCGGGAGCTGCGGAAGTACTCCCGCTCGTACAGCGGGACGAACACCTCGCAGCGGGCCACCGCGCCCGGCTGTCGGGTCGCCACCGCCAGGTCGGTCAACTGCCAGACCTCCTCGCCGAGGTCGGCCACGAACCGGTCCACGGCGGGGTCGTCGCCGGGCGCCCGGCCCAGGTAGCAGTAGCGCTGCCCGGCCGGGTTGCGGGTGAACAGCATCGGCTCCGGCAGCTCGATCTGCAGCCGCACCCCGGGGTCGGCGCGTTCGGCCAGCTCGGTCGCGAAGTCCCGCAGGTCCAGCTCGGGCGGGCCGCCGAACCGGCCGGTCCTGAGCACCTCGTTGCACACCGAGGCCAGCGAACGGTCGGACGGCCGGCGGAGCATCACCACCCGGGGCTGGGAGAGCTCCGGTGCGGCGCCGCCGACCAGGTCGAGCATCAGCACCAGCCGGGGGTGCCGGCCGAGCAACTCCCCCAACAGCCCCTCCACCCGGGCCGGGGTGCCGGACAGGTAGACCAGCAGGATGCTGTCGGCCTCCTGCTCCGCCCGGCGCAGCGCGCGCCGGAAGTCCGCCACCTCGTCCAGCCCCAGCCAGATGTGGTCGGGACGCATCCCGACCTGCTCCGGATTGCCCAGGGCGGTGACCAGTTCGCGCAGCTCAGCCGCCCCGGCCCGGTCGGGGGCCAGCGCCAGCAGCACGGCCCGGGCGCCGTGCGGGCCGATCCTGGCCGTCCCGGCGGCGGGGGCGGCGGCCGGCTCGCGCAGACCGACGATGCCCAGCGCCGCCGGACTGACCAGGGCGAACGGACGGGTCTCGGCGGTGAGCGGGGCGCCCTCGGTGTCGGTGGCGGCGATCGCGGCCAGCTCGTTCGGCACCAGCCCGGCCCGGGCGGCGATCTGCTCGCCGACCCGGATCAGCAGCCCGACCGCCTGGTGGGTGACCGACCTGGGCAGCGTGTGCACCAGCAGCTCCCGGACGCCCGGCCGGAAGTCGAACCGGTCCTGGTGGCCGGGCCGTTCGGTCAGCAGCCCGCTCACCACCAGCTCGGCCAGCTGCTGCGGCCGGGGCCGGGCGAACGCGGCCCGTTGCAGCAGCCGCAGCACCGGCAGCGCGGGCGTGGTGAGCGCGGCCAGCCCGGCCAGTGTGTACGCCTCCCGGGAGGCGACCGCCCGGAACCGCCGGACCAGCTCCTCGGCGTCCAGGCCGGCCGGGTCGGCGGTCGGGGCACCCTCGGTACCGGTCGGCACCGGACCGATCCGCAATGCCGCGCCGACCACCTCGGCGCCACCCGAACTGCCGACCAGAGTGGCCCAGTTGGCCAGCCACTCCGGGTCGGCCTCCAGTACCGGCAGCACCGGTCCAGGGCCGACCGGGTGCTCCAGCGGCCGGAAGGCGTACCCGGCGTTGGCCACCCCGGCGGCCGAAGCGGCGAGCACCCCGGGCACGGCGGGCAGCGCGGTCAGCGGCCAGAGCCGCTCGGGCAGCGGCTGGACCACCGCCACCGGACCGCGCCGGAGCAGCGCGCCCAGCGTCCGGTACCACCGCTCCCCCGCCGGCCCCGGCCGCCACTGCGGGCCCATGCCGTCGCTGATCAGCAGGGTGACCACCCGTGGGCCCGGCTGCGCCCCGGTCAGCGCGCCGTCGGCGGTCAGCCGGGCCGAGCCGACCTGGCGGAACGCGCCGGTCTGCCGCAGCAGCAGGGCGAACTCGCGGGCCAGCGGCCGCCAGAGCGCCATGGTCGGGCCGCAGTCCAGCACCAGCCGCAGGCTCAGCCAGCGCTCGGTGCTGGGGCGCAGCACCGGCAGCCAGTGCACCGGCGCGGGGCCGCGCAGCGCCTCCGCCAGCCGGTCGGCGGTGGCGTCCTCGTCCAGCAGGGCCCGGTGCGGGTCGGGTACTCGGCGCTTGAGCGGACGCAGCGCCCGCTGCAGGTCGAGCGGGCGGGCCAGCATCGGAGCGCTCGGGGTGGCCACCGTACCGGCGGCGGCCGTGCCGTCGGCCGGGTCGACGACCGGCAGGTGCAGCGGCAGCAGCGGGCCGGCCGGCTCGGGCCGGCGGCCGGGTGACGGTCCGTCCGGTCCGGGACCGCCGGGGGCGTCCCGCCCGTCGGGCCGGTCGGCCGGGCCGCTGTCCGGGGTGCGCTCGCTCCGGACCGCCAGCCAGAGCAGCTCGGCCAGCTCCACCGGGTCGGGATCGGGGCGGCCCAGACCGGTGAGCAGGGTGGCGAGCCGGTCCAGGGCTCCCCGCCGCTCAGAAGTCATCGTCGTCCCGGCCTCTGCTCAGATAGGGCATCACCCGGGCGGCCAGCGCCGCCCGGTCGGCCTGGTCGGCGAGTTCCGGACGGGCGGTCAGGTAGATCGCGTTCAGCAGCTGGTCGGTGGCCAACTCGCCCTCGGCCCGCCGGTCCAGGAAGACCTGGAGGATCTCGGCCACCAGGGCGTGGTCGGCCGCCGGGAGGTGCGAGCGGACGATCTCCTCCAGCTCGCCGCCCTCGGGCCGGCGCAGCTCCAGCACCACGCAGCGGCGCAGGAAGGCGGCCGGGAACTCCCGCTCGGCGTTGCTGGTCAGCACGGTGAACGGGAAGGCCCGGCAGCGCACCCGCCCGCCGCGCACCGGCGCCCGGCTCAGCCCGTCCGCAGTGAGCACTTCGGCCTCGGGCAACTGCGGTGCGGCCCGGACCAGTTCGTCGATCTCGTACTGGCCGTCCTCCAGCACGTGCAGCAGGTCGTTCGGCAGATCCAGGTCGCCCTTGTCGATCTCGTCGATCAGCAGCACCCGGGGCCGCCGGTACGGCAGCAGCGCGGTGCCCAGCGGGCCGAGCCGCAGGTGCTCCTCCAGGCCGCCACCGCCGTCCGGGCCCGCCTGGTTGGCGGCGTACAGCCGGGACAGCGGGTCGTACTGGTAGAGGCCGTCGCGCAGGGCGCTGCGGCTGGTGATGTTCCAGCGGAGCACCGGGCCGAGGCCCAACTCCCGGGCCACCGCGTACGGGAGGCTGGACTTTCCGCTGCCGGGCGGACCGGTGACCAGCAGCGGGCGGCGCAGGTGCAGGGCGGCGTTGACCAGTTCGACGGTCTCCGGGGTGGGGCGGAAGGTGGCGGCCCGGTGTCCGGCCGAGGCGGCGCCCGGATCGGCGGCGGCCGCCGGGGTGTCCAGCGCGGGGCCGCCGTCGAAGGCGCGCCAGGGCGGCGGTCCGGGCAGGTCGGCCAGGCCGTCGTGGGGGTGCTCGGCGCCCCGGTAGATGCGTTGCAGCGGCATCGTGCTGACTCTCCTGCTACTGACCCGCACCGGGGCGGGGCTGACGGTTGGTCGGGGCGACCGGGAACGGTCGGTGCGGGCTGGGCAGCAGCTGCGGATCCTCCCAGAGCAGGACCAGGCCGGCCGCCCAGTGCCCGGCCGGGTCCCCGCTCTCCTCCGCCTGGTGGCGCAATTCCTTGATCCTGGACGGCAGTTCCCCCGGAGGGGTGCCGGCCAGCTCCACCGCCAGTCTGGCAGTGAAGCGGCTGCCCCGGCAGTTCTGCCCGGGGTGGTGCCGTTCACCGCAGGTCCACTCCGGCCAGATCACCGCGTGCGCCCCGGCGCTCAGCGCGGCGTCCAGCAGCGGGCCGTGCGGCCGCCCCTTCGGCAGGCCGGGCAGGGCCGGCAGGTGCGGGCGCTCGACCGGGCCGAGCAGGTGGTAGAGCACCCGGGGATCGCCGGGCTCCGCGCAGTCCACCCGGTGCACCACGGTGCGCCGTTCGGCCTGCCGGAGCGCCCAGTTCATCTCCAGCCTGCGGCGGTCCACCGCACTGTCGCGGCGCTGCCGGTCCACCACCACCACGGCGTGGTCGGCACCGATCGGGCCGAACGACCGCTTCCCGGTCCAGCCGTGCACCGGCACGGTGAGCAGGGTGCGCGGCAGCACGAACACGATCAGCTCGGAGTCGTCCGCGGCCAGCAGGCCGAGCTGCCGGTCGATCTCGGCCAGCACCTCGCCCTGCAGCGCCGACCGGCCGAGGGTCCGCAGCCGGGGCGGCCCGTAGTCGCCGCCGCGCACCGTACGGACCCCGACGGTGAACTTGCCCCGGCCCGCGCCGCTGTGGCCGATCTCGACCAGGATCGGCCGCCACCGTTCCCCGGCCGTCCGGCCGCCGTCCGCGCCGGCTGCCAGCCGCTCCAGCCGCTCGCGCTGCGCCGGGTCGGTGACCGAGGCGGCCAGCAGTCCGGCGAACTCGCGGACCGGGTGGTGGGCGGCACCCGGCGCGTCGGTGACCTCGGAGAGCAGGTACCAGCAGGTCTCCCAGAGGGTGCCGGGCCGGGTCGGCGGGTCCAGCAGGCCCTGCGCGGCGGTGGCCGCCCGGTACAGCTCCAGCGGGTCGGCCGCAGGCCCGGCCGCCGTCACCAGGGTCCGCAACTCCCGCACCTGGTCGGCCGGGAGGGCGGCGCCCGGGATCAGGTCGGCCAACTCGGGGACGTACCGGGCCAGTACGTCGAGCGGCAGCATCTGACCGAGCCGCACGGCGGGGCGGACCCTGCCGTCCCGGCCCGGCGCCGGCGGACGGTCCAGGGTGTCCTGGGCCGCCGTCACGATGCCGACCAGCTCACCGCTGGCCGAGTCCACCACCGGGCCGCCGCTGAAGCCCGGCGACAGCGGCATGCCGTGGGTGTCGTGCTCCAGCTGGACCAGCTCGCCGCCGATCAGCATGCCGCCCCGGGTCGGCCGGATCTCGCTGCTCCGGCCGGCCTCGTGGTCGAGCGGGAAGCCGTGCGCGGTCAGGCCGGGGTAGGGCGGCCGGTCCCAGTGGTGCAGCGGGGCGAACGGCGCGGGGCGGGCGACCCGTTCGGGCACCGGGGCGGCGAGCTCCAGCACGGCCACGTCCCCGGTGCCGTCCCGGCCGTGCCGCCCGCTCGGCCACGGACCACGGCGCAGCACGGTGGCCGACAGCTCGGGATGGTCGGGCCGGTTGACCAGCCGGACCTCGGCGGTGGCCCTGCCGTGCACCACGTGCGCGCAGGTCAGCACCAGCCGGTCGGTGACCAGCACCCCCGCGCCCACGGTCGGCTCTGGCCCGCCGACGCTGATCCGGGCCAGCCAGTACGGGTTCGCCATCGGGCGGGCTCAGACCTGGCGTCCGGGCGCCCAGCTGAGTCTGACGGTGAGATGCGCCTCGGCAGCCGTCCGGGCGATCAACGCCCCGGCCTCGGCGGTGAGTTTGACCCCGAACTCGATCTCCACCTCGTCCGGCTTCAGGCTGCCGTCCCGGAACACCGCGAGCGCCGCACCGGCGGCCGCCCTGACCCCGGCCAGCGCCTGTTCGAAGGTCTCGCCCGCCCGCTCCACCCCGGCGACGGCCGGCCCCCGGCCGACCGGCCGCATCCCGTACTCGTCCGGGCCGGCGCTCGGGTACTGCCGCTCGACCCGGACCACCGCACCCTCGGCGGTCACGAACTCCGTGTACTCCGACAAGACTTCCCCCACCGAGCGTTGGTCGGACCACCGTACGGACGTTCCGAGATCGTCGCACAGCGTGGCTCCGCGCGCACCGGTTCCGACCGAGTCTTTCCGTACCGGAACTTCCACTCATCGGACATGACGGGGCATCAGATCGTAAAGTTCTGGTATGGACATAGACATCGGCCCACTCAACCCGGACAAGGCCACGCTGCTGTTCGGCCTCGCCCTGTTCGCCGTGATCCTGCTGGTGCTCGGAAAGGTGCTGTTCCCGCGCCTGGAGCGGACGTTGGCCGAGCGCCACGAGGCCACCGAGGGCAAACTCGAACGCGCGGAGGACCTCCGGGCCGAGGCCCGGGAGACCTACGCCGAGTACCGCCGGGTGCTCAACGAAGCCCACCACGAAGCCGCCCGGATCCGCCAGGAGGCGGCCGAGGAGGGCGCCGCCCTGGTCGCGGCGGCCCGGGCCGAGGGGCTCGCCGAACGGGAGTCCCTGGTGGCGGCCGGCCGAGCCGCACTGTCGGTCGACCGCGAGCTGGCCGAGCTCGAACTCCGCGCCGACGTCGGCATGCTGGCCGTCGACCTGGCCGGCCGGGTGGTCGGCGAACCCCTCGGTGAGTTCGCCGACCGGCGCGACAGCGTGGAACGGTTCTTCGCGGAGCGCTGAGCCTCGCGCGGGCCGCTCCGATCCGTCCGGACCTCTCCGGCCCGGGCGGGTCAGCTGTGGCGACCCCGACGGCGGGCGACCCAGAAGGCGACCCCGCCGGCCGTGACCAGCCCGCCGGCCGCCAGGCCGAGCGGGGCGGCCGTGCCGGTGCCCGTCACCGGGAGTGCGGCGCCGCTGCTCGCGCTCGCTGATGTGGGAGTGCTCGGCCCGGTACTGGAAGTCTCCGGTGCCGGGCTGGTGCTGCTGGGGGCGGGGGTGCTCCCAGACGGACTGGGCGTGGGTGTCGGCGTCGGAGTGGGGGTAGGCGTCGGGGTCGGCGTAGGCGTCGGGGTCGGCGTCGGGGTCGGCGTAGGCGTGGGTGTCGGCGTCGGCGTCGGCGTCGGCGTCGGCGTCGGCGTAGGCGTCGGCGTCGGCGTCGGCGTCGGCGTCGGCGTCGGCGTCGGCGTAGGCGTAGGCGTAGGCGTCGGCGTCGGCGTGGGTGTCGGCGTCGGCGAGGCGCACTCCGGCAGGTCCCCGTCGAACGGGTAGCTGTGCACCTCGGATCCGGAACTCCCGAGCTGCACCAGGTCGCCCGCCACGTAGACCCGGCCGTTGAAACCCGGGGTGCTGAGGGTGGTGACCCCCGCCGGGTTGGCGGCCATCAGCGAGCCCTGGAACTGGGCGCCGCCCATGATTCTCGCGCTGGTGGCGTTCGGGAAGTTCCACATCAGCCGCGAGCGCAGCTCGGTGAACGGGTCACCGGCCAGCCCGGTACCGGTGTTGGTGTTGATGACCGGGGTGGTGCCGAGCATGTTGATCACCACGGTGGCCCCGGCCGGGATGCCCGTGATGACCAGGTCGGCCGCACTGCCCAACGACCCGATGTTCCCGGGCACGTTGAAGATCTGGCGGGCGCTGGTGCCGTCCCCGGTGAAGGTGACCTGGTTGCCGTCCACCGTCACCACACCGTTGGCGGTCGCGCTGCCCGCACAGGTGGAGAGTTCACCGATCTGGGCGGCGAGCCCGGCGTACTGGTTCTTGGCGTTCGCGTCCTTGATCTCCTGGCCGGTCGGGACCACGTTGACGTTGCCGGTCAGGGTGCCGCCGTAGCGGAGGTTGCCGAAGGCCAGAGCGCCGGCCGTGTTGGCGGCCCCGCCGACCTCGATGGTGTCGGTCGGCCCCACCGTGACGTTGCCGCCGACGGTGACGAAGTCGCTGCCGTCCGGCGGCACCACCCGTGAACCGACCCCGGCCACGCCCATGTTGAACAGGCCGCCACCGTCCTTGTCGACCGTCAGGTCGCCGATCGTGACCACCTTGCCCTCGACCTCGGCAGCCCGGCCCTGGACGGTGTAGTCACCGCCGACGAACACGTTGATGGTGGCGTCCCGGCCGGTCACGTCACCGTTGTTCGGCGGGAGCCAGACGCTCGGGCAGCCCGGTCCGCTGCACGGACCGAGCGGCGGGGCGAGCGGGGCCGCGCTCACCAGCACGCTCAGCGCCGCCACCGGCAGCACGGCAGCCACCGCCACCAGGGCCAACCGCCGCCCCACGGGCGAACGCTGCTGGGCCGGTTGAGCCGGGACGTGGCGCACGTGACTGCTCCGATCGACGGTGCTTCCGCCCGGACGGCGGCTAGACCGACCTATTCAATGCCCCCTTTCATCCCGATTTGATCCGACACGCCGTCAGCCCTCGTCCGGTCCGTCGGACGGCCGAGCCGGGGACCCGACCCCACCCCGCACAGCTACGCCGACCGGGTGTTAGGTTCGGCAGTCGATCGGTCTTCGGAAGGAACTCCCCCATGGCCAAGCTGCTGCTCAGCCTGCACGTGCTGGCCTCGGTGCTGTTCATCGGGCCGGTGGCCGTCGCGGTGAGCATGTTCCCGCGCCGGGCGCAGGCCGCGCTGACCGAGGGCCCCGAGCAGCTCCAGGCCGCCGCCTCGGTCCGGCTGCTGCACCGGATCACCCAGGTCTACGCCCTGCTCGGCCTGGCCGTCCCGCTGCTCGGCATCGGCACCGCCCAGGTGATGGGCGTGATGGGTGACCCCTGGGTGATCGTCTCGACCGTGCTGACCGCCGTCGCGGCCGGCCTGATGCTGCTCTCGGTGGTCCCCGGCCAGCAGGCCACCGTGGACGCGCTGGACGCACCGGAGAACCCGGACGAGCGGAGCCGCGCCACCAAGGGCCTGCGCCTGCTGCCGATGACCGCCGGTGTCTTCAACCTGCTGTGGGCCGTGGTGGTGGTCCTGATGGTGATCCGTCCGGGCTCGACGACCGGCGCCTGACCTCCCGACGGGGGATCAGCCCGGGCCGACCGCCCGGTCCAGCCCGAACAGCCGGGCGGCGTTGTCGTGACACACCGCCCGCAGCCAGTCCTCGCCCAGGCCGAGCCCGGCCAGCACCTGGAGCTGGTGCAGGTAGCGGTAGCTTGGTCTTTAAGCAATCGCCTCGAACGAGCCGTCGAACTTGATCACCCGTATCGGTATCTGCCGTACACGGAAGGGGCCTTCGCCTGATCCTGTGCTCCGACCAAGGAACACACACGATCAGTACGAAGGCCGTGGGGATGAGTCTGCTGCATGACGGCGTCGGACGGGATGCGCTTGCTGAACTGTCACGCTTCCGAGAGGAGTTCTACGCCTGCTTGGCCAGGCGCGGGGATGCTCTGTTCGAACTGGCCGACGCGGTGCTGTGCGCGGACGGTCCGGTCCGATCCCTGGTGGAACTGTCGTTGGTGGGCGAGCACCGCCGCGGCCACGGCGGCCTCTACGACGCCCTGTCCCAGGGCCGCATCGACGCCGACGGGCTGCGGCGGGCGCTGGCGGCCGTGCCACTGCCGCGGGCGGCTGACGGCCGAATCGTGCTGGCCGTCGACATCACCTGCTGGCTGCGGCCGGACGCCCACACCTCGCCCGAGCGGATCCTGTGCCACACCTACGGACGAGGCAAGGACCAGCACATCCCCGTCCCGGGCTGGCCCTACTCGGTCATCACCGCCCTCGAGAGCGGCCGCAGTTCATGGACCGCTCCGCTGGACGCACTGCGTCTGGCGCCAGGCGACGACGCTGCCACCATCACCGCGCGGCAGTTGCGCGACCTGGTCCAACGCCTCATCGAGGCGGGACAGTGGCAGACCGGTGACCCGGACCTGCTCGTCGTCGCGGACGCCGGATACGACGCACCCCGCCTGGCCTTCCTGCTCAAGGACCTGCCCGTCCAGGTCCTGGCCCGCATGCGCTCGGACCGCGTGCTGCGCAGGGCATGCCCGCCCCGGCTCCCCCGGCACGACGGGTCGCCCACCGCGGCACGGCGGCGAGTTCGTCTTCGGCCGGCCCGACACCTGGGGCACCCCAGACACCGAGACCGTCACCGGCACCCGCCTCTACGGCACCGCAACCGCCCGGTCCTGGGACCGGCTTCACCCGCGACTGACCCACCGCTCCTCCTGGGCCTCCCAGGACGGCACCCTGCCGGTCATCGAGGGCACCGTAATCCGACTGGAGGTCGACCGGCTGCCCAGCGGAGCGACCCCGAAGCCGGTCTGGCTGTGGTGGTCCGGCACGGACGCCACCGCCACGGACGCCGACCGGCTCTGGCAGGTGTTCCTGCGCCGCTTCGACATCGAGCACACGTTCCGACTGTTCAAGCAGACCCTCGGCTGGACCTGCCCGAAGATCCGCAGCCCCGAGGCCGCTGACCGCTGGACCTGGCTGGTTCTGGCCGCCTACACCCAGCTCCGCCTGGCCCGACCCCTCGCAGCCGACCTCCGCCGCCCCTGGGAACAGCCCGCACCGCCCGAACGCATGACCCCGGCCCGTGTCCGGCGAGGATTCCGGCACCTGCGCCACAGGACCGCCTGTCCGGCCAGTGCACCGAAATCCAGCCGACCAGGCCCAGGACGGCCACCCGGACGCAAGAACTCCCGACCGACCCCACGCCACGACGTCCACACCGCCCGCAAAAGCATCCCCGCCAAGCCATCATCGAAGAGAACACCACAGGCCAGCAGCCCACGTCCCCGCCGCACAGGTTAAAGATCAAGGTAGGGGATGTTCGGGAAGTCGGTGCCGAGCAGCACCCGGTCCCCCAGCTCGGCCAGCCGGGGCAGCAACTCCCTCGGGAACGGCGAGAGTTCCTCGGTGAAGTCGGTGAACGCCATGGTAGTGTCCAGCCGGACCTCCGGGTACCGCTCGGCCAGGTCGAGGAACTCCCGGTACTCGGGCAGGCCCAGATGGGCGACCACCAGCCGGAGCCGGGGATGCCGGGCCAGCACCTCGCCGATCGGACCGGGACCGGTGTGCTTGCCGGGTACCGGGCCGGAACCGCAGTGCGTGACCACCGGCGTCCCGGCCTCCGCGAGCCGGCCCCAGACCCCGTCCAGCAGCGGATCGGTCGGGTCGTAACCACCCACCTGCAGATGCATCTTGAACACCCGGGCGCCGTCCGCCAGCGCCCGGCCGACGTACTCCTCGGCGGCCGGCTCCGGGAAGCAGGTCGCGGTGTGCAGGCAGTCCGGGGTGCGGGCGGCGAAGTCGGCGGCCCAGCCGTTCAGCCAGGCGGCCATCCCGGGCTTGTGCGGGTAGAGCATCGCGGTGAACGCCCGGACCCCGAACTCCCGCAGCTGGTTCAGCCGTTGCTGCTCCTCGTACCGGTAGGAGATCGGCCAGGGCCGCCCGGTCAGCGGTCCGGCCGCGTCGAAGTAGGCCCAGACCTTGGCGAGCACCCGCTCCGGCATGAAGTGGGTGTGCACGTCCACCAGCCCCGGCAGGCCCAACTCCTGCCAGAACTCCCGGACTTCGTCTGCCTCAGACACTCGGCACGGCCTCCGCCCTGGCCAGCACCCCGGCGGTGTCCACCCCGGTCGGCAGGGTGCCGAAGGCGCCGCCGTGGTCGCCGCCCAGCCGGGAGGCGCAGAACGCGTCGGCCACCGCCGGGTCGCCGTACCGGACCAGCAGCGAGCCCTGGAAGACCAGCGCGATCTGCTCGACCAGCCGCCGGGTGCGGTACTCGATCTCGGCGGTGTCACCGAGCTGCTTGCGCAGCACGGCCACCGCCTCGTCCAGCCGGCGGTCGGCCCCGGCGGCCGCCGCCAGCTCGGTGAACAGCGCCTGCACGGTCTCCGGCCGACGGGCCATCGCCCGCAGCGCGTCCAGCGCCGCGACGTTGCCGGAGCCCTCCCAGATCGAGACCAGGGGGGCCTCCCGGTAGAGCCGGGGCATCCCGGACTCCTCCACGTACCCGTTGCCGCCGAAGCACTCCAGCGCCTCGGCCGCGTGCATCGGACCGCGCTTGCAGACCCAGTACTTGGCCGCCGCCAGCCCGAGCCGCCGGACCAGCACCTCCTGCTCGTCCCCCGCCAGCGCGCGGTCGGTGGCCTCGGCCAGCCGCAGCGCGACGGCGGTGGCCGCCTCGGACTCGACCACCAGGTCGGCCAGCACGTTGCGCATCAGCGGCTGGTTCACCAGCGCGGCACCGAACGCCCGCCGGTGGGTGGTGTGGTGCAGCGCGCGGACCGCGCCGAGCCGCATCCCGGAGGCGGCGCCCAGGGTGCAGTCCAGCCGGGTCATGTTGACCATCTCGATGATGGTCGGCACGCCCCGGCCCTCCTCGCCGACCAGCCAGCCGACCGCTCCGTCGTACTCCAGCTCGGCGGAGGCGTTCGAGCGGTTGCCGAGCTTCTCCTTCAGCCGCTGGATCAGCAGCCGGTTCCGGCTGCCGTCCGGCAGCACCCGGGGCAGCAGGAAGCAGCTCAGCCCGCCCGGCGCCTGGGCCAGCGTCAGGAACAGGTCCGACATCGGCGCCGAGGTGAACCACTTGTGGCCGGTGATCCGGTACGTGCCGTCGGCGTGCGGGGTCGCGGTGGTGGTGTTGGTCCGGACGTCCGAGCCGCCCTGCTTCTCGGTCATCGACATGCCCGCGATCAGCCCGCGCTTGCCGTGCGGCTCGCGCAGACCGAAGTCGTACGCGGTGGCGGTCAGCAACGGCTCGTACTGCGCGGCCAGTTCGGGAGTGGCCCGGAGGGCGGGAACGGAGGCGTAGGTCATCGAGACCGGGCAGCTGTGCCCGGCCTCGACCTGGCCCCAAACGTAGAACCCGGCGGCCCGGGCGGTGTGCGCGCCGGGCCGGTCGTCCACCCAGGGGGCGGCGTGCAGGCCGTGCTCGACCGCGACGGTCATCAGTCGGTGCCAGGCGGGGTGGAACTCCACCTCGTCGATCCGGTGCCCGTACCGGTCGTGGGTGCGCAGCACCGGCGGGTTGTCGTTCGCCAACCGGCCCCAGTCGGCGGCCTGTTCGGTGCCGGCCAGCCGCCCCAGGGTGTGCAGCCCGGGCTCGGCCCAGCCCGCGCCGGCCCGGTGCAGGGCGGCGAGCAGGGTCGGATCGGCGGCCACGTCGTGGCCGTACAGGTCGGGCACCTGGTTGGTGACCTCATGCGTGATCGGCACAGTGCCCTCCCGGGGCATCGGCGTTGACGCCCCCGAGGGCGCGCTGGGTGAAGGTGACCAGAGCGGGGATCAGGTCGTCCTGGACCTGGCCCGCCGCGAGCGGGCCGACCAGCGCCTCGCCGATCGCACCGACCAGGGCGGCGGCGGTCAACCGGACGTCCTGCTCCGGGAGTCGGCCGTCGGCGACGGCCGGGGCGATCTGGGCGGCGATCAGGTCGCGGAACGCCTGCCGGAAGACCAGCCGCTCGGCGTCCACCACCTGGTCGGCCGGTTCGGCCAGCAGGGCGTAGGCCAGCCGGGGCGATCTGAGTGCCCGGGCCGCGAAGGTCCGCACCACGGCGGCGACCCGCCCGTGCGGCCCCGCGCCGTCCGCCGCCGCCTTGGCGACGGCCAGTTCGACGGCGGCCACCTCGCGGAGCACCACGACCCGGAACAGCTCGACCGCGAGCTCGGCCTTGCCCGCGAAGTAGCGGTACATGCTGCCGGTGGCGATCCCGGCCCGGTCCGCCACGGCGGCCATCGAGCAGCCCGCGTAGCCGCGTTCGGCCAGCAGGTCCACGGCGGCGGCCAGCACGACCACGCGCTGGGCGTCCAGCCGGGCCTGTACGGCGGGGGTGCGTCGGTAGGCCACAGCAAGGATTGAAGCACTGATTCACCGCTTCGGCCAGAGCCCCGGCCGGGGATCAGCCCGGCGGCAGCCGCAGCTCGGCGACGGCGCCGCCGGCCGGGTCGTTGCGCAGGTGCAGCGTGATGCCGAGGGCCTCGGCGTGGCCCTGCGCGATGGTGAGGCCCAGGCCGTGGCCGTGGCCCCGCTCCCGGGCGCCGGTACGGAACCGCTGGGGGCCCTCCCGGAGGATCGCCGCCGGGTAGCCGGGCCCGTGGTCACGGACCGTCAGGGTGGCACCGTCCACCCGGACCTGGACGGGGGCGCCGCCGTGCCGGTGGGCGTTGGCGACCAGGTTCGCAACGATCCGGTCGAGCCGGCGGACGTCGGTGCTGACCTGCGCGTCCGAGTCGAGCAGCAGCTCGGTCGGCGATCCGGTGGCCGCCACCATCCGGGCCACCACCGGGCCGAGCGGCACCACCGAGAGCTCCGGGCGGTCCGCCCGGGCGTCCAGCCGGGAGACCTCCAGCAGGTCCTCGGTCAGGCTGCGCAGCACCCGGACCCGGCCCTGCACCAGCTCGGTCGGGCGGCCGGGCGGGAGGAGTTCGGCCGCGGTCAGCAGGCCGGTCAGCGGGGTGCGCAGCTCGTGCGCGACGTCGGCGGTGAAGCGCTGCTCGCTGGCCAGCTTGGTGCTCAGCACCGCCGACATCGAGTCCACCGCCGCCGCGAGTTCGGCCACCTCGTCGCGCGGGCGGCCGAGCGAGCCGATCCGGGCCGTCAGGTCGCCCTGGGCGATGCTGCGGGCGGTGACGGCGGCCGTCCGCAGCCGGCGGCTGATCCGGTCGGCGGCGAACACCCCGGCCAGCACGGTGACCGCGACGGACAGCGTGGCCGAGATCAGGATGGTCCGGTCGAGCTGGGCGACGGCGCGCTCGTCATCGGCGTAGTCCACCCGGACCGAGACCACCTGGACCGGCTGGGCGCCGGTGCCGATCCCGCCGGCGGCCCACATCACGGTGCCGTCGGCGCCGGGGCCGAGCAGCGATCCCCGGTGGCCGCGCTCGGCCAGCCGGCGCAGCTCCGCCGGGAGTCCGGGGTCGTCGACGGCGGCGTTCCAGCCCACCAGGTCACCGTTGCGCGCGTAGCCGGACAGCACCGAGTCGAGGGCGTTCTCGGCCGACTTCCTGGACTGCTCGACGTGCTGGGCGACCGAGGCCCGGTGGACCAGCAGCCCGACGGTGACGGCGACCAGGAAGGAGACCAGGGCGACGGTCGCGGCGATCTGACGGCGCAGGTTCACCCGGACCGCCGCAGTTTGTAGCCGAAGCCCCGGATGGTCTCGATCCTGGCCGCGCCGATCTTGGCGCGCAGGCGCTGCACGTGCACGTCCACCACCCGGCTGTCGGCGCCCCAGGAGTAGTCCCAGACCCGTTCCAGCAGGGTCTGCCGCTCCAGCACGATGCCGGGCGCGGCGGTGAACTCCAGCAGCAGCCGCAGCTCGGTCGGGGTGAGCGGCACCTGACGGCCCGCCACCCGGACCTCCATCGCCTCGGTGTCGACCTCCAGCTCGTCGATCACCCGGAGGGTGCGGGAGGGTTCGGGCACCGGGGCCTCGGCGGCCGGTTCGGCCCCGACGGCCCTGGTGCGGCGCAGCACGGTGCGGATCCGGGCCACCAGGACGGCGGTCTCGAAGGGCTTGGTGATGTAGTCGTCGGCCCCGGCCTCCAGACCGGAGATGACGTCGATCGGCTCGGTGCGGGCCGACATCATCAGGATCGGCAGCTGGCTCTCCTCCCGGATCCGGCGGCACAGCCCGACGCCGTCGAGCAGCGGCAGCATCACGTCGAGCAGCAGGAGGTCCGGCCGCCGCGCGCGGAAGCTCTCCAGGCCCTCCAGCCCGTCGGCGGCGGTGTCGACCGGGAACCCGTAGCGCTCCAGCGCCATCCGGGTCGCCTCGCGGATCACCTCGTCGTCCTCGACCAGCAGGATGCGCGGGGTGGCGGGGCCGGGACTGCTCACGGGGGTGCTCACCTGACTGGTCATGAGGTCGGCTTCACCGGGACGGGACCGGTGCCCTTGACGGAGGTGGGGAACGGGAAGACCGAGACCTTCGGCTCCGGGGTGATCCCCTTCGGACGGCTGGTCGGCGCGGCCGAGGGCAGCACCCCGACCGGCTCGCAGAGGGTGGCGTCGGCCGCCGGGCCGGTGATCCTCCGGTCGACCGGGGCCAGCCGGACGTCCGTCCAGCGGTAGGTGGTGACCGTCCCGTCCTGCGCGCTGTTGGGCTCGTGCACGATCAGGTCCTGCCCCGCCGTCTCGGCCGTGAAGCCGGCCACCACCCGCTGGGCCAGCGCCGCGTACAGCCGCCCGTCCCGCAGGGTGTAGACGTGCAGGTAGCCCGCCTCGGCACCGGTCAGCACAGCGGTGATCAGCTCCGCCCGGCCGTCCCCGTTCAGGTCGCGGTAGTGCGCGGAGCGCACCGTGCACCCCTGACACCCGGTCAGCGCCTTCCGTTCCTCGTCCCGCAGGGCCGGGTCCTGCTCCAGCACCTGCCGGGGGTCGACGGCGCTGATCTCGTCCCCCGGCACGGCGGGCCCCGGCAGGGCCGTCGGCGGCGGCACCGACTCGGACGCCTCGGGCGCCGCGGTCGGGGCCGTCCCGGCGGCGGCCCAGAGCAGTTGGGCGCTCGGCCGGACCGCCACCGGGCGGGCCTGGCCGGCGTCGTGCAACTGCCCGGCGGCGCCGCAGCCGGTGACGGCCACGACCGCCGCCGGCATGACGACGCCCCAGGCCAGGGCGGTGCGGCTGAGCCAGGTCCTCACGTGGGGTGCGCCTTTCGGGGAGCGGCGGGTCGGTGTCCACAGTCTGCCCGACCGGCGGGACGCCCCGGTCCGACGGTCCCTCAGGGGATCAGGTCCGCGAGGACGATGATGTTGTCGGTGTAGTGCCCGTTCCCGGCCAGCGAGCCGCCGCAGGTGATCAGCCGCAGCTGCGGGGTGTCGGTCTCGCCGTAGACCAGCTCGGTGGGGAACTCGCTCTTGGGGAACTGCCGCAGCTCGCGCACCCGGAACGAGACGCCGCTGCCGTCCTGGCGGCGGAGGTCGATCCGGTCCCCCGGCCTCAGCTCGCGGATGCGTCCGAAGACCGCCGGGCCCTTGCGGGTGTCCAGGTGGCCGAGCAGTACCGCCGGTCCGGTCTGGCCCGGGGCGGGGCCGTTGCGGTACCAGCCGACCTGGCCGGGACGGTCCATCGGCGGGACCTCCACGGTGCCGTCCGCGTTCAGGCCGCTCGCCTCGACCGGTGCGTCCACGCCCATCCGGGGGATGGTCAGGTGGACGGGCGGGGAAACCGACCCGGTCGCGGCCCGGCCGGGAGCGGTGCCCGGCGGGACGGTGGCCGGTGGAACGGTGGCCGGCTGCGGGTCGGCCGGGGCCGACAGGGCAGTGCTGATCCGCACCGGCGGCTGGTCGGGGGAACCGCCGAGCAGCACGATCCCGGTGGTCAGGGCGACGGCGCCGGCCGTGGCCGCCGGCGCCCACCGGGGGCGACGACGGCGACGACGGCCACGGTCTGTCCGGTCATTCCCGCCGGGGCCGGGCCGCCCGGCACGCATGCTCGCCGTGCGGCCGAAACACCCGAGTAGCTCCGCTACGAGGGTGCCCCGGCCGCACGCCGATCGCACGCACCGAACGACCCGGCCTGATCCGACGCGAACGATCGGACAGCCCCTAGCCCCGTGCGCCGGCACGGCGACGCACGATGGCGAAGCCGATCCCGGCCGCACCCACGGCGGCCAGGGCCGAGCCGGCCACCAGGGTGCCGGTGGAGGTGCCGCTGTCGGCCTCACCGGTCTGCGCCCCGCCCTTGGGCACCACCTTGACCTGCGCGTCCCCGCCCTTGGCGGGCGTGCTCGGCGCAGCGGTCGGCTTCACACCGGTGGTCGGCGGAGCCGACACCGCAGGGCCCGAGGGCACCGCGGACGGGGTGGCCGACGGCGAACCGTCGGCGAAGGCGGCCGGACCGGAGAGCGCCAGCACGCCGGCGACGCCGGCCGAGACCAGTGCGAGGCGCAGGGTGCGGCGGACGGTCGTGGTACCTGCCATGAGAGTTCCTCCCGAATGCTCACCACTCCCGGCCCGGTGGCCGGTAGTCGGTACGGCAGACGTTAGGAACCCGACCTCACGGTGCCCGGCCGGAGGTGTAACGGTCCCCGGCCGACTCTGTAACAGTCGGCCGGACCGTCCCGGCTCCGGCCGGGCCGGGCCGGGGGTCACGGCTTGGCGATCACCGCTTGGGGGTCACGGCTTGGGGAGCGCGCAGCCCGCCTGGGTGAGCGCCAGCACGTTGCCCGGACCGAAGCAGCCGGGGATGAGGTAGGTCTGCTGGGCGTAGTTGATGCCCTGGCGGACCGTCACCGTGCCGTTCTGGTCCACCTCACAGGGGTTGTTGTCGGTGCAGCGCGCACCGTCCTCGTTGCCGGTGTTGTTCACCGCGACCACCTGCCCGCTGGCGACGTCGACCACCGGGGAGCCGGAGGTGCCGCCGATGGTGTTGCAGCTGGAGGTGTAGCGCATGGAGTCCTTCCAGGTCCACGCGCCCTCCTTCAGCCGGTAGACGAAGGCGTCGGCGTTGCAGGAGTAGATCTTCTTCCAGTAGCCGGAGACCACCTTGATCGCGGTCCCCGCGACCGGGTGGGTGGCGGCCACGGTCAGCGGGTTGATCCCGTAGGAGCTCTTGATCGCCGCGTAGGTGGTGTTCAGCTGGTAGATCGACACGTCGGTGTCGGTCATCGTGCCGTAGACCATCTTGTTGGCGCGCAGCGTGGCGACCTTGCTGCCCGAGGAGTTGAGCAGCGAGAAGGTCCGGCTGGAGCTGCGGTTGGTCAGCACCTGGCCGGCCGCCGGGAAGCCGGTCTCCAGGCAGTGGCCGTTGGAGAGGACCAGCGCCGGATCGGTGGCGACCGAACTCGGCATCCTGATCAGCGATCCGGAGCAGTTGCTGAGCGCCACGGTGCCCGCGAAGTCCACCGCGGCGACGGTGGCGGCGGGGGGCTGGGCGGCGAAGGCGGGGGTGAGGCCGGTGAGCCCGGCGGCTCCGGCGAGCAGGAGCGAACAGGATGCTCCGATGAGCGGCTTCCTCATGAGAACTGCCTCTCGGTGTGGGGGTGGAACCAAGCTGGCGTGCACATGACCTTTTGTCAATGCTTCTTCAGGACAAGCCAGTTGACCGCTCCACCCCTGCACCGGGGCGATCAGGCGGCGGGCCCGGTCCAGCGCTGGTTGGCCCCGCCGAAGCAGGTCCACAGCTGGGTCGGCGTCCCGCTCGCCGAGTTGTTCCCGGTCACGTCCAGGCACTTGCCGAGTGCCCGCAGGGTGCCGTCCGGGTTCGGCGTCCAGCTCTGCGCCGCGCTGCCGTTGCAGTCCCAGAGCTGGACCTTGGCCCCGTCCGCACTGCTCGCGGACGCGACGTCCAGGCACTTGCCGAGCGCGCGCACCGAGCCGTCCGCCCCGGCCGTCCAGGTCTGCGCGGCGGTGCCGTTGCAGTCGTAGAGCTGCACGGCGGTCCCGTTGGCGCTGCTCGCACCCGCCACGTCCAGGCACTTGCCGGCCAACCCGGTGATCCGGCCGCCACCGCCGCCGCTCTGCCCGCCGTTCCAGGTGAAGGTCGCCGAGGTCTTCGCCGGGAGCTGGTAACCGAAGCTCTGGCCGCCCCAGGTGACCCGGATGCTCTGGGAGGAGCCGCTGTCGTTGTACGCGATCAGCGCCTTCGAACCGTCCGGATTGCGCCAAGCCACGTTCGGCACGGCCGAGTTGGCGGTGGAGGCGATCCGGTACGCGCCCGGGCGGACGAACTTGGTCAGGTGGCCCATGGTGTAGTACTCCACCGTGTAGTCCACCTGCCCGGCCCGGGTGCCGCCGTTCTGCACCGTGACCAGCCCGGTGCAGGTGCCGCAACCGCCGTAGTGCGGGCCCATGTTCTGGTCCACCGCGAGGCTCCACTTGGTCACCGACTTCGCCCAGTTGCGGGTGTAGTCGATGATGTTGCGCATGTCCTCGCGCTGCTGGTCGGCGATCCAGGTGCCGCCGGAGTGCTCGGTGCCGAAGGCGTCCACCGCTGGGTACTGGTCGTGCACGGCGGTCTGGGTCGCCACGTCACCGCCGTAGCCGTGCCAGGCGATGCCGCCGAAGTTCGGGTGGCTGCGGATCGCCGGATCGTCCACCACCGGGGCGCCGTAGCCCGCGTACTGGTCCCAGTTCCAGTCCAGCGCGAGCACCTTGCTGGTCAGCCCGGCCGTCTGCAGGGCGGGCAGCAGGTTGTTCTTGGTGAAGTACGCCAGGCCGGAGCCGTTCCAGCTCATCGACGGGTAACCACCGCAGCAGGTCGGCTCGTTCTGCACGGTGAGGTAGTCCACCTGCACACCCTGGGCCTGGTACGCCTGCACGTACTTGGTGAAGTACTGGGCGTAGGCGGCGTAGTACTCGGACTTCAGCCAGCCGCCGTTCAGGGTGCCGCTGTCCTTCATCCAGGCCGGGGCGGTCCAGGGGCTGGCGATCGTGGTGAGGGCCGGGTTGAGCTGCTTGGCCTGTCTGGTCAGCGGCAGCACGTCCGCCAGGTCGTGCGCGACGGAGAAGTCCGCCAGGTTCGGGTCGGTCTGCCCGGCCGGGCGGTCGTCGTAGGTGTACCCGAACCGGGCCAGGTCGGAGGAGCCCATCGGGTTGCGGGTCAGCGACAGGCCGATGCCGTCGGTGGGCGAGAACAGCTTGCGCATGGTGGCGTCCCGGGTGGCCGCCGAGAGCGCGCCGCTGCTGTTCAGCAGCCAGGCGGCGGTGTCGGTGAACGAGGCGCCGCCGCCGGTGAACTGCTGGTAGCGGACGTTCTCGTCCACGGTGATCTGCTGGCCGGCGCCGCTGCCGGCCGCGAAGGCGACCGCGGCCTGGGGCTGGAGCCCGCGGGTGACGTGGCGGCCGCCGGCGTCGTCGGTGGTGGTGAGCCAGACCGAGACGGACTCTCCGGCGGCGGTGGCGGTGGGGGCGGCGGCCAACAGGCCGGTGGCGACCAGGGCCCCGGCGAGCAGGCCGGTGGCGGCACGGGGGATTCGGAGCACGGTGAACTCCTTGTGGGGTGGGGGACGGCCGCCGATTCAACTCCTGGAGGCTGATGCCGTCAAGGTCTGGACCATTCGCTGATCATTCGTCAACTTCCGAACACACACCGCCCTGCACGTCACGACCATGATTCGGGAGTTGACGTCGAGTCGGTAAGGAAACCTTCCAACCGAACTCTTGACGGGCACCGTTCAGCTCTAGTTGACTCCGTGCCACCCTCCCCGGAGAGCGCTCCCCCCACAAGCCCCCCTGGAGAACCCCGATGCCCCGTACCTCCTGGCGCCTGCCCGCCCTGGCCGCGCTGCTCGCCCTGCTCCCCACCGGCCTGGCCACCGGCCAGGCACAGGCCGCCGCCAACCCCGGCCCCGGCTTCCCCGCCCAGTACGCCGCGCCGTACGTGGAGACCTGGAAGTCGCCGTCCGCGATGGCCGACGCCCGGGCCGCCACCGGCCTGAAGTACTTCACCCTGGCGTTCGTGATCAGCGACGGCAGCTGCAACGCCACCTTGAACGGCAACACCCCGATCACCGACGGCGGTTGGCAGTCGGCGATCAACAGCCTGCGGGCGGCCGGCGGTGACGTGATCGCCTCCTTCGGCGGCGCGGCCGGCACCGAGCTCGGCCAGGCCTGTACCTCGGTCAGCAGCCTGAAAGCCCAGTACAAGCGGGTGGTCGACACCCTCAACCTGACCAAGATCGACCTGGACATCGAGGGCGGCTCGCTCAACGACACCGCCGCCAACGACCGCCGCAACCAGGCGCTCGCCCAGCTCCAGCAGGAGTACGCGGCGGCCGGCCGCCGGCTCGCCGTGCACTACACCCTGCCGGTCAACCCGACCGGCCTGGAGGGCAATTCGCTCAGCCTGCTGAACAACGCGAAGAGCCGGGGCCTGGACGTCGGCGTGGTCAACATCATGACCATGGACTACGGCCCCGCGATGGACATGGGCAAGGCCGCCACCGACGCCGCCACCGCCCTGCGCGGCCAGCTCGGGAACATCTGGACCGGCAAGACCGACCAGCAGCTCTGGGCGATGGAGGGCAACACCCCGATGATCGGGGTCAACGACACCCAGGCCGAGGTGTTCAGCACCGGAAACGCCACCACGCTGGCCAACTTCGCCGCCGCCAAGGGCATCCAGCTGCTCGCCTTCTGGGCGCTCGGCCGGGACAAGGCGTGCGCCAGCAACGGCACCCTCTCGGACTCCTGCAGCGGCACCTCGCAGAGCCCGTTCCAGTTCGCCCGCACCTTCAACTCGATCACCGGCGGCGGCGGTTCGCCGCAGCCGAGCGGCCGGATCACCGGCTACGGCGGCAAGTGCGTGGACATCGCGGCGGCGAGCAGCGCCAACGGCACCGCCGTCCAGCTCTACGACTGCAACGGCACCGCCGCACAGAACTGGACGGTGGCGGCGGACGGTTCGCTCCAGGCGCTCGGCAAGTGCCTGGACCTCACCAGCGCCGGCACGGTCAACGGCACCAAGCTCCAGCTCTGGGACTGCAACGGCACCGGAGCCCAGAAGTGGCAGGTCGGCGGCAACAACACCCTGGTGAACCCGGTCTCCGGCCGCTGCCTGGACGCCACCGGACCGAGCTCCGCCAACGGCACCCGGCTGCAGATCTGGGACTGCTTCGGCGCGGCCAACCAGCAGTGGCTGCTGCCCGCCTGACCCCCGAGAGGACCTCGCCCATGCTCCGCAGAGCCCTCGCCGGGGCCGCCGTCCTGGCCACCGCCCTCGGCCTGCTGCCGGCCGTCGCCGGCACCGCACAGGCCGCTCCCGCCACCTTCGCCCACCCCGGAGTCCTGGTCGGCACCGGGCAGTTGGACTTCGTCCGGGCCAAGGTGCAGGCCGGTGCCCAGCCCTGGAAGGCCGCCTACGACCAGCTGCACGCCAGCAGGTACGCCTCGCTGACCAGGACCGCCAAGCCGCGCGCGGTGGTCGAGTGCGGCTCCTACTCCAACCCCAACCACGGCTGCACCGACGAGCGCGAGGACGCCATCGCGGCGTACACCCTGTCGTTGGAGTGGTACCTGACCCGGGACGGCCGGTACGCCGAGAAGGCGATCCAGATCATGGACGCCTGGTCGGGCACCCTTACCGACCACACCAACAGCAACGCCCCGCTGCAGACCGCCTGGGCCGGCTCGGTCTGGCCCCGGGCCGCCGAGATCATCCGGTACGGCTACGGCAACTGGCCGGCCGACCGGGTCACCCGGTTCGGCACCATGCTGCGCACCGTCTACCTCCCCGAGGTGGTCAACGGCTCCCGCTCGAACGGGAACTGGGAGCTCAGCATGGTGGAGGCGACCATCGGCATCGGCGTCTTCCTGAACGACCGCACCGTCTACGACAAGGCGGTGGCCCTGTTCCGGAACCGGGTGCCCGCCTACATCTACCTGGCCTCCGACGGCCCGCTCCCCCGCACCGTCCCCGGCAGCGGCCTGGACACCCGGGACGAGATCGTCGGCTACTGGCAGGGCCAGAGCACCTTCGTCGACGGCCTGACCCAGGAGACCTGCCGCGACCTCACCCACACCGGCTACGGCCTCTCCGCCATCTCGCACGTGGCGGAGACCAGCCGACTCCAGGGCCAGGACCTCTACCCCGAGATCGCCGACCGCCTGCGGCACGCGCTGGGCCTCCAGTCCAAGTACCAGCTCGGCACCGCCGTCCCGTCCTGGCTCTGCGGCGGCACCCTGAACCAGTCCCTCGGCCCGGTCACCGAGGTCGGCTTCAACGCCCTGGCCAACCGCCTCGGCTACGGCATGACCAACACCCGGCTCCTCACCGAGAAGCAGCGCCCGGCCGGCACCGACAACCTCTTCACCGCCTGGGAGACCCTGACCCACGCGAACAACCCGGCCTGAGCGGGCCGATGGGCCCGGCACCGCCGAACGCCGTTGCCGGGCCCATCGGTTGACCCTGGATCAGACCTTGAGGGTCTTGATCGCGGTGGGGGCGTGGCCGGGCTCGGTGGCCAGGTCCTCCCACTCGTTGACCGCGTCGATGCCGGCGCCGCCCATCGAGATGTTGGTGACCCGCTCCAGGATGGCCTCGACCACGACCGGGACGCGGAACTCGGCGGCCAGCTTCTTGGCCTGCTCGAAGGCGGGCAGCAGCTGGTCGGGCTCGGTGACCCGGATGGCCTTGCAGCCCAGGCCCTCGACGACCTTGACGTGGTCGACGCCGTAGACGCCCAGCTCCGGGGAGTTGATGTTCTCGAACTCCAGGTTGACCTGGAAGTTGATGTCCAGGTTGCGCTGGGCCTGGCGGATCAGGCCGAGGTAGGCGTTGTTGACCAGGACGTGGACGTAGGGGATGCGGTGCTGGGCACCGACCGCCAGCTCCTCCAGCATGAACTGGAAGTCGTAGTCGCCGGAGAGGGCGACCACCGGGGTCTCCGGGTCGGCGGTGGCGGCACCGAGCGCGGCCGGGATGGTCCAGCCGAGCGGTCCGGCCTGGCCGCAGTTGATCCAGTGCCGCGGCTTGTAGACGTGCAGCATCTGCGCACCGGCGATCTGGGACAGACCGATGGTGGTGACGTAGCGGGTCTCCGGGCCGAAGGCCTTGTTCATCTCCTCGTAGACGCGCTGCGGCTTGAGCGGCACGTTGTCGAAGTGGGTGCGGCGCAGCAGGGTGGCCTTGCGCTCCTGGGTGGAGGCGGCCCACGCGCTGCGGTCGGGCAGCCGGCCGGCCGCCTTGAGCTCCTTGGCGACCTCGACGAACAGCTCCAGCGCGGCCTTGGCGTCGGAGGCGATCCCGAAGTCCGGCGCGAAGATCCGGCCGAGCTGGGTCGGCTCGATGTCGACGTGGACGAACTTGCGGTCCTTGGTGTAGACGGCCAGGTCACCGGTGTGGCGGTTGGCCCACCGGTTGCCGATGCCGAGGACGAAGTCCGACTCCAGGAAGTTCGCGTTGCCGTAGCGGTGCGAGGTCTGCAGGCCGACCATGCCCGCGTTCAGCTCGTGGTCGTCGGCGATGATGCCCCAGCCCATCAGGGTCGGGATGACCGGCGTGCCGGTCAGCTCGGCGAACTCGACCAGCAGGTCGGTGGCGTCGGCGTTGATGATGCCGCCACCGGCGACGATCAGCGGACGCTCGGACTCCAGCAGGAAACCGATCGCCTTCTCGATCTGGGCCCGGGTCGCGGCCGGCTTGTAGACCGGCAGCGGCGCGTAGGTCTCCGGGTCGAACTCGATCTCGGTCAGCTGGACGTCGATCGGGAGGTCGATCAGGACCGGGCCCGGACGGCCGGAGCGCATCAGGTGGAAGGCCTGCTGGAACACGCCGGGGACCTGGGCGGCCTCCAGGACGGTGGTCGCGGCCTTGGTGACCGGCTTGGCGATCGAGGCGATGTCGACGGCCTGGAAGTCCTCCTTGTGGAGCTTCGCGACCGGGGCCTGGCCGGTGATGCACAGGATCGGGATCGAGTCCGCGATCGCCGAGTACAGGCCGGTGATCATGTCGGTGCCGGCCGGTCCCGAGGTACCGATGCAGACACCGATGTTCCCGGCCTTGGCCCGGGTGTAGCCCTCGGCCATGTGCGAGGCGCCCTCGACGTGGCGGGCCAGGGTGTGGCTGATGCCGCCACCCTCCTTGAGGGCCTTGTAGAAGGGGTTGATCGCGGCGCCCGGCACGCCGAAAGCGACGTCAACGCCCTCGCGCTTGAGGATCTCAACTGCCGCGCGGGCGGCTGTCATTCGAGGCATCGGCTTACTCCTGCGTCCGTCAGACTTCCACGATACGGAAGGATGATTCTGGTATGCGAAAAGAAAAGTAAGCCGCTTTCAACAAATCGTCAAGGCCGGTCCGCAGGGTGACCCTCCGGTCCCGGCGGGCCGACCCTCCCGTGCCCGGACACGACGAAGGCCCCCGGCCGCAGCCGGGGGCCTTCGGGGGGCCTGGGTCAGAGCGCGGCCGCGAGCCGGGTGCCCTGGTCGATGGCGCGCTTGGCGTCCAGCTCGGCGGCCACGTCCGCGCCGCCGATCAGGTGCACCGAGGCGCCACCGGCCAGCAGCTCGGCGTGCAGCTCCCGGCGCGGCTCCTGGCCCGCGCAGAGCACCACCGTGTCCACCGGGACGGTGCGGTCCTCGCCGTCCACGGTCAGGTGCAGCCCCTCGTCGTCGATCCGCCGGTAGCTCGCGCCGGAGACGGTCCGCACGCCCCGGTGGGCCAGCTCGGCCCGGTGGATCCAGCCGGTGGTCCTGCCCAGGCCCGCGCCGACCTTGCCGGGCTTGCGCTGGATCAGGTGCACCGTGCGCGGCGGCTTCGGCCGCTCGGGGGCGCGCAGCCCGCCGGGGCCCCGGTGCTCGGTGTCGATGCCCCAGCTCGCGTAGAAGTCGCCGTCCTGGTCGGTCAGGAACTCGGCCACGTCGAAGCCGATCCCGCCCGCGCCGATGACCGCCACCCGCTCGCCGGCCACCGCGTCGCCGCGCAGCAGGTCGAGGTAGCCGACCACGCTCGGGTGGTCCACCCCGGGGATCTCCGGGACCCGCGGGGTGACACCGGTGGCGAGCACCACCTCGTCGTACCCCTCGGCCAGCAGCGCGGCCGCGGTGACCGCCGTGCCGAGCCGCAACTCGACCTGAAGCTCCGCCAGTTGGTGCCGGAAGTAGCGCAGCGTCTCGTCGAACTCCTGCTTGCCGGGCACCTGCCGGGCCACGTTCAGCTGCCCGCCGATCCGGTCGGCGGCGTCGTACAGGGTGACCGCGTGACCGCGTTCGGCGGCGGCCACCGCGAAGCCGAGGCCGGCCGGGCCCGCGCCGACCACGCCGATCCGCTTGCGGCGCCGGGTCGGGGCGAGCACCAGCTCGGTCTCGTGGCAGGCGCGCGGGTTCACCAGGCAGGAGGTGATCTTCCCGCTGAAGGTGTGGTCCAGGCAGGCCTGGTTGCAGCCGATGCAGGTGTTGATCGCCTCGGGGGTGCCGCGCTCCGCCTTCGCCACGAACTCCGGGTCGGCCAGCAGCGGCCGGGCCAGCGAGACCAGGTCGGCGTGACCGTCCGCGAGCAGCTGCTCGGCCAGCTCGGGGGTGTTGATCCGGTTGCTGGTCACCAGCGGGATGCCCACCTCGCCCATCAGCCGCTTGGTCACCCAGGCGTACGCCGCCCGCGGCACCGAGGTGGCGATGGTCGGGATCCGGGCCTCGTGCCAGCCGATGCCGGTGTTGATGAGGGTGGCCCCGGCCACCTCGACCGCCTTGGCCAGCTGCACCACCTCGGCGAGCGTGGAGCCGCCGGGGATCAGGTCGAGCATGGAGAGCCGGTAGATCAGGATGAACTCGGCCCCGACCCGCTCGCGCACCCGCCGGACGATCTCCACCGGGAAGCGCATCCGGTTCTCGTAGCTGCCGCCCCAGCGGTCCTCGCGCCGGTTGGTCGGCGCGGCGACGAACTCGTTGATCAGATAGCCCTCGGAGCCCATGATCTCGACGCCGTCGTACCCCGCCGCCTTGGCCAGCTCGGCGGCCCGGGCGAAGTCCTCGATCGTCTGCTCGACCTCGTCCTCGGTGAGCGCGCGCGGCGGGAAGGGGCTGATCGGCGCCTGGATCGCGCTCGGCGCGACCAGCTCGGCGTGGTACGCGTACCGGCCGAAGTGCAGCAGCTGAAGCGCGATCTTCCCGCCCGCCGCGTGCACCGCCCCGGTGATCACCCGGTGCTCGGCCGCCTCCTGCTCGGTGGTCAGCTTGGCGCCGCCCTCCCACGGGCGGCCGGCCTCGTTCGGCGCGATGCCGCCGGTGACGATCAGGCCGACGCCGGCCCTGGTCCGGGTCGCGTAGAACTCGGCCATCCGCTCGAAGCCGTTCTCGGCCTCCTCCAGGCCGACGTGCATCGAGCCCATCAGCACCCGGTTGGGGAGCGTGGTGAAGCCCAGGTCGAGTGGACGCAGCAGGTTCGGGTACGCGGTCATGGCGCCAAGGTAGGGGCCCATCGCCCACCTATGCAACAAGTTGCACATCTACTGTGCCCGCCGTCACAGCGGAGGCCGTCGGGCCGACTTTCGCCTGGACCCACGACCGGACAAGCAGCTGATCCGCCGTCACCCCAACGGCCCGTTTGCCGGACCCCCTGCGCTGGTGACACTCCAGGAGATGGGTAGGTGGCAGGGTGAGGCAGGGCCGTGGGAGGGCCGCCCGACGGGCGACCCTCCCACTCTGCTCCGGCCCGGCGCCGAGCGCCCCCACCGGCCCTGACGAGCCTTCACTCGCTCCCCGCCGAACCGCCGGAGCGCGCGGCGACCCCCGACAGCAAGGGCCGAGCCCCCGGCGGGAGTTGCCCTTCCGGCGGCGAAATCCACCAGGGCGCACCCCACCGGGCGGCCATCGCACCGGCCCGGGCGGCCGGACCGCGACACAGCGGATTCCCGATAGCACTTGATACCTTCGCGGAGGAATGATTAGCTGGACTGGCTGGCGGGCCGGTGCTCCGTCCGGTAAGTCGCCGGCGGCTGAGACAGGGGGCGTAGTCGATGGACATGCGTACGGATCGACCCGGTAAGGAGCTATCGGCTCATGCGCCCGAGATCCCCGTGGATCTCCTGGCCGACCTGTTACGACGAGCCGTCCGCCTGCCACTGCTCGCCGCCAAGTACCGGCAGTGGGCGGTGGGTGAGACGCCCGCGCTGCACCAGGTCCCGGTCCTGCGGCACGACGAGCTCGCCCGGGTCACCGAGGAGGTGCTCGCACTGCGTACGGCGGTCGGCACCTCCTCGCTCTGGGCGGTCGGGGGCTCCCTGGCCGACCCGGAGCTGAGCCTGCTCCCCCACGATCTCGGCGTCAGGCAACTGCGCTGCAGCTGGCGGCCGTTGGGCGCCGACGACGTACTGGCCAATCTGCACCCGCTGGAACGGCTGCGGCCGAACCACCACTTCTTCAACCGCTTCGCCGCCGAGTCCGGCACCCTGGGCCTGGCGTTCGGCCGGCTGCCCGAGGGCGGCCACAAGGAGTGGGCGGAGCTGCTCACCAAGGTGGGCGTGACCGCCGTGGCGGCACCGCCCGAGACGGTGACCCAACTGCTCGGGATCGCCACCGCCAACCGACCGCTGCCCTGGCTGCGCACCCTGCTCCTCGGCGGCATGAGCCTGGACTCCACCCCGGACGAGACGCTCGCCGACTGCCTCCCGAACACCCGGGTCTGGCGCCTGTACGGCAGCCCGGCGACCGGAACGGTCGCCCAGCGCGGCCCGCGCTGCCTCGACGACGTCTACCACCCGCTGCCGACCCAGCACGTGGAGATCGTCGCCGGGCTGCTGGTCGTCACCACGCTGGACCCGGCCCGCAATCCCCCGCTGATCCGCTACCAGACCGAGGAGCGCGGTGAGTTCACCCTCTGCGCCTGCGGTCGACCGGGCCCGGCGGTCCGCCTGTTCGGCGCCGCGTCGCCCTACTTCCGGCTGCACGGACACACCGTCAGCGCCCAGGAGCTCGCCGACCTCGCGGTGGCCACCGGCGATGTGCGCGCGGCCCAGGTCGTGCTGGACGACTCGAGCTGGGACGAGCGGGTCCAACTCCGGGTCCGCCTCGCCCCGGGCGTCCCCGCCGACGAGTACACCCTCCAGTGGATCCGCTACCAGGTCCTGACCAGGCACCTCGTGCTCGCCTCGTGTGTTCTCGAACAGCCGGACGCGTTCGAGGTCGTCACCTTCGACGAGCTCGCCGACACCACATCGCCCGCCCTGAACGGCAGAGCCACCGCGGGCTCCGTTCTGGTCCGGGACGCGTTCTGACCCTTCCGAACCGATCCGCCAGGGCGGCCGCTTCACGCCCACCTACCAGGATGAGGAACAACCATGACCGAGATCCAGACCCACCCGCAGGACCAGTCCGTCGCCCAGGCCGAGGACGAGATCGTCATCGCCGTCCGGGCGATAGCTCCCGAGCACGCCGAGACGATCAAGGCGGAGCCGCTGCCCGAGGGCTGGCTGACCGGCTGGGACGTCGCCGGCGTGGTGATGCGCGCCGCCCCCGAGGGGTTCGGTCCGAAGCCGGGCGACCGGGTGGTGGGCGTGGCCACCGGCACCGAGTGGGCACCGTGCATGGCGCTGTCCACCGAGTACGCCGTCGTGCTCCCCGACCACGTCAGCTTCGAGCAGGCCGCGGCGCTGCGCGTCGCGGTGCTCACCGCACTGCGCCTGGTGCGCAGCGCGGGGACGATGGCCGGGCGCCGGGTCCTGGTCACCGGTGCCGAGCAGGGCATCGGCCGGCTCCTCGTCGAACTCGCCGCCACGCTGCGGGCCGAGGTCACCGGGATCGTCGGCCGGGCCTCGGAGGCCGGACAGGTCGCGGAGCTCGGGGCCACCCACGTGGTGTGCGACGCCGCCGAGGCCGAGGGCGCGTTCGACGTGGTGTACGACGCCGTGGCCGGCAGCACGGCGGGCGCCGGGCTGGTCGCGGACGGCGGCGTGGTGTTCCTCTACGAGAGCTTCGCGGCGAACGGCGCGGACACCAGCTTCTTCCGCTTCTTCGGCGGCCCCGCGCAGGCCGGTCTGCGGCACTTCGTCTTCCGTACCGCCACGCCCGAGGACCGCGAACTGGCCCAGCTGCTCGACCTGCTGACGGTCGGCGAGCTTTCGTTCGGCGGCGTCGGCGCCACGGTCCAGCCGGCCTGACCAGCGTTCCCCGCTTCTGTTTCCTTCCTTCCCTCTGCACAAAGGAGTTTGCGTGCGTACCGAGATCCTGGGCCGGACCGGTGTCACGGTCAGCCGTATCGCCCTGGGCACGATGATGCTCGGAGCGTGGGGCAACAAGGATCATGCCGAGTGCGAGCGCCTGGTCCACACCGCGCTCGACGCCGGTGTGAACCTCGTGGACACGGCGGACATGTACTCGGCCGGTGAGTCGGAGGAGATCGTCGGCCGGGCCCTGAAGCGGCGCCGGGACGATGTCGTACTGGCGACCAAGGTGCACTTCCCGATGGGAGCTGACCCCAACCGGCGTGGCAATTCCCGGCGTTGGATCCGCCAGGCGGTGGAGGACAGTCTGCGCCGGCTGGACACCGACCGGATCGACCTCTACCAGATCCACCGCCCGGACCCGACGACGGACATCGACGAGACCCTGTCGGTGCTCAGCGACCTGGTCCGCGAGGGCAAGGTGCTGGCCATCGGGTGCTCGGACTTCGCGGCCGAGGAGATCGTCGCGGCGCAGTGGACGGCCCGGGACCGGGGGCACGTCGGCTTCCACACCGAGCAGCCGCCGTACTCCGTCTTCATGCGCGGTGTCGAGCGCGGGGTGCTGCCCACCGCGCAGCGCCACGGGATGGGGGTGCTGACCTGGTCCCCGCTGGCCAGCGGCTGGCTGACCGGGCGCTACCGGAGGCAGAACGGTCTCGAACTCAACGACTTCCGCAAGGACTTCATCGCGCACAAGTTCGACCAGAGCCTGCCGGGCAACGTCCGCAAGTACGAGGTCGTCGAAGAACTCGCGGTGCTCGCCGAGGAGGCCGGCCTCTCGCTGACCCACCTGGCGCTGGCCTTCGTCCTCAGTCACCCGGCGGTGACCAGTGCCATCATCGGGCCGCGCACGGTCGAACAGCTCACCGACCTGCTGGCCGCCGCCGACCTGGTCCTGGACGACGCCGTCCTCGACCGCATCGACGCGTTGGTGCCGCCCGGCACCGACCTCAACCCGGCGGACGCCGACCACACGCCGATCCACCTGACGGATGCCACGTTGCGCCGTCGCCGCGACTGAGTCGCGGAGCAGGCCCCGTACCCGGCCCGGCCGCGCCGACGCGCAGCCCGGTCGGGGCCCGGGGGCCCACCGTCCGGACCCCGGGGGCTACTTCTTCGCGTTCAGCGCTTCGGAGCAGCGCTCCAGCTGGGCCAGGAAGAGCTTGGCCTCCTCTGCCTCGAAGCTGTCCGTCAGCAGCTGCTCCACCTCCTGGACGGCGACGTTCGCGCGGTTGAGCAGCGGCCGGCCCGTCCGGGTCAGCCGGGCTTCCAGGATGTGGCCGTGCACCGGGTGCGGCTTGCGCTCCACCAGTCCTCGACTCTCCAGCGTGGACAGGACGGAGGACATGGTCTGGGGAGTGACCATGCAGCGTCTGGCCAGCACCGCGCCGGACAGGCCGGGCTCCTGGTACAGCGCGTAGAGCACGCTGTACTGCGGGACGTTGATCTTGAAGGGGCGCAACGCAGCGTGCTTGGCGGCCGTGAACTCCTGTTCGACCCGCTTGATGTGCTGCCCCAGGCGTTCATGAGTGGAGGGGTACATGAAGCCAGACTACCCGCATACCTCTTATGGATACAGGGGGCCGCAGGGTCCGGCGAAGTGAGTCGACGCACTCCGCACCCGCAGGTGCGGGCCGTTGGGCTGCGGCACCCGTGGTGCGCAGGGCGGGGCGACCAATGCATAAGGAACCTTGTGCATATCAGATCTCTTATCTCATACTGAGAACGAATGGCCTGCTCCGACACCCCTCGTCGACCTCCTGGAGCCCCTCATGTCAGTGCCGACCTCGCATCCGCTCGACCAGGACCCCGCTTTCGCCCTGCACATCGGCGGCAAGATGGCGATGCACTCCACCGTCACGGTGGACGACGCCGAGCAGTTGTCCCTCGTCTACACGCCCGGGGTCGCCCGGGTCTGCACCGCGATAGCCGAGGACCCGGCGCTCGCGCAGCGTTACACCTGGGCCGCGCGCACCGTCGCCGTGGTGTCCGACGGCACCGCCGTGCTCGGCCTCGGCGACATCGGCCCGGCCGCGGCCATGCCGGTGATGGAGGGCAAGGCCATCCTGTTCAAGAAGTTCGCCGGCCTCGACGCCGTACCGATCTGCCTGGACACCACCGACGTCGACGCCCTGGTCGAGACCGTCATCCGGCTCGCCCCCTCCTTCGGCGGCATCAACCTGGAGGACATCTCCGCCCCCCGCTGCTTCGAGGTCGAGGACCGGCTGCGGGCGGCCCTGGACATCCCGGTGTTCCACGACGACCAGCACGGCACCGCCATCGTGACGCTGGCCGCGCTGCAGAACGCCGCCCGGTTCACCGGCCGCAGACTGTCCGAGCTGCGCGCCGTGGTGGCGGGCGCGGGCGCCTCCGGGGTCGCCGTCAGCCGGATCCTGCTCGACGCCGGCATCGGCGACCTCGCCGTGGCCGACAGCAAGGGCATGCTGCACCCCAGCCGTTCGGACCTCAACCCGGTCAAGGCGGCGCTGGCCGCGGACAGCAACAAGGCCGGCTACACCGGCTCGGTGGAGCAGGCCCTGCGCGGCGCCGACGTCTTCATCGGCCTGTCCGGGGCCACCGTGAGCGAGCAGGCGATCGCCGGCATGGCCAAGGACGCCATCGTCTTCGCGCTCTCCAACCCCACCCCCGAGGTCGCGCCCGAGGTGGCCGCCAAGTACGCCCGGGTGGTCGCCACCGGACGCAGCGACTTCCCGAACCAGATCAACAACGTGCTGGCCTTCCCCGGGGTCTTCCGGGGCGCCTTCGACGCCCGCGCGACCACCGTGACCGAGGGCATGAAGCTCGCGGCGGCCACGGCCATCGCCCACACCGTCGCCCCGGACGAGCTGCGCGCCGACTACATCGTGCCGAGCCCCTTCGACCCCCGGGTCGCCCCCGCCGTCACCGCGGCGGTGGCCGAGCAGGCCCGCCGGGACCGGGTGTCCCGGCGCTGAGCACGACCGCCGAGCCTGCGGCGGCCTTGTCAACCCACCTGTGAAACAAAGGAATTCATCGCCATGAGGCTGTCGGAACAGTCGTTGAGCATCACCGGCATCACCCTTTCCCGCACCGGCTTCGGCGCCTGGGCCATCGGTGGTGACGGCTGGCGCTACGGCTGGGGCCCCCAGGACGACGCGGCGTCCGTCGCCGCGGTCCAGCACGCCGTCGACGGGGGTGTGAACTGGATCGACACCGCCGCGGTGTACGGCCTCGGCCACTCCGAGGAGGTCATCGGCAAGGCGCTCGCCACGCTACCGGCGCACGCGCGCCCGTACGTCTTCACCAAGTGCGGCCTGGTCTGGGACCCGTCGGACCCGACTGCGGCACCGCACCGGATCATGAAGCCCGCGAGCGTCCGCCGGGAACTCGAGGACTCGCTGCGCCGCCTGAACGTCGATCAGATCGACCTGTACCAGGTGCACTACCCGGACACCGGCGAGTCCCTCGACTGGGGCGGCGCCGCGGGTACGGTCTCCCCCAACGCCACGCCGATCGAGGAGTACTGGCAGGTGATGGCGGACCTCAAGGCCGAGGGCAAGGTCCGCGCGATCGGTCTGTCCAACCACTCGGTGGCGGAGCTGGAGCGCGCCGAGCGGATCGCCCACGTCGACGCGATCCAGCCGGCGTTCTCGGCGGTCAACCGGGGCGCCGCCGCCGAGATCGCCTGGGCGAAGGCCCACGGGACGGGCGTCATCGCATACTCACCGATGCAGTCCGGCCTGCTGACCGGCGCCTTCTCCGCCGAGCGCGCCGCCGCCCTGCCGGCCGACGACTGGCGCACCGGGCACCCGGACTTCACCACCGGCCTGGCGGCCAACCTCCAACTCGCCGACGCCCTGCGGCCGGTGGCCGATCGGCACGGCGTGGGCGTCGGCGCGGTCGCGGTCGCCTGGGTGCTCGCCTGGCCCGGCGTCAGCGGGGCCATCGTCGGGGCCCGCACGCCCCAGCAGGTGGACGGCTGGCTGCCGGCCGCCGGCCTGGAGCTGACGGCGCAGGACCTCGCCGAGATCGCCACGGCGATCGAGCGGACCGGGGCCGGCACCGGCCCCAGCCGGGCCTGAGTCGCGGGGCCCGGCGCCGGTCCGCTCTGGGCCCCTGATCTCGCTTTCCCCTAGCCATCAGCTCACTGTTAATCGTACGATCTCTTACAGATCGCAGCAGTCGATCAGACCTGTCAGAAAGGGACACCCATGTGCGGATCCGGGCTGATGCAGCTCATCCACGATGCGGAACACGACCGCGCCCATGCGCTCGGCCTCGACCACGATCACGACCACAGCTCCTCCACCTACACGCCCAGCGAAGAGGTGCTGGAGAGAATCGACAAGGCGGCGAAGGCGACCGGAGTCACCGGTCCCACCCGCCGCCGGACCCTGACCGGCATGGCTGCCGCCCTCGGCGGCACCCTGGCGGGCCTCGGCTTCCTCGGCCCGCGCCCGGCCACCGCCGCCGCGGCCGAGGTGCGGGCGGCCGAGGGCACCAAGGTCTCCAACTTCGCGGCCTCCGCGCTGGCCGGCTCGCGCACCATCCGGGACCTCAGCCACACCTTCGGCAACGACTTCCCGGTCTACACGCCGTACGTGCTGCTGCCGAACATGCAGCAGTCCGCCCACTTCGACGTCGACGGCTTCAACGCCATGAAGCTCGACATCGACGAGCACACCGGCACCCACATGGACGCGCCGGCGCACTTCTCGACGGACCCGGCCGCCTGGCACTCCGACGAGATCCCGGTCAACAACCTGGTGGCCGAGCTCTGCGTCATCCGCATCGCCGACCGGGCCTACAACAACCCCGAGGCCCTCGTCACCGCCGACGACCTCAGGCGGCACGAGAGCCGCTACGGCACCATCCCCAGGGGTTCGATCGTCGCGATGGACTCCGGCTGGTGCGGCCGGGTGACCCGCCCCGGCGCCTTCATCATCCGTGACTCCGACGGCAATCCGCACTTCCCCGGCTTCGGCTTCGACGCCGCGGAGCTGATGTTGCAGCGCCAGGTCGCCGGTGCCGCCAGCGACACCCCGTCGCTCGACTCCGGTGCCAACAGCCACAACCCGGGCGCCCACCGGCAGTTGCTGCCGGCCAACAAGTACGGCATCGAGGGCGCGAACAACCTGCACACCGTGCCGGATCGCGGCGCCGTCGCGATCGTCGGCACCACCAAGCACAAGGGCGGCTTCGGCGGCCCGACCCGCCTGATAGCGGTCTACTGACCGATCGCCCCACCCACCGGGCGGGCCCGCCGCGTCACCGCGTGGCGGGCCCGCCTTCGGCCGTTTCCTTCCGACGAACCGGCCGGCTCCGCATGCCCACGACCGCAGAGGACCGCTTCCGGTCCGTTCCCGAGGGGGATTCATGGCGCAGGCCCTGCTAGCTCACCAGTCCACCGTGTCAAGGAAGTTGGTCCACCGCTCGGGCCTCGGGGAGGTCCTGCTCACCGGCTGGCGGGCGGCCGGCCAGGACTCCTTCCTGGTCGGCGCCCAGTGGCCCCGGGCGCACGCCTTCTACGAGCCGGTGGCGGGCACCCACGACCCGCTGCTCGCGGCCGAGACGATCCGCCAGGCCGGGCTGCTGCTGGCGCACGCCGAGTACCAGGTGCCGTTGGACCATCTGCCCCGGCTGCGTGAGCTCTCGTACGACCTCGACGTGGACCGGCTGCCGTTCGGGCCGGCCCCGACCGAGCTGCTGCTCCATGTCGTGGTGGGCGAGGTCCGCCGCGAGGGGGACGACGCACTCGGGATGCGGCTGCGGGTCGAGGCGTACCTCGACGACGTCGGGATCGGCGGCGGCACGGCCTGGTTCGACTGGCTGGCGCCCGCCCCGCACCCCCGGCCCGCTCTCCCCCCGCGCCCTGCAGCGGCCCCTGCACCGGCCCCGGTGGCAGCCCCGCGCACCGGGCGCAGCCGCGGGTCCGACGTGGTGCTGGCCGCGACCGAGGACCCGGAGGTGTGGGAACTGCGGGCCGACCGCGACCATCCGGTGCTGTTCGACGGGCGCGACCCGGACGGCGTCCGCGACTACGCGCCGAGCCAGCTGCTGCTCGAAGCCGTGCGCCAGGTCTGTCACTGCGCGGAGGGCGGCGGGGCCCCACTGCTCCTGCTGTCGCTGAGCGCGCGCTTCCCGCACTACGCGGAACTCGACGCCCCTGTACGCCTGTCGGTGACACCGCAGCCCGGCGCTCCCGGTGGCGACCGGGTGCTGCGGGTCCGGGCCGAGCAGCGCGGCCGGACGGTGGCCGACGCGACCGTCCGGGTGCGCCGGGGATGACGCGCGGAGCAGCCGAACCGGGCACGGCGCCAGCGAGCCCCGGCCGCTGCGCGCGACCGGGGCCCTGCGTTCCGTACCGTCCGGCGCTGCTCGCCGGGGTGTTACTTGCTGGCCACGAGCGCCGGGTCCTCGACCCGGGTGCCCTTGATCAGCCAGGTCGGGCCCTCGGCGAACTTCTCGATGATGGAGAAGAACTTCGCGAAGTGCTCGCCCTGGCAGTGGACGTCGAACGCGGCCTCGTCGTCGTAAGCCTCGTTCAGGTAGAAGCGGTTCGGGTTCTCCGCGTCGGTGATGAGCTCGAAGCGCTGCGTGCCCGGCTCGTCCCGGTCGGAGAGCCGACCGTCCTCAAGGGCGGCGTCGATGAACTCCTGACGCTTGTCGGCCGGGATGTCGAAGGAAACGGCGATGTGGTACACGGGGCTCCTTGGTTGGGATCCTGCGGTGCGGTGCCATCTCAGACTGACATACGAGATCTTAGGTATGCAAGACCACGATGACCCATCTTCCAATTGACTTACGACCACAAGAGTCCTTATGGTCGTCGCAATACGTATGGCAGTACGCACTCTGCGTTCTGTCACGAAACGGAGGAATGATGTCCAACCCACGGGCAGAAGTCCGGCCGGCGAGCTCCAGCGTGGTGTGGACGGTGATCGGGCTCTGCCTGCTCGCCGTCAACATGCGTCCCGCGCTCGGCAGCGTCTCCCCGCTGCTCGGCGACATCCAGGACGCGCTGGGGCTGTCGGACGCGGCAGCCAGCGTGCTCACCACCCTTCCGGTGCTCTGCCTCGGCGTGTTCGCCGCGGCCGCGCCCGGTCTCGCACGGCGCCTCGGTCTCGCATCGGCACTGGTGCTCGGCCTGGTGGTTCTGGTGGCCGGTGTGCTGATCCGGCTGGTCCCGTCAACCGCCGCACTGTTCATCGGCACCACCCTGGCCGGGGCCGGCCTGGCCATCGGCAACGTCCTGATGCCGGCCGTCATCAAGACCTCGTTCCCGACGAAGATCAGGCTCTTCACGGGCATCGGCACAGCCATCCTCAGCGGTGGCGCGGCACTCTCGGCCGGTGTCGCGGTCCCGCTGCGGAACGCCGTCGGCGGCGAGTGGAACAGCGCGCTCGCCGTCTGGGCGGTGCCTGCGGTGATCGCGCTCGTGCCGTGGTTCGTGCTCGCCCGCCGGTCGGCCAAGCCCGCCGCCCCGGCGGCCGGCGGTGCGGTCGCGCGCGGTTCGCTGCGCGGGGACGCACTGTCCTGGCAGGTGACCGGCTACCTCGCGCTCCGGGCCCTGGTGTTCTTCACCGCGCTGGGCTGGCTGCCGATGGTGCTGTCGGACTTCGGCTACAGCGACGCCAGTTCAGGCGCCCTGCTGTCGCTGACCATGGCGGTCAGTGTTCCCGGCGCGCTGTTCGCCCCGGTGCTGGCCGGCCGGTTCCTCGGGATGCGGGCCGTGGTGGCCATGGTCGCCACGGCGAGTGCGGCCAGCCTGGTCGGCCTGCTCGCCGCGCCCGGCATCGCGGCGCTCTGGGTGGTCGTGCTCGGCATCTCACTCGGCGCCGGTCACGCCCTCGCACTGACCTTCATCGGTCTGCGCTCGCCCGACCCGCAGGTGGCGGCCCAGCTGTCCGGCATGGTCCAGACCGTCGGCTACCTGGTCGGCGCCCTGGCCGGCCCGTTCGCGCTCGGCATCATCAGTGGCGCCACCGGGAGTTGGACCGTCCCGCTGATCCTCCTCGCGGCCTTCACGGTGCCCGAGCTGATCCTCGGTCTGCTGTCCAGCCGCGACCGCTTCGTGCGGCCCCGGACGGACGCGGCCCCGGCGGCGAAGACCCCGGTCCGCGAGGCGGCCCGCGTCGCCGACTGACCCGTGGCGACGGCAGCGCCGAGCCCCCTCTCCCCCGCGACCGTCACGCGGCGGCGGGAGGGGGCTCGGCGCTGCCGTCGTGGCGCCGCCCGAGCAGCCAACTTCCCTGTGGTGCAGCCTGCTTCGACCGCCACGGGCCGGCGCCCCACACCCGGGTGGGGGGGGGGCCCCCCCCCCGGGCCCCCCCCCCCCCCCCCCGGGGGGGGGGGGGGGGGGCCCCCACCCCCCCCCCCCCCCCCCCCAACCACCCCGGCCCCCCCCCCCCACCCCCCCCCCGGGCGGGGCCCCCCCCCCCCCCCCCCCCCCGGCCCCCCCCCCCCCCCCCCGCCCCCGCCCGCCCGCGCCCGCCCCCCCCCCCCCCACCCGGGTCGGTGCGTGGCCGCGGTTCACCCCTGGCGCTTCAGGCTCTCCCCGCTGATCCGGATGGCGTCCGCCGTCACCGTGCCGTCGGCACTCGCCCCGGACCCGGCCCGCAGGCCGAGGACACCGCCCTCGACGGTGTAACGGCCTTCGTAGGCGGCCTTCTTGCCGTTGTAGTCCTCGGTGAAGGTGCCGTCCGCACGCAGTTCGAGGCGCAGGCTGCCACTGTCGTTCGCCCAGACGCCGAGGTGGCCTCCGTCGGCCCCTGCCGCGGAGCCCGACGCGGCGGGGGCGGGAGCGGGCGGTGCGGACGAGACGACGGCCGCGACGCCGGCTCCGGCGTTCTCCGGGCCGTCCGCGCCGCAGGCGGTGAGGGTGGCGGCCAACGAGGCGGCGGTCAGGGCGGTGACGGTCACCAGGCGCAGGAAGGACTTCACGACGTACGTACTCCTTGGATGTCTTGGGTGGGTCGGGGCTCCGGCTTCCGGGCCCCGGTTCGGTCAGGACGGTCAGGCCGGCTCGGCCGGGGCCACCTGGTCCGGCGAACCTCCGTCGGCTTCGGGCCAGTTGACCGGCTCGTGGAAGCGGTCCCCGCCGAAGATCAAGGCGTGCAGGGCGGCCTCCGCGTTCTGGCGCAGCCGGGCCCGGCCCTGGGCGCTCGAATACCGGACCACGCTGGCCTGGAGCTCGGGGCCGAGGGCGGTCACCTCGAGGGTCATGTTCATCAGTTCGTCTCCTGTGGGGTGCGAATGAACGTCCGGCGGAGGGCCTCGGCAGGGCCCGGGTACCGCAACGGCCCCGGTCTCCCGGGGCCGCTGTGGTGAGGCGTGGCAGGTCAGCTGAGCCGGATCGCCAGCTCCTGCTCCAGCCGGTCCGGCTGCGCGTAGCGCGTCGGCGCCCAGCGCAGCAGGGTGGCGCCCACGGTCATGCCGCCCCCGAAGCCGGCCAGCAGCACCATGTCGCCGTCGGCCAGCTCGCCGCTCCGGTGGACCACGTCGAGCGTGATCGGCACCGAGGCCGAGCCGGTGTTGGCGTACCGGGCCAGTGCCAGGTGCAACTGCGCCCGGCGCAGGCCGAGTTCCGGCCAGACGTCGGCGAGCATCACACCGTTGGCCTGGTGCGGCACGAAGTGCGCCACCTCGTCGGGGTGCACGTTGGCCTTGGCCAGCAGGTCGGCCAGCGCGGTGGGCAGGTGCTCCTGGACGAACCCGCGTACGCCCCGCCCGTCCATGGTGAAGAAGTGCCGGCCCTCGGCGACGGTGCGCGCGCTCGCCGGCATCCGGCTGCCGCCGGCGGGCACGCTGATCAGCCGGTACTGGTCGCCACGGGTGAGCAGCGACGTCTCCAGGACTCCCCGGTGGTCCGGGACCCGGCCGAGCACCACGGCTCCGGCACCGTCGCCGAAGAGGATCGCGGTCTTGCGGTCGGAGTAGTCGAGGATGCGGGAGTAGATGTCCGCGCCGATGACCACGGCGTACTTGCCGTCGGTCGAGCCCTTGAGCATCCGCTCCGCGACGGTCATCGCGTACACGAATCCGCTGCAGACCGCGTTGACGTCGAACGCCGCCGCGTTCTTGGCCCCGATGAGGTGCTGCACGATGCTGGCCGTGGCCGGCTGCGGGTGGTCGGGGGTCGAGGTCGCGACGACGATGTACGCCACGTCCTCGGCGCGGATGCCGGACTGCTCCAGGGCCCGGGTGGCCGCGCGGGCCGCCAGGTCCGAGGTGGCGTGCCGGTCGTCCGCTCTGCGCCGTTCCCGGATACCGGTCTTGCGCACGATCCACTCGCTGGTCACCCCCGTGCTCTTGGCGATCTCCTCGTTGGTGACCACCTGCTCGGGAAGGAAGGATCCGGTGCCCAGGATTCCAATGGGGTTCATAGTGCCTCCAGTTCTGCGGGGGCTGCCGACTGCGGCCCCGCCCGTTACCTGTCGCGGCTCCTAGATCCCGGCCGCGACCAGTCCCGTCCGCAGCCGGGGCCAGCCGGCGCCCTCGGCGTGGGCCCCGAGCTCGGCGTCCTCGCCGACGGCCACCGGACGGCCCACCGCCTCCAGCAGGCCGAGATCGCTGATGTGGTCGCCGTACGCCGTGCAGCCGGCGAGATCGACGCCGAGCAGCGCGGCGGTGGCGTGGGCGATCCGGCCCTTGGCCGGGCCGATCAGCGGGAACAGCACCTCACCGGTGAGCCGCCCGCGGCGGATCAGCGGGCGGGTGCCGAAGGCCCGGGCGGCGCCGACCCGTTCGGCCACCGGGTCGAGACAGGCGAAGAAGGAGCCGGAGACCAGCACGACGGGTTCGCCCGCCGCTCGGTGCCCGGCCAGCGCCCGTTCGACCTGGGGGATGAACAGCGAGCCGCCGCGCTGCTCCTGCTGCTCCTGCTCGTGGGCCAGCCAGCGTCGGCCGGAGGCGGCCAGGGCGGCGGCCTCCTCCCCCTTGAACAGCTGGTAGTACCGGCGGTTGATCTCCGTGCGCGGGACACCGCTCCCGGCCGCCTCGCGCAGTTCCCCGGTCAGCCGCTCGTACGTGCCGTCCGGTTCGCCGCGCTCGCGCAGCCGGAACCCGAGGAACCGGAACATGCTCTTGACGCTGATCAACGTCTCGTCGACGTCCGAGAACGCGACGGCCACGACGCTCATGCCCGGCTCCGGTTTCCCCGGTCGTCAGCGGGCCGGGACCGGGCCAGCCGGAAGGTGGCGACGCAGAGCACCTCGCCCTTCTGCCGGGCCTCGACCCGGACCGGGACCCGCTCCGTGCCGTCGTCCTCCGGGAGTTCGAGCACGCCGCCGAGCGTGTAGTGCTCGGCGGGCGCCTCGCCCGGAGCCGTCCGCACCCCCGTCTCGGCGGTGAGCACGGTCTCGTCCTCCAGCTCGCCGAAGCGGGTGAAGCGGATGTCGATCCCGGTGACGGCGGTCTTCGCGGTGGACATCCCGTGCAGCTCGAGGGTGGCGAACAGCGCCAGCTGACGGGCACCTTCGGCGATCACCATGCCCGGCAGGTGGTCCTGCGGGTGGTCGAAGAGACTCGCGTGCCTGGCCGGCACCCGCAGCAGCGCGGAGGAGCCGGCGTGGGTGACGGCGGGCTCCACCAGCAGCACGTTCTCCGCGTTGGCGCGGCCCACCAGGTGCGGCGGGATGGGAGTGCCCGGCGTGGACCGCGGGTACGTCGCCGAGGTGGGCAGCGCCATGCCGTTGCGGTTGTTCAGACGCAGCGTCAGGTAGCCGTTGGGCGTCTTGAACCGCAGGCCGAGCGTGGCGGTGCCGACCACGGTGCCGTCCACGGCCAGCGTGAACAGGTAGTCGAGCCCGGTGACCCGGCCCTCGCGCTCCTTGCGGGAGGCGATGGTGACGTCCATCGCGAGCTGCGCGGACGCCGGCCCGATGGCCAGCCGCTCCGGACGCACGATGTCCAGGCTCAGGTGGGTGAGGATGAACTTGCTGTGCGCGGACACGTCGTAGAGACGGTGCGCGCCGGCCAGCCCGGCCTGGCGGCACGCCTCCAGGACGAGCAGCGGGTCGTACGACTCCGGCCGGAGCAGGTGGTCGCCGTAGTAGGCGTGCGAGCGCGGGAGTTGGGCCCCGGCCAGGTAGCGCCCCTCGTCGATCTGCTGGAGATCGGTGAGGAAGACCTCGCCCAGGGCGTCGCGGTGCACCAGCAACCGGTCGACGGTGCGGGTGTAGTCCAGGGCGGGGATCCGGGCCGCGGCCGAGGGTATGTCGGTGTGCAGCTCCGGTGCGGCTGTTGCTGTGGTCATGGGTGACGTTCACCTTCTGTTCGGTGATACCGGTTCGTTCCAGTGGTTCCGGTGGACGTGTGCGGCCGGGTGCGGCCGCACAGGGCGGTGACGAGTGGAGGGCCGCCCGTGGGGAGCGGCCCTCCACGGGCGGCCGGGACGACGGGTGGGGCCCTGGGGGCGGCCGGCCACCTCACGTCCGGTTCGCCCGGTCAGTGGGTCACGCGGTGCGTCACGCGGGGTAGACGTCCCCCGGCAGCTTGCGGTCGGCGCCGACGGTGCCGATGTGCCAGTACGGGTACGGGGCGGTGGTCTCGCTGACCTTGTCGAGCCGCTGGAGCTCGTCCGCGGTCAGCTCCCACTCCATGGCGGCCAGGTTGTCGGCCAGCTGGTGCGGCTTGGTCGCACCGACCACCGCCGAGGTGATCCCCGGCTTGGCGAGCACCCAGTTGAGGGCGACCTGGGCGACGGTGGCGCCGCGCGCCTCGGCGATCGCCGACATCTCGTCGACGATGTCGTAGGCCTGGTTCTCGTCGGTCAGCGGCGCCGACTCGGCGGGGGTGCGCTCGGCCAGCCGGCTGCCCTCGGGACGGCCCTCGCCGCGCCGGTACTTGCCGGTCAGGAAGCCGCCGGCCAGCGGCGACCAGGCGGTGATGCCGACCTTCTGGTCGACCGCCAGCGGGATGATCTCGCGCTCCAGGTCGCGCGCGGCGATGTTGTAGTAGCCCTGGTAGACGCAGAACTTGGCGAGGTTGCGCCGCTCCGAGACCGACAGGGCCTTCATCAGCTGCCAGCCCGCGTAGTTGGAGACGCCGATGTAGCGGATCTTCCCCGAGCGGATCAGGTCGTCGAGGACGCGCAGCGTCTCGTCGATCGAGGTGCGGGGGTCCCAGCCGTGCAGGTGGTAGACGTCGATGTAGTCGGTGTCGAGGCGGCGCAGGCTGTTCTCCACGGCCTCGTAGAGGTGGTGGCGGGTGGCGCCGATGTCGTTCGGGTCGTCGGTGATCCGCCAGCGGCCCTTGGTGCCGATGATGACGCGGTCACGGGCCTTCTTCAGGGTCCGGCCGAAGAACTCCTCGCCCATGCCGTTCTTGTAGACGTCGGCGGTGTCGAAGAAGTTGATGCCGGCGTCGAGCGCCTGCTCCATCATCTTCAGCACGTTGGTGTCCTCGACCGTGCCGAACTCGGACCAGTTGCGGTCATCGGCGCCCAGGAAGGAGGCGCCGCCGCCGAAGGTCATGGCACCGAAGCACAGTTCGGAGACGGACAGGCCGGTGTCGCCGAGGTAGCGGTAACGCATGTTCTCCTGCTCTCTGATGGACGATGTCGATCGGGATGCACAGGGGCTTGGCACCCCTGGGGTCTGGAGGGAGGGCCCACGGTCGGGGGAGCCGTGGACCCTCCGGTCTGAGGGGGCTCAGTCGTCGGACGACGAGCCGTCGGCGCTGTCCAGCTCCCGGTCCTTGACGACCAGGAAGGTGACGACCGCGCCGACCAGGGCGAGCACGGTCAGGCCCAGGAAGGCGACGTGCAGGCTGGAGGTGAGGCTGGCCGACACCGCGTCGAACACGCCGGCCCGCTCGGCGGGCGCGAGGTCCGCCAGCGCGGTGTCGAGGCTGCCCTGGGTCGCGGCGCCGGCCAACACACCGGCCCGGTCGCCGAGTTCGGGGACGCGCTCGGCCAGGTTGGCGCGGGTGAGGGAGGCCAGGAAACCGCCCGCCGAGGCGATCGCCACGGACTCTCCGGCGATCCGCATGGTGTTGAAGATGCCGGAGGCCATGCCCGCGCGCTCCACCGGCACGACACCGACCGCCGCGTTGTCCATCGCGCCGAACGCGGAGCCCACGCCGAGCCCGAAGACGAGCAGCGGCCCGGCCACCACGTACCAGGGCTGACCCGGCTCCAGGACGACCAGCCACAGCGAGCCCACGGCGATCAGCAGCGAACTCATGGTCAGCAGCAGTCGCGAGGAGACCCGGCCGGCCACCAGGCGGCCGACCAGCAGCGGCAGGACGAAGACGGGCAGGGTGAGCGGGAGCAGCAGGGTGCCGGAGGCGGTGTCGCTCGCGCCGCCGAGGCCGTTGAAGTACGGCGGCAGGAAGTTGAGCAGCACCACGAAGCCGAAGGTGATGGTGAACGGCTGGCAGACCACCACGACGAAGGTCGGGTTGCGGAACAGCGAGAGGTCGAACATCGGCCGGGCGGCCCGCAGTTCGACGGCCACGAACGCCGCCATGAAGAGCACGAACCCGCCGAGCGAAGCCAGGGTCTGGCCGCTCAGCCAGCCGGTCTCACCACCCTTGACGAAGGCGAGGGCGAGGAAGAACAGTCCGCCGCTGAAGGTGACCAGCCCGCCCCAGTCGACCGTGGTGGCGTTGGGGTCGCGCGACTCCCTGATCTTCGACATCAGGCTCAGCGCGATGACACCGACCACGACGTTCAACCAGAACACCGCGCGCCAGCCGGCCAGGCCGACCAGGGCGCCGCCGAGGATCGGGCCGAGCGCCAGACCGGCGCCGAAGGAGGCGCCGAGCACCCCGAAGGCCTGGGTGCGCTTGCGGCCCTCGAACGAAGCGGCCAGGATCGCCGCACCGCTGGTCAGGACGCCGGCCGCACCGATGCCCTGGAGGGCCCGGGCGAGGTCGAGCACGACGATGTTCGTCGAGAGTGCGGACACCGCGGACATCGCCATGAAGACGACGGCACCCACGGCCAGGATCCGGCGGCGGCCGAACTGGTCGGCGAGCGCCCCGGCCGCGAGCATGCAGGCGGCGAACGTGACGCCGTACGCGTTCTGCACCCACTGTCCGGCGGAGACGCTCGCGTTGAGGTCGACCACGAGGTCGGGCAGTGCGACCGCGGGGGCGGTGACCGCGAGCGGCAGCAGAACGCTGGCGAGTGCGACCGCGATCAGGACCGGTGCGCCGCTCGGCTCCTTCCGCCCCGTCGTCGTGCGCCCGGCCGCTTGGGCGCGGGGCTTGGTCTCCATGCTCATCCTCTTCACTCTCTGCTCGTCCCGAAACCCTCATCTATCGATGGACCCTAAGGCATCTTATAGGTATCGTCAATGAGAGATTGGCAAGATGCCGTAGCGCCAGGTCGCCGACCGCCAGGGCGAGTTGGGCAGGGCGTCACCAGGTCGCCGTGACCGCGAGGAAGAGGAAGAGACATGACGAAGGCAGAGCACCACGAGAGCTCCGGACGGGCCTCGGAGGCGTACGACGTACTGATCGTGGGCGCCGGCCCGACCGGCCTGCTCGCCGCCTGCGAACTGCTCCGAAGGGGCATCCGGGTGCGCATCGTCGACCGCGCGTCCGAGCCCTCACCGTTCCCCAAGGCGCTGCTCGTCTGGCCCCGCAGCCTCGACCTCTTCGAGGACCTCGGCGTGCTGCCGCAGCTGCGCGAAGCCGGCCTGCAGATCAACGCGTTCAGCTACTACTCCGACCGCGAGCACCTCTCCACCTTCGGTTTCCCGCAGTCGCTCGCCCCGCTCTGCCTGCCGCAGAACGAGACCGAGCGCGTCCTGCGCGAGCGGCTGCACGAACTCGGCGGCAAGATCGAGCGCGAGGTACGACTGCTCACCTTCGACGCCCTGGACTACTCCGGCCGGATCGACGCGACCGACGGCGTGACGGCCGTGCTCGAACACTCCGACGGCACGGTCGAGCGCACCCGGGCGTCCTTCGTGATCGGCGCCGACGGCGCGGGCAGCGCGGTCCGTGCCCAGCTGGGCACCGGTTTCGCCGGCTCCACCTACGAGACGGCGTTCGCCCTGGTGGACGCCGAGATCGAGGGATTCCTGCCGCCGGACCGGGCGTTGTACTACCAGTCACCGGCCGGCGCCCTGGTCATCGTCGCGCTGCCGAACGGCGTCTTCCGGTTCTTCTCCAGCCTGGCCCCCGGCGAGGAGGTCAGCGTCGCCCGGATGCAGGAGATCGTGGACGAGCGCGGCCCCAAGGGCGTGCGGATCGGCACGCCGATCTGGGAGAGCGTCTTCCGGGTGCACGCCCGGCACGCCGACTACTTCCAGCTCGGCCGGGTGTTCATCGCCGGGGACGCCGCACACGTACACAGCCCGGCCGGCGGCCAGGGCCTCAACACCGGTCTCCAGGACGCCCACAACCTCGCCTGGAAGATCGCCGCGGTGGTGAACGGCCAGGCACCGTCCGAGCTGCTGCTCGACTACGGCGCCGAGCGGGCCGCGGTCGCCGAGCGGGTGGTCCGGGACACCGACATCCAGACCCGCGCCTGGCTGGTGCGCACCCCGGGCAAGGTGCGCCTGCGCGACACCGCGTTCAAACTGGCGGACCGCACCGGCCTGTTCACCCGGTTCTACGCACCGGTGATGGCCGGGCGCAGGCTGGCCTACCCGCCGGTGCGCCCCACCCAGGCGCCGGGCGGGCGCTCCCGCTGCCAGCTCCTGGGCGGGGTGCGCGACACACCGCGGATCGGCGCGGTCTTCCCGCGCGAACTCGCCCTGCCGCACGCGATAGCGGGACCGGCCGCCGACCCGTCGAGCTGGACCCTGGTCGCGGTGTGCCAGGGCGACGCCCCCGACTGGCGGGCCGAGATCCGTGAACTTAGCGCCGATCGACCGCAGTTGCGGGTGGTGGAGCTCGGCACGGACGCCGCCCGGCACACCGGCTGCCGTCAGCAGGGCTACTACCTGGTCCGCCCGGACGGCCACGTCGCGGCCCACGGCCACACCTCGGACCTGCCCAGCCTCCGGGCCGAACTGACCGCGTGGCTGGGGCAGCCGGCCGAGTAGGGGTGGGCCTCCTCCCCGGGTCACCGTCCCGGGGAGGAGACCGACGGCACGGAGGCGCTGAACTCGGCAGCCCCTTCCCGGCAGCCGGGGGAACCGGCCGGGAAGGGGCTGCGATCGGAGGACACCCACCGAGGTTGCGTCAGCGCAGCGCGCCGTCGGGGGCCCTGACGGCCTGCCCGGTCTCCCTGGCGAGCGCTCCCCAGGTCATCTGCCAGACGGTCTCCATCCAGGCGACCGGGTCGATGCCGGAGGACTTGAGCGTCGCCGACCGTACGGCAGCGACGAAGGCGAGCAGCATCTCGGTGATGTCGGCCGCCGAGTACGACTGGGTGATGTCACCGGATCGCTGGGCCAACCGCACGAGCTCGTTCAGGTGCTCCTGGATCTCGAGCAGCAGGTTGCAGTCCGGCGGCAGCCGCTCGCCGGCCGCCGTGGCGGCCTGCTCGTCGGAGAGCAGCGCGTCCGCCGCGAGGCGGTACGCGGCGCGCAGCCGGATGTCGGTGGCGAGCCGCCGCCCGAGCCTCAGGGTGACCGCACCCACCGGGTCGAGCACCGCACCCACCGGATCGGCGCCGGAGCCGTCCCGGATCGCCTGCCACGCCTCCGCACCGTGCCGGTTCATCGCCGCGCCCAGGTCGTCCTTGGAGGCGAAGTGCCCGTACAGGGCGCCCTTCGTCATGCCGATGCGCGCCGCCACGTCCGCGATCGTCGTGTGCGCGTACCCGTGTGCGGCGAACTGCTCGGCGGCGGCTTCCAAAATGCGCTCGAAAGTGCGCTTCGAACGTTCCTGCTTCACCTGCCGCCTCCTTGCCGCCGTGGTTCGTCCGGAACCGGTCAACACTCTAACAGTAAAAGATTCCTGTGAGAAGGAATGTTCTGCGAACAGCAGCGCCGTGCGTGACGAGCAGTGCGCAGGACTCCATCAGAGCACGTCAGCGGCCCGCAACTCGGCGGGAGTCGGGCGGAGGCCGCTCGCATCCGGCCGAGCCCCGACCCCACAAGGCACCGTGGACGCCCACCTCGCGACCCCCGGCCGAGTGGCTCGGCACACAGCGAAGCGCCCAAGTAGCAGTGCTACTTGGGCGCTTCTTCTCGGCGCGCAGCGGGACAGTTCGGGGCAGGCCAGGTTGAGTTCGGTGCGGCCACCCGTCCGCACCTGGTACGTCAGTAGACCGAACTGGTCGGCCGGACCATGCACTTCAGCCGCCCGTACCCACACCTCCCAGCGGTTCACCGGGCATGCACGGGTCTTCGGCGTCCCGCCGCGTTCACACCGGTACGTCTTCCACCCGTCGGCGCGGCCCCCCGCGCCGGTGCGGTGCTCGCCACCGTCAGGCGGCGCTGCCGAGCGCTCGGCTGCCGGCCACCAGCAGCGGCCTGCCGGTCAGGGTCGCCGAGGCCAGCAGGCGATCACCCTGGGTGGCATCGGCCTGGACCGAGAAGTGGTGGTCACCCAGGGTCCGTCCGGCCACCGGTCGGCTCTCGACCAGGACCGGGGCGTCCAACTCCCCGAACGCGTCGAAGGTGACGGCCCCCGAGGTCAGGGCCCAGACCCGCGGAGCGCAGTCGGGCGCCGACCGCCGGCAGCCGGAGAGGGACACGGCTTGCCGGAAGGCCTCGACCAGGGCCATGCCGGGCAGGTGGTCGGTGGCGTGGTCGAAGAACACCGGGTGGTACGGATCGAGCGAGAGCTGCCAGGATTCGGCCCGGTCGGGCCAGGCCGCCAGGACGACGTCCCACTCGTGCTGCCGGCCGACCGCCGCAGGCGGCAGCGGGACCGGCGACGGCTGCGCGAACGGGGCGAGGCTCGCGCGCGACGGCGCGTTGCGGCGCCGCAGGACGGCGTAGCGCCGGGCGTCGATCGCCTGACCCCGCATGGTGACCCGGCCGCACCGGCGGCCGTCGATCCGGACCACGGCCGCCAACTCGATGACCAGGTGCCGCTTGTCCTGCGCGGGCGGCTCGAAGGTGATGTCGAGGCTCACCGTGTGCGGGGTGGACCCGTACTGCGGTGCCTGCGGGTCCTCGATGGTGAACTCGGCTCCCGCCAGGACGAACTGATGACTGATGGGTACGTCGTAGAAGCGGTGCGCGACATAGACGCCGGCCTGGCGGATCGTCTCCAGCCAGAGCACCGGGTCACACTTTCCGTCCGCACCGGGACGGTAGAAAACATGGGCACGCGGCCACTGGGCCGCTACGGTGAACCGGTGGTCGCCCAGCCGGTGGGCGTCCGTGATGAAGACCTCGGCCATGGCCGCCTTGTGGACCATGCCCCGGGGAACTCCCCGGTCGTACGAAAGATCGATTAAGTGTGTTGCATCACCAGTGAGTTCGGAGTGCGCCCGGACTGCACCGTCGGTTTGCGTTGAGGCATGCATGAATACTTCCCCCGAAGCGCCGGTGGCGACCTGACGAGTTGCGAGCCGCCCACAGACTCAAAATATACCGTTGAGAAGGTATATTGCAAGGGTTGATTAGACTGACGAGCAGTTCTGCTGGTGGCAGTGCCGCAGGCCCTCCCGGGGCGCCTGCGACCGGCCGCCCGATCGAGAGGTAGTTGTGTCGACTCCGGCTTTCCAGTGGCCCGCCCTGGCCCGCGGCCCCGAACCGCGACAGGACAGGTCCGCACGCACGCGCGACCTGGTCCTGCTGAAGGCGGCCGAGCTCTTCGCGGAGAAGGGGTATCGCACGGCCTCCATCAAGGAGGTCGCCGAGCGCACCGGGATGACCAAGGGCGCGGTCTATCATCATTTTCCGACCAAGGACGCCCTGGTCATCGCCGTGGTGGAGGCGCAGTACGACCGTTGGCCCGAGATGGTGCAACAGGTGCGGACCGAGACCACGACCGCGCTCGAAGCCGCGTTCAAAGTGACGGACCGGGTGGCCGAAGCCTTCATCACCGACCCGGTGACCCGCGCGGTCGCCCGGCTGCAGGCCGAGCGTTCCTCCGTCCCCTTCGACCTGCCGGCGCCGTACGTCGGTTGGATCTCGCTGATGACGCAGCTGCTCACCGAGGCGGAGCAGGCCGGCGAGCTCCGGGCGGGCGTCTCGCCCGAGCAGATCGCGCATGCCATGGTGGCCTCCTTCTACGGCACCCAGCACATCTCCGACCTCCTGCACGACCGGGCGGACCTGGCCCAGCGCTGGCAGGAGCAGCGGTCCCTGCTCTGGTACGCGATCTCCAGCGAACCCGACAGGCCTGCTTCCTAGTTCTGCGGAGGCGGCCGTTCTCCAGGCTTCGAGACGTCGCGTCACGAAGTACGACAGGGCGGCCGCTGTCCACGAACAGGTGCCACGGGACGTGGCGCGACTCCGGCCCTCCGCGCAGCCAACGGGCTGCTCCGGGGGCTACCGACAGGTCGCCGCGACGGTGGAGCGAGCGGGAAGCGCATCGTGCTGACACTTGGTCACGCTGGATGGTGGCAGGCATGTAGGACAGCACGGGCAGTAGTGAGCCTCCGTCGGGTTGGTTCCCCCCGGATCGGGGGAACCCGCACACCACTTCCCTGGATGCAACCGTCCGTTCAGGCGGTGCGGGCGAGGACTTGACCGGCCTCGGCGATCAGCGCGTCGCAGACGAGCTTCGATTGGACGCGCATCCGCTCGAGATCGGCAAGGGTCTGGGCATTCCGGATGGCGAAGGTTGCCCCGACCGCGCGCTCGGCCACGCCGGCCAACTCTGGGCAGATGATCCGCAGGGTGACGCTCGGGCTGGTGATCGCGCTCCTGGTCTGGTGAACGGCCGGCGTGTACTGCTCGTCGGTCGCCTCGACCCCGCCGGTCCGGGCAAGGCTTCGGGTCCTTTCCCTGGCGCGCACCGTCTGGACTCGGCGGTGGTCGTCGAGCGCCGTCACGAGTTCGGTCACGGTGGTCAGGACCTCAGCGCGGTGAGCCTTCGCGTCGGCCGCGATCTGTGCGACACGGGACGCTTGGCCGTGCATCCAACCGGCGAGCAGTGTTCCGGCGAGGGCGCCGATCACTGCCGCCACACTCGTACCGACCGTCACCCATGTGCTGGTGTCCATCTCTTAGCCCTCCGTCTCAGCAACAAGTCAGTCCTGACCCGTTGGTGGTTGTGGCTCTTCGTGCCCGTCGCTCCGTCGGGGGATCGGCGAGCCGACGCAACCGCTCCGCCCCTATGACCCTTACCACCAACCCCCCTTGCCCAACAGCAACCAGGCTCGCGGGTCCCACGCCGTCCTCCCGGAAACGGGTGATTCTGGCGGACCCGCCGTACCTGGCGCATCCTTCCGTTTCACGTGACGGACCCCATCCGCCCAGGTGAGCCCTTGTCGGTTGCGTGAAGGAGAAGTCACCAACTCGCTTTGTTTGCAAAGCCATTCGATCAGAAAGAGGAAACGGGAAACTCGGTCGATCCATGCTTTGTCGGCTAGGTCGCATGCCAAGATTCAGGCGGAGGCGAGGAGAACCGCTTCCGGCACGCGACACGGTAGGTGCGCGGGCGATGGGGATATGGAACGGAGTGGTATGGACGGCTCTACGGCACTGCCCGGCGCCTTCGGCCCGGAACTCCGCAAACGGCGGATCGCCGCGGGGCTGACGCTCACCCGGCTCGCCGAACTGCTCAGTTACAGCAAAGGTCACCTCAGCAAGATCGAACGCGGCCACAAGGTGCCCCCACCCGGCCTGGCCCGTCGCTGTGACGCGCAGCTGAGTGCCGGTGGTGAATTAGAGCGACTTGTGGCGGACGATCCCCGACGGTCTTGGAAGGCCACCGGGCCCGAGGCCGAGGAGCACTCGCTGCCCCGGATCGGGCACGAGAGCAGTCGTTCGGCCGGAGGACTCGGGCGGCGGCAACTGCTCGCAGCTGGAGCGTCATCCTTGCTGGGCGGCAGTCTCGTTCATTCCTTACCACCCCTTGTCGTGAGTGCGACCCGTGAGAGAGCAGCGGCAGCGGATTCCGCCCCGCTCGAGATCTTCCAGTCCCAGTTCGACCAGATGCGGCGCCTCGGCCAGGTCGTCGCTTCCGACACGCTCCTCCCACTGCTCACCGCCCAGACGCACACCCTGGGTGAGCTCGCCGTACGGGCCGACACGGTGACCCGTGGTCGAATGCTCGCGCTCGCAGCCCGGTACGCGGAGTATGCGGGTTGGATCGCCCAGGAGGCCGGAGACAACTCCTCGGCACTGTGGTGGACCGCCCAAGCCGTCGAACTCGCGGAGGCCGGCGGCGACCGCCACCTGGCTTCGTATGCCCTGGTCCGACGCGCGCTGGTCACCTTCTACGCGGGCGACGCAGCCCTGACCGTACAGCTCGTCGGGCCGGCTCAGGCCGGTGGCCTGCCACCGCGGATTCGTGGCCTCGCCGCCCAGCGCGAGGCCCAGGGCCACGCTCTCGCCGGAGAGGAGAGCGCCTGTCTGCGCAGCCTGGACCGGGCCAGGGAACTGCTGGCCAAGGCCGACGCGGAGGGAGGTGGCGGCGCACCGGTCCTCGGGACCACAAACCTCACCGATCCGGCCGCCATGGTGACCGGCTGGTGTCTGTACGACCTCGGCCTGGCGAACCGTGCTGCCGACGTGCTGGACCGTGAGCTTCTGAGGATTCCTGCGCATGCCGTCCGCAGCCGTGCCCGGTACGGTCTGCGGTGCGCCCTCGCGCACGCTGCCCGTGGCGAGCCGGAGCGAGCCTGCGAGCTTGCCTCGGAACTTCTGCCACATGTCGCGGAGTTGAGGTCGGCCACCATACAGGCCGACGTCGGGCGGCTCGCCCGCGAACTCTACCGGTTCCGCGCCAGTCGGCCGGTGAGGGACCTCGAACCCCTGCTCGCCGGCGTGCTGCACCCGTAGCGAGAGCGAAATTCGCTCCGCCGGAGACCACCTTCCATCCCTGCCCAGACCGAAGAGGTGCTTTGCCATGCCCGAAATCTTCGTCAACTACCGCACCAGGGACGAGGACTCGACCGCCACGCTGATCGAACGCGAGCTATCGCGGCGTTTCGGTACGGATCGCGTCTTCCGAGCCAGCAAGTCCATCAAGATCGGTCAGGCTTTCCCCCAGGAGTTGCTGATCGCCGTACGCCGCAGCAGCGTCCTCCTCGCCGTCATCGGCAGGCAGTGGGCCAACGCTCAAACTGCCGACGGTCGACGTGCTCTCGACGACCCGGCGGACTGGACCCGCAGGGAGATCAGCGAGGCTTTCGACAGTGGAGCACTGGTGGTTCCGGTACTCGTCGGGCGCGACACGCGGCTCGACCCGCGCGACCTGCCGCCTGAGATCGCCAGGCTGGCGGACTGCCAGTACCGCCGCTTCGACACCCGCGACGCGGAATCCAACCTCAGGCGCATCGGCGACGACCTGGCTGAGGCAATTCCCCAACTCGCTTTGGCAGAAAGGCAGATCACTACAGGGTTCGGATCCACAGACGCTCCGCCCGAGGATTTCGACAGGAGTGGCACCAGTGTGGTGCGGGCTGGGGAGTACCGGCACCAGCAGAGCGGAGGCATCGGCAACATCGGCCACGACGTGGGGACGTTCATCAACAATGCCAGCGGACCGGTGCACACGGGCCCCGGTCCGCAGCACAACACCATCCGCAACGGAAGTGTCGAGCTCCACGGCGACGGCAGCAACTATCTCGAACACGGCACCGTAAACAGCGAGTTCGGAAGCCGACGTGACCGTGAGGGCCGGCGACGGTGAGCGATTTCCAGGAGGGGACGTGGATCGGCCACGCCTCGGGACAGACCCATACGGGCAGCGGTGCCCAGTACACCAACAACTACTACTTTGCTCCCGGGGGAGTCCGGAGCGGGCCCGATCCGTTGCGGATGGCGATCGACCGCCGCCAGTGGCTGAAGCAGCGGTTCGTCGCCCCGCCCGGGTACGGTGGCGCAGCCAAGCGGCTGGAGAATCCTGGCACGGCGGTCCTCGTCTGGGGCGCTCCGGGAAGCGGCCGTCGCGCCGCCGCCGTCATGCTGCTGCACGGCATGGGTGAGTTTGACGACCCGTTCCGAGAAGTCGTGCCGGATGAAAAGCCGGAGGACGAGCCTGCGGAGTTGGCCGACGGCGAGCGTGTCCTCATCGACTTATCCAACTCGTCCGAGCTGGAGTTCGTGGCAGCACAGGCTCTGGTGAAGTCATACTGGGAGAAGACCGAACGAATCGGTGGCCGGCTCGCGGTGGTTCTCTCCCAGGAACGCGAACAGCTCCTGGAGCCGGACTTCCGCCAGTTGTTGGTGAGGATCGGCCGTCCCGACGGTGCCGAGGTGCTGGCACGGCACCTCAGGCCTGACGGCATCGAGGTGCCGTTGCCCGAGCTGCGAGCCTCGGCCCTGGGGGATTCCCTGGAGCACTCACCCATGAGGGAGTTACAGCGACTGTCCGAGCTGATCATCGAGGCTCGCGCCCAGGGTGGCTCGTTCGACACCTGGGCACGGAAAGCCGCCGACGCGTTACGGGACCGCGGACCCCAGGTTGCCCAGCAGATGGCTGCCCTCACCGATGGACGTCAGAAGGCACTGCTGTTCGCGGCCGCCATGTTGGATGGAGCGCCGGCCGACGTGGTGTTCCGACTCTCCGACCAACTGTTGGCGAATCTCGACCATCCGGATGACGAGCTCCCCCGCCTGAACCGTGTCGATATGGCGCAGCGTCTACGGGAGTTGACCCTGGAGGTGAACCAGGGCCGGATCCGCTTCGAGCTGTTGGCGTACGGATCGGCCGTGCGGTCCCATTTCTGGCTCTACTATCCCGATCTGCGTCCATCGTTCGGGACTTGGGTCACCGAGACGGTCAAGGAAACCCCCGCGCTGGAGTCAGCCACGCGCCGAGACCTGGTCGGCCGGTTCACCGAACAGGCTCTGCGGTCCAACGATGTCCAGGTGCTGACCGATCTGGTCGAGTTGTGGACACCGGAGACCCGGATCCTTCCCGACGCGATGGCGATCCTTGACCAGGGACTCCGGGACGAGCAGATGGGTGCAGCCTTCCGCGCGAAGATCTATGCCTGGTCGACGACTTCGCAGTTGGAGCCGAACCTCGTACGGGGCCTGGCCCACATTTGCGTGGACGTGATGGGACCGGACCACCCGGACCAGGCACTGGTCCGCCTGCACCATCTTGCCCGGAGGGAATCAGCGGGGCTCCCGAGGTACGCCCGGGACTACCTGCTCGAGCTGGTGCGCAGGGACCGACGACTGTACGAGCGACTGCTCGGCCGACTCCGCGAGGGAATGGAGCGCTCGAAGCCCTGGCAACGGGATGCGGAAATCTTCCTGGAACTGGTGATTCGGTTTCCGGCCCTCGATGGTCATGAGGACGTGCTTCGGGGCTGGCGCGGTGTGCTCACGGTGGCTCCGCCGGCGACCTGGGCGCCGGGAGTCAAGGCATGGCTCTCGGCCGCCCGATCGGAACAGGATGGAGGCGATCGGCTGATGGAAATCTTGATCGAAGCCGCAGACGGTGGGCCCGGTGTGCTCAGCCGCTACTACCTGCTGGCATACGAGTGGGCGGCCGAGTCGAGCGATGAACCGGGACCGGTGAGCCCCGACGAGGTGGCGGCGCGCTTCTGTCGGGAGATCGACCGAGCGCAAGGTATCGAGCCGCTGGACCTGGCCTCAGCTGGAGCGACCGAGGGGAGGGGCCGGTGAAGAGCACCGGGAAGATGGCGCTCGTGGGCCTGGCTCTGATGGCAGCCCTGATGACAACAGTTCTCGGTCTGTCGGCCGGGTGGCCGGTCTGGATGTGGGCAGCGCCGGCTGCGGCGGCCTTGCTGCTGGCGCTCATCTTCGCGTCCGCGCGCTCTCCGGAATCGGAGCCATCCGCACTGGTCTCGGACGGGCTGCCGTGGGAGGAGACCCGGGTGGATGATGTGGCCCTGCCGACACGGGTGCCCGACTACGACTTCCGCTTCTCGGCGACGGTGTGGTGGCGCCCCATCCCGAACACCACCGGGTTGCTGCACGTGGACCCGGCCAGTCTGGCCGTCGAGACGGTGCTGAACCGCGCCCGTGAGTTGACCGAGCGTGAGACCCCAGAACGGATGGACCTGGTGGTACACCGGCTCAACAGCCTGCTCGGCACACAGGGCCGGGACGCTCACGAACTGGTGGAGGCCATGGGCGGCCGGGTAGAGCTCAGGTTGCCGGCGGACGACCGGGACAGGCTCGGAAAGCTCTCCTCGGTACGCAAGACCGAGGAGGTCTGGGAGCACGAACGGCGCTTCGAACAGAGCAAGCGGGCCTACCTCGGCAACGACGTCCTGAAGTCGCCGGGCAGTGCGGTGGTGTGGTGGTTGGCCCGTCATGACGACCAGGTCACGGAGGCCGTCGACATGATCGGCCCACTCGCGCAACTCTCGGCGGCCGCCAACGACGAGGCGGTGGACGAGCTGTACGAGCACCTGGTCTCGCCGCCGATGCCGGGGTCCGTTCCGCTCCTGGACACGGAGACACCTGTCCGGCAGGGCTGGGACGGGGAGGGCGGAACCGGGACGGGTCCTGCGAGCCACCCCGGGCCCGAAGGACCGACTCATCCGACTCCAGGGCCACGGGTGGTCGGTCCGCTGAACCAGTTCCTGGATGATGTCGACGTGGCGAAAGGTTCTCCCGAGCGGAAGGTGTACGCGCACCGGATAGCAGAGTTCACCGACGCGATGGGCCAATCGGAGTACGCCAAGCTTATCCGAGAGGGCCTACTGAGCGAGGACGGAGAAGGCTCCGGGCCGACACAGGGCCGGGAGCCACGCGTCGGAGGATCAGCTGCCCGGCCTGGAGCACGGTGGACAGGGGGCGACAGCTCGGCGAACGGGACGTCGTCGGACGTTGGGCCCGAAGCGCAGGACCTCTGAAGTCTTTCAGGTTCCTGTGATGATTGGTCAGGTGGGGGCACATCGGTGGCATGTCGGGCTCGGATGTCGTCGGCCTGTCGGTTCAGTGCTTTCTGCGACGGCTGGCGCTCTGTGGATGATGAGCCGCCTTCGAAGAGAGGCCGACAGCGAAGGAAGCGACCGTTCGAGGCCACATACGGACCTCGTGAAGCCCGGCCAGTCTTACCAGCATGTGCTGAATGTGTGCTGGAGCAGCAGAGTGAAGCAGATAGAACCGCTCTGACCTGCGGAATCGAAGCTCTCAAGCAAGTGCCAGCAGCTCCACGGAACCTGCAGTCACGGCACTTCGTTCGGTTCAGGGAAACCCATCCTGACCTGCAGTTTTGTGGGCGCAGACGGTTTCGAACCGCCGACATCCGCCTTGTAAGGGCGGCGCTCTACCGCTGAGCTATGCGCCCCCGTCGCGGCGCGCCGAAGGTCCGGCGGCGTACGACGAGAGGTAAGAGTACCTGGTCCCGGGAGCACTGCGCCGCAGGTATTCGGGGTGTGGGACCAAAGGGGGTGCCGGGATCGTGGGGTGATCGGCGAGAATGGGGCTGAGGCTGGCGGACCGGACTGGGAGTGTGGGCGTGAGGGTGGCCGGTGGCGGCGGCGGGCGGGGTGGCTGGTGGCGGCGGGCCGACACGCAGCGGGCGGAGGCGCAGGCCGCTCGGGACGCGGCGCAGCAGGCGTTCTACGAGCTGGACTCCGCCCAGCGGGAGGTCGAGCTCGCGGTCGAGACGATCCGCGCCGCCGAGGACGACCGGACGGCCCGTCAGGCGCTCACCGACTTCCAGCAGCTGGCCGGCCGGGTGAACGAGGTCAGTGTCGAGTACCTGGCCGCGCTGGACGCGCACGACCTGGAGGACCAAGAGCTCGACGCGGCGACCGCGAACCAGGCCCGGCGGACGCTGGAGCAGGCCAAGCAGAAGCTCATCGGTACGCAGTCCGAGCTCACCGGCTTCCTGGCCCGGCTGCAGCCGCTGATCCAGCACGCCGAGGCCCAGCTGATCCGGGTCACCCCGGCGGTGGAGCGGGCCAAGCGGGCGCTGCTGGGGGCGACCACCGCGCTGGAGACGGTCCGGGCGGCGGGGCTGAAGGCGGACGATCTGGCGGCCCGACTGGCCGAGCTGGCCCCTGAGTTGACCAAGCTGAACGAGGGCGCAGGCCGGCACGGCGTGGCGCCGACCCTCAAGCGGGCCGAGGACGTGGCGCTGCGCGCCGAGGCGATCCGGGTCTCGGCCGAGCAGCGGCCGGAGAAGGCCCGGGAGATCGACCGCCGGGTGGGCAGTCTGCGCACCCGGATCGAGGCGCTGGAGACCAAGAGCGGGACGGTCGAGCCCGCGCTGAGCGAGCTGCGCCGCCGGTTCAGCCTGGCCTGCTGGCAGGACCTGCAGCACGTGCCGGAGCAGGCGACCGAGGCGGTCACCGCCGCCCGGGCCAAGCTGGCCGAGGCGGTCCGGGCCAGGGACGAGCAGCGCTGGCCGGACGCGACCGGGGCGATCGGGACGGTACGGGCGCTGCTGGAGAGCGCGGACGAGTCGGTCGCGGCGGTGCACGGGCGACTGCGGCAGCTCAACGAGGTCGCGCACGACCCGCACAAGGAGATCGAGCGGGCCAGGTTCGCGATCCGGGACGCCCAGCGGCTGGCGATGTCCGGCCGGCAGACGCCGGACCCCCGGCACGCCGCCCCGCTGGACGCTGCGGTGGCCCGGCTGGACCGGGCGGTGGCGGCCCTTGAGGAGGCCGGCCGGCACCCCGACTACTGGCACTTCCTGACCGAGCTGACCGCCGTCCGGGAGACCGCCGCCGAGGTGGTCACCCTGATCCGGGGCATCCACCACTGAGTACACGGCGATGTGACGGCGACCACATTACCCGCCGGTAACTTCCTTGCTAGAGTCACCCCATGGCACGCAAGCGCACCCTGAGCGCCACCACCTTCCGGCGCGGCATCAACCTCTGGCCGCCGTTCCTGTTCGCGGGCATCCGGGTGCTCGCGGTCTCCCCGGACTTCCGCTCCGCGAGGGTCCGGCTGCGACTGCGCTGGTTCAACCGGAACTGGGTCGGCACCCACTTCGGCGGCTCGATCTTCGCGATGACCGACCCGTTCTGGATGCTGCTGGTGATGCAGAACCTCGGCCCCGGCTACCTGGTCTGGGACGCCGCCGCCGAGATCGACTTCGTCGCCCCCGGGCGTGGCGACATCTTCGCCGAGTTCGAGCTCACCGAGGAGCGGCTGACCGAGATCCGCGAGCTCACGGCGGACGGGAAGAAGGCGCTGGTCTGGTTCCACACCGAGGTGCTGGCGGCCGACGGCTCGGTGGTCGCCCGGCTCCGCAAGCAGGTGTACGTCCGGGAGAAGCGCAGGACCGACCGACCGGCGGACGGGGAGTGACGGACCGACCGGCCGGCGGACCGGGAGCGACCGGCGCCAAGTCGGCCGGTACTCGGTACGCTGCGGGCATGCCTCGCTACGACTTCCGCTGCCGCACCTGCGGCGCCACGTTCGAACTCCGCCGCGCCATGGCCCAGGCCAACGACCCGGCCCTCTGCCCGCAGGGGCACACCGACACCGTCAAGCTGCTCTCCGCCGTCGCGGTGACGGGCGGCGGCAGCGCCGGCGCCGCCCCGCAGCAGTCCTCGGGCGGTGGCTGCTGCGGCGGCGGGTGCTGCAGCTAGCCGACGGCCGAAGGGGCGCGCGGACCACCCAGGCCCCGCGCCCCACCAACCCACCGCGCAAAACCCGCCGTCAGAGCTCCGCCTGCACCACCCCGGCCGGACGCACCGCACCCACCGTGGCCAGGAACTGCCGGACGATCTCCTCGCCCGCCGCCACCCCGATCTGGGTCAGCGCGGTCACCCCGGGCGCGGTCCAGCCCGCGTCGGCGAGCTCGCCGTGACCGGGACGCCAGCCCTGGTCGGCAGCCAGCAGCAGGTCCGCGTCCAGCAGCGAGTCACCGGCCGAGAGCACGGTGGCCGCGCCCACCCGGCGCTCCACCTCCGCCAGGGCCGAGCTCTTGCTGAGCGGGGTGGGCACCGCGTAGACCTTGCGGCCCTGGAGCGAGACCGACCAGCCGCGCTCGGCGCACCAGCCGGTGAGTTCCTCGATCCAGCCGGCCGGCAGCATCGCCCTCTCGACCACCAGGTACGCGAACAGGTTGTCGGCCACCCGGCGCTTGTGGGTCCACTCCGGGTCGGCGCTCACCGCGAGGTGCTCGACCACCTCGTTCAGCGGCGAACTGCCGTCCTTCAGACGGGACTTGACCTCTCCCTGCCAGTCCTTGTCCGGCACGCCGCCGACCAGCAGCTGCCCGCCGTTGGCGCAGATCGCGTACGGCGGCACCCAGCCGGGCGTCGGGCCCGGCAGGTTGACCCGCTCGTACTGGGCCCTGGTCCGGGTGGTGGCGGGCACGAAGACCACCTGCTGGACCAGCTCGACCAGCAGCTCGGCGGCCTGCTCGGTCATGAAGGAGAGCGCCTTGCCGTCGTGCACCTCGACCGAGAGCAGCCGGGGCGCCAGCCGGTCGGGCACGTCCAGGGCGAGCGCCCGGTTGGAGTAGATGAGGGTGCGGTCCAGATCGCTGGCGACTATGAACTGACGGTCCATCAGTGCTCCACCTTGACTGCCGTGCCGTCGGCGCCGGTCGCGCCGCGGCTGAAACGGGGGTGGATCAGACCGACGCAGGAGTACGGCAGGTCGTCCACCTCCTCGACGAACACACCGCGCTGGGCGGCGAGCAGACGGACGTGGTCCAGGTCCGCACCGGTGCCGCGCTTGGCCAGGATCCGCCAGGGCACCCGGCGCAGCAGCACCCGGGTGGTCTCGCCGACCCCGGGCTTGACCAGGTTGACGCTGTCGATGCCGTACTCGGTGCTGATCCGCTCCATCGCGGCCCAGCCCGCCCAGTCCGGCGTGCGGTCGGTGGCGGCCAGCGCGTCGGCGGCCTTGACGGCCTCGGCCCGAACCGCCGCGAAGCGGCCGGCCACCGCCTCGACGAAGCTCCGGGAGACGTCCGCCCCGGCCAGCTCGCGGTAGTACTTGGCGCCGTGGAAGTCGTCCGGGCCGATCAGGTCGTCCCGCAGCACGGTGCGCGAGATCAGGCCGGACACCGTGGAGTTGAGGCAGGCGGACGGGATCAGGAAGTCGTCCCTGGTACCGAAGGTGCGCACGCAGCCGCCCGGGTCGGAGAGCACCGCGAGCTCGGGGTCGAACGGCATACCGGCCAGCGCGGCCGCCAGCTCCCGGGTGATGGCGCCCTTGCCGGTCCAGCCGTCCACGAAGACCACCTGGCGGGAGTCGTGCCGATCGGCCAGGTAGCGCAGAGCGACCGGGTCGATGCCCTTGCCACGGATGATCGAGACCGCGTAGTGCGGGGCGTCCAGGCCGTACGCGAAGGCGAACCAGCGGCGCAGCAGGATGCCCACCGGGGTGCCCGCCCTGGCCAGCGAGGCGAACACCAACTCGCTTCCGGCGCCCAGGCGTTCGCGGTGGAGCGTCTCCGCCACGGTGCCGACCGCGAGCGCGATCCGGTCCACCGAGGTGGTCAGCGCCTGCTGGAACAGCTCCTGGTACTCGGGGCTCGGCTGGTACTCGACCGGCAGCGACTCCGCGTAGTGCGCGCCGCCGGACTGGACCGCCTCCTCGCGCTCCTCGGTGGGCGCCTCCAGGGCGACCTCGGAGAGGTCGGTGAGCAGCCAGCTCACATCCTCGGCAGGGTAGGAGGAGAAGGCGGGGCCGTGCAGCGGAGCGGGAAGGCTCATCGGACTCACAGACGGTAGAGCGGAAAGAACCGGACGGACGGGCGGCACGGGCCGCACCGACGGCAGCACGGCGAGCACCACCTGGTCGGTGACCCGGCCGAGCTGGCGCAGCAGCGCCCGTTCGCCCTCGTGCAGGGCCGGGGTGTCGGCGGGCTGGTCGACCACCAGCACCACGGCGTCGAAGCGACGCCCGGCGTCGTTGCCGGGCGCGACGTTGTAGGCGTACCGCTCGCCCGGGCCGTCGGCCGGGTCGTCGTGGGCGGGGAAGGCCAGCCGGGTCCGGATCGCGTAACCGGGGTGGTCGACCGCCAACACCGGCGAGCGGGTGGTGGTGGAGAACCGGACCCGGTCCTCGCCGATCAGCTCGCCGAGTGCCCCGGCGATCCGCAGCGGGGTGTACATCAGCTCCTCGAAGCCGAGCACCAGCACGTTCTCCCGCCCGGCCAGGGCCTTGGCCAGCGGGGCCGCCAGCTCCGGCAGTGCGGCGTCCAGGCGGCTCGCGTCAGCGGTGGAGAAGCCGTGCCGGCCGCCCTCGGGCAGCCCGGCGGGCCAGGGCAGCTCGACCCGCTCGACCGGTGCGGACGGGCCGGCCGGCGGGGTCTGGGCCGGGGCGGCGGCGATCAGGCCGGCGGCCAGCTCCAGCACGTCGGCAGGCAGCTCGACGCCGCCGGTGGCGGTGGCCAGCAGGTCGAGCCGGGCGCCGAGCTCGGTGGCGGCCTCGGTCAGCCGGGCCCGGTCGGCCGGGGTGCGCAGGTCGACCAGGGCGACCACCACGTAGTGCGGGCGCGGGTGCCTGGCGTGCAGCGCCCGGATGGTGTTGAGCACCGTGGTGCCGGTGGAGAACTCGTCGTCGACCAGCACCAGCGGCCCGTCCCCGGCCAGGAAGGCCGGGTCGGCGGGCAGCAGCAGGTGCGAGGTGGCGTGCGAGTGCTCCTCCTCGAAGCCGCCGACCGGGGCCACCCCGGCCACCGGTCGCCGGGTGGAGTGCAGGTAGGGCGCACCGAGGCCGTCGGCCACGCTGTGCCCGAGCGCGGTGGCGGTCTCGGCGTACCCGAGCACCACCGCCCGCGCGGCGGCGTCCGGGCCGAGCAGCTCGCGGACCCGGCGGCCCAGCTCCAGCCCGGCGCCGTGCACCACGGCGGGCCGCTGCGGCACGTGCTTGCCGAGCACCCGGGAGACCAGCAGGTGGGCCCGCTTCGGGTTCTCCCGCAGGGCGAGCCCGATCAGCCCGGGCAGTTCGGGCGAGCCGGTGAGCCGGAGACCGAGCCGCTCGGTGACCCAGCCGCCGGTCCACGTCCCTGATACGTCCTGAACTGCCAAAACTCCTGCTTTCTCGGTGTGAACGGACCCGCTGCGAACGGACTCAAGGTGACTCTCGACGGTAACCCAGGGACAGGTGCCTCAGGGGCAGGCGGCTCAGGGGCAGGCGACTCAGGGGCAGGCGACTCAGGGGCAGAGGCAGGCACCGAGCAGCTCGGCGAAGCTGACCTCTTCCCGGGCCACCCCGAACACCTGGGCGCGCAGCATGACCCGCTCGGCCCAGGCCCGGTGCGGCTTCGCCTCGTTCATCTTGTTGGTGTACGCCGAGCGCAGCACCCCGCCGCCGCCCTGGTGCTGCTGCAGGATGTCCCGGGCGTCCGAGTACTCCTCGTGGGTGACCACGGAGAGTGCGTGCACCGCCGGGACGTGGCTGGGGTGGATGCAGGTCTTGCCCAACAGGCCGTTCGCGCGGTCGAGTTCGATCTCGCGGATCAGGCCGTCCAGGTCGTGCTCGATGATCCGCTGGCGCAGCCCCTCGGCCGGCGGGTGCGCCTCGGCGAACGGGGTCCGGCGCAGCTGAGGCTTGAACATCCGCTCCTGGACCGGGAAGTACTCCCAGACCGGCCCGGTCACCGTGTGCCCGGTGCCGTCGGCCCGGCCGAGCACGTTCACCACGTCCCCGATCACGCTCGCGACCAGCGCCACGTCGTACGCGGTCAGGTCCGGCGAGCGGCGCAGCCCGTACGCGGAGCACAGGTCGGTCACGCCGAGCCGGACGGCGAGCACCCGCTCGCGGTACTTGTCCAGCAGCCGGGCGATGCCGAACAGCTGCTCGCGCCGGGTCTCCAGGTGGGCCAGCTCGGGCGACTCCAGCACCGGCATGGCGAACAGGCGGTGCCCGGAGGCGGTCTCGGCGGCGGTCAGCGCCTCCAGGAAGGGGCCGCCGCTCTCCTCGGTGAACTTCGGCAGCACGTAGCCGGAGAGCAGGGTGACCGCCGGGCCGAGCCGGTCGGTGAGCTCGGTGATCTGCTCGGGCGTGCGGACCCGGACGAACAGCAGCGGGAGGTCCTGGTCGGGGCCGGCCGCGTGCAGCTCGGTGAGCTGGGCGACCAGGTTGGCCTCGGCGGCGGGGACCTCGTGGTCGGCTATCGCGTCCTCCAGGCAGAGCACCATCGACACCACGCCCCGGGCGGCCTGCTTGCGGACGTCCGCCAGCAGCGTGCTCCGGGTGGCGGGGCTGTAGAGGGTGGCGCCCAGCGCGGTCGAGAGCAGCTCGGCGGGGCTGTCCCGGTGGAATTCGGCGGGCTGTTCCAGGAAGAGGCGGCTGCGGTCGGCTGCAGCGAGATGGCCGAAGTGGCGCATGGTGCTCTCCCGGGAAGTTCGGAGGGGACTGGCTCGGTGGACTGACGCTGGATAGACGGATGGGCCGACCCGATGGTTCGCGGGACGGCTCGACGGGGTAGGAATGACCTTCCGGGCCGGGTGAGTTGGTGACCGACGCCGCAAGCGGCCATCGTACGGTCGATTTCAGCCACTCCGGACACTTGAAACGTCGAATTCTCGGAAGATTACCGTCCGCGTCACACAGCAAGTGTCCCTCGTCCGGCACAGGTGGAGCGGGTGCGGAGAAACCGTGCGGATCGCGGGCAGACGAACGAAGCCGGCCGTCGCGTTGTCCGGACCGGTCGGGAACCGGCAGGATGGTCCGCTATGACGCACGTGATGGCCAAGGGCGCCAACATCTCACTGACGGCCGCGGGCGTCCGTGCCGTGCTGCGCTGGACGACGTCGGCGGGTGCGCCGGACGTGGACGCCTCGGCGCTGCTGGTCGGCGTGGACGGCAAGGTCCGCACGGATGCCGACTTCGTCTTCTACAACCAGCCCCGCCACCCCTCCGGTCTGGTCCGCCACCTGCCGAAACAGCGCAGCGGCGCCGAGGTCGCCGACACCGTCGAGGTCGAGCTGGGCAAGCTGCCGGCCGAGGTGGACCGGGTGGTGCTGGCCGGCTCCGCCGAGGGCGGCGCCTTCCCCGCCGTCACCGACCTGCGGGTGGTGCTGCACGACGCCGCGGCGCCGAACGGGGCCGCGCCGATCGCCCAGTTCTCCTGCACCGACGCGGGCCAGGTCACCGCCCTGGTGGTGGCCGAGCTGTACCGCCGGGGCGGTGGCTGGAAGTTCCGCGCGATCGGCCAGGGGTACGCGGAGGGCCTGGGCGCGCTGGCCACCGACTACGGCATCACGGTCGAGGACGACGCCGCGCACGTGCCCTCGGAGCCGCCGACGGTGGTCCCGATCGTCCCGGTCACCCCGGAGCCGGAGAGCTACACGCTGACCCCGGCTGCCCCGCGCCCGATCCCCCCGCCGCCGCCGTACCAGCCGCAGACGGCCCCGCAGCCCCAGCAGCAGCCCGGGTACGGCTATCCGCCGCAGCCCGCCTACCAGCCCCCGGCCGCCCAACCCCAGGTCGCCCAGCCGCCGTTCGTGCTGCCGCCGCAGGGCCCGCAGTTCCAGCCGCGCTGAGCCGGCGGCTCAGCCCTCCGGCGTGCTCGCCTTGTAGCCGCGCTGCCACTGCATCCCGAAGCCGTACAGCCGGTCCAGGTCGGACTGGAACCCGTGCACGTACCGGACCTCCCGACGGACCGTCAACTGCCCGTCCCCGGTGTTCTCGATCAGCACCACCGCACACGAACGGGCCGTCGCGGCCCGCTGGTCCAGCGCGATCTCCAGCCGGGGGCCGGTCTGCGGGACGATGGTCACGGTGGCGTGCGTCCGGTCGAAGGCCGGGGTGTCGTCGTAGATGTAGACGAAGATCAGCAGCCGCCGGAACTGGTCCTTCTTCTCCAGGTTGATGTACATCGTCTCGCCGGACGGCGCCCCGTAGACGTCGTCCCCGCTGAGTTTGATGTACGGCGGCCGCTGCAGGTCGCCGAAGTACTTGCCGAGCGGCTGCACCACTCCCCTGGTGCCGTCGGCCAGTTCGTACATGCAGGCCAGGTCGAGGTCGACGTTCACCTGCGGGCGGGAGTAGCTGTCCGGCTCCATCGGCCGCAGGATGCGCGGGCTGAGCAGCCGCTTGAGCGAGGCGCCCGGGGTGACCGACTCGGCGGTCCTGGTGGTCCAGTGCAGGTTGACGTACAGGTACCCGGTGGTGGCCGCCGGGCCGGTCAGGGCGTGCTGGGGCTGGGACTTGGTCAGGGTGATCTTGTACTGGCTCGCGGTGTCGAAGCTGTCACGATCCCTGCGCAGGTATTCCCAGAACGAGACCATCGCTCCCCTCCCCGGTTCGGCCAGCTCACCGTACCGGACCCATACCCAGTCGGGGGGCCCGAGCCACCGTCAGATCCCCGGCGCGCCAGGCTGGCAGATGGAGAGTCACCTCCCGTAGCATGCACGCCTCCTGGACGCGATATCGTCTAGCCGCACATGTGTACCTGCCGTCACGTACGGGTACGCTCGGTCCTTCTGCCGCGGCGCGATCGCCCCGCCGCTCGGTCCGACGCACCCGCCGCTGCCCCGAACTGCGGAAAGCCGAGGCCCACGCCGCGATGAACCTCTCCTCCATACAGCTGGTCTGGACCGTAGTAGGTGGTTCAGCCCTGTTGTTCACCGCCCTGCTGGTGGCCGCCCTGCGGTTCAAGAACAACAAGGCCGAATCCGAAGACTCCTGGGAGCGCGGTGAGGAGCGCCGCCGCCGCAAGGAGCTGGTCTACGGCATCTCCTCGTACGTGCTGCTGTTCTGCTGCGCCGGTGTGGCCGCCGCGCTCTCCTTCCACGGCCTGGTCGGCTTCGGCACCGAGAACCTCGGGCTGTCCGGCGGCTGGGAGTACCTGGTCCCGTTCGGTCTGGACGGCGCCGCGATGTTCTGCTCGGTGCTCGCCGTCCGCGAGGCCAGCCACGGTGACGCCGCGCTCGGCTCCCGCCTGCTGGTCTGGGTCTTCGCGATCGCCTCGGCCTGGTTCAACTGGGTGCACGCCCCGCGCGGCGGCGGCCACGACGGCGCCCCACAGTTCTTCTCCGGGATGTCCATCTCGGCCGCGATCCTGTTCGACCGCGCGCTGAAGCAGACCCGCAAGGCCGCGCTGCGCGAGCAGGGCCTGGTGCCCCGACCGCTGCCGCAGATCCGGATCGTCCGCTGGATGCGCGCGCCGCGCGAGACCTACGCGGCCTGGTCGCTGATGCTGCTGGAGAACGTCCGCAGCCTGGACGAGGCGGTCGACGAGGTCCGCGAGGAGCGGCAGGCCAAGCTGGACGCCAAGGTCCGGGCCCGCAGCGCGGACCGCCGCGAGCGGGCCGAGCTGAAGGCGATCTCCCGGGCCAGTGGCGGGGTGCTCAGCCGGAGCCGGGGCGGCCGCCAGGTGCCGGCCCTGACCGCGGGCTCCGGCGACGGCCAGGCCGCTTCGGAGCCTGCGCTAGCGGACGATGACCCGATGGCCAAGGTCGGCCCGTCCGCCCTGGAGCCGGCCGCGCTGACCGCGGGCCGCCGCCCCCGGGCCGCCGTCGGCGGCGGCTCCGCCATCGACCTGACGGTCGACGACGACACCCAGTCGTTGCCCAAGCTGGACTCGCTGGACACCCTGGAGCGCAAGCTCCGGGCGATCGAGCAGCGCCTGGGCTGACGCCCGGACCGCAGGAAGGGCCCCCGACCACAGGTCGGGGGCCCTTCCGCGTTCCTGACCGGGGGTCAGCTGCTGCCGGCCTCCACGGCCTGCTCGCGCCGGTTGCGCAGCACCGAGGAGGCGAACGCGGCGGCGATGAAGCCGACGCCCACCAGACCGGTGACCAGCTCCGGCACGTGGTACTCGATCCCGACCAGCAGGATCACCGCCAGCACGCCGATCGCGTAGTGCGCGCCGTGCTCCAGGTAGACGTAGTCGTCCAGGGTGCCCTTGCGGACCAGGTAGACCGTCAGCGAGCGGATGTACATCGCGCCGATGCCCAGGCCGAGCATGATCATGAAGATGTTCTGGGTGATCGCGAACGCGCCCACCACGCCGTCGAAGGAGAACGAGGCGTCGAGGACTTCGAGGTAGAGGAACAGGAAGAACGCGGCCCGTCCGCCGACCTGGATCAGGGTCTTGCCCGACTTCTCGGCCTCCTCCTCGGCTTCGGCGTCCTCGTCCAGACGGTGCTCGAAGACGCTGGAGAGGCCGTTCACCGCGAGGTAGGTGGCCAGGCCGAGCAGACCGGCGAGCAGCACCGTCTCGGCGTTGTCACCGGCGAACACGTTGGCCACCACGGCGATGGTGACAAGGGCGATCACCGAGGAGAACGCGTCGAGCTTGCCGACCTTCTCCAGCGGACGCTCCAGCCAGGAGAGCCAGTTGAAGTCCTTCTCCTCCAGGATGAAGTCCAGGAAGATCATCAGCAGGAAGATGCCGCCGAAGGCCGCGATCGCCGGGTTGGCGAGTTCCAGGTACTGGCCGTAGGTGTGCCCGGCGTACTCCTTGCCCTCGTTGAGCGCCAGGTCGATCACGGTCGCCGGGTTCAGGTGCGCGGTGAGGCCGACCACCAGCAGCGGGAAGACCAGCCGCATGCCGAAGACGGCGATCAGCACGCCGACGGTCAGGAAGATCTTCTGCCAGTACGGGTTCATCCGCTTCAACACGGTGGCGTTGACCACCGCGTTGTCGAAGGAGAGCGAGATCTCCAGGATCGAGAGGATCAGCACGATGCCGAAGCCCTCCCACCCCCAGAGCAGGCCGGCGGCGACCAGGCCGGCGGCGGTGATGCCGAACGACCAGCCGAATGTACGGAGGACCACGGGAGTTGTTTACCTTTCGGGTGACAGGAGGGGCGGGGCTACTGGACGTTGACGCCGAAGTCCAGGGCGATGCCGCGCAGGCCGGAGGCGTAGCCCTGGCCCACCGCGCGGAACTTCCACTCGCCCTGGTAGCGGTAGAGCTCACCGAAGATCATCGCAGTCTCGGTGGACGCGTCCTCGGAGAGGTCGTAGCGGGCGATCTCCTGACCGTCCGCCAGGTTCACCACCCGGATGTACGCGTTGCTGACCTGGCCGAAGTTCTGCAGCCGGGTCTCGGCGTCGTAGATCGAGACCGCGAAGACCACCTTGTCGATGGTGGCGGGCACCAGTTCGAGGTTGACCACCACGGTCTCGTCGTCGCCGTCGCCGTCACCGGTCAGGTTGTCGCCCTGGTGCTCGACCGAGCCCTCCGGGCTGCGCAGGTTGTTGTAGAAGACGAAGTGGTTGTCGTCCGGCACCCGGCCGCCGCTGCACAGCAGCGCGCTGGCGTCCAGGTCGAACGCGGCCCCCGTGGTGGACCGGGCGTCCCAGCCCAGACCGATCTGCACCTGCGTCAGATTCGGCGCGGCCTTGGTCAGCGAGACGTTACCGCCCTTGGCGAGCGTGACACTCATGATGCTTCCTCCAGCTCCCCCCGTCGCCGGGGCTCCCGTCCGTACCGCACCCGCGTCCACGCGTGCCGCACGGTGCCGCGGGCGACCCTCCCCTGGGTCGTCGACCTCCCAGGTGTACGCCCCCGCAGCGCTCTCCGGGCCCTTACCGGCCCGCTGAACTTCCTGAACTCACCCGCCCGCGCCGCCGAGACGGCGAAGGCCGGGGCCGATCGAAGCGCGTACGCTCCGGCCGGCCCCGGCCTCAAGCCTATTCACCCGGTTCCGGGCGAGGCACTCAGGTCAGACATTGACCCCGAAGTCCTGGGCGATGCCGCGCAGACCGGAGGCGTAGCCCTGGCCGACGGCCCGGAACTTCCACTCCTCGCCGTTGCGGTACAGCTCGCCGAAGACCATCGCGGTCTCGGTCGAGGCGTCTTCGGAGAGGTCGTAGCGCGCGATCTCGGCGCCGCCCGCCTGGTTCACCACCCGGATGAACGCGTTCCGGACCTGGCCGAAGTTCTGCTGGCGGTTCTCGGCGTCGTAGATCGACACCGGGAAGTTGATCCGCAGCACGTCCGCCGGCACGGCGGCCAGGTTGACCTTGATCTGCTCGTCGTCGCCCTCGCCCTCACCGGTGGTGTTGTCACCGGTGTGCTCGACCGAGCCGTCCGCGCTCTTCAGGTTGTTGAAGAAGACGAAGTTGCCGTCCGAACCGACCTTGCCCTCGGCGTTCAGGAGCAGCGCGCTGGCGTCCAGGTCGAAGTCCGAGCCGGTGGTGGTCCGGACGTCCCAGCCGAGGCCGATGACGACCGCGGTCAGGCCCGGGGCCTCCTTGGTGAGCGAGACGTTGCCGCCCTTGCTGAGGCTGACACCCACTTGGTCCTCCATAAGCGCTGATGGTGTTTCACTCTGCCCAACGGCCCGATCGTAGTGCCGGGTTCCCCGTCGTGGGCAGTGACCCGGCCCGGTCGAACGGACGAAGTGTCCGCCGAGCCGTCCGCACCACGCGCCGAGGCCCTCCGGCGAGCGCGCCGGAGGGCCTCGGAAGGGGTCTCAGAGCGCGTCGACGGCGGCCAGGTAGGCCTGCTCGTCCCGGGCGTCCGGGAGGCCGTTGACGATCGACCAGCGGACCACGCCGGTCTTGTCGATCACGAAGGTGCCGCGCACCGCGCAGCCCTTCTCCTCCTCGAACACGCCGTACGCCCGGGAGACCTCGCCGTGCGGCCAGAAGTCGGAGAGCAGCGGGTACTCCAGGCCCTCCTGGTCGGCGAAGACCCGGAGGGTGAACGGCGAGTCGTTGGAGACCGCGAGCACCTGCACGGAGTCGTTCTGCAGGCGCGGCAGCTCCTTCTGGATCGCGCAGACCTCGCCGGTGCAGACACCGGTGAACGCGAACGGGTAGAAGACCACGACGACGTTCTTCTCGCCCCGGAAGTCGGAGAGCCTGACCAGCTCGCCGTGCTGGTTCTTGAGCTCGAAGTCCGGAGCCTCGGTGCCTACCTCGATAGCCATGCTGGTCCTCCTGCGTGAATGCCCCAGGTCGGGCGACTCAGGCATCCTTGCATCCGATCGGGCCCGTTCCGCCGTACGGGTGAGGGCAGTTGCCCGGCCCACCCCCGATTTCGCCCTGGGTGAACACGGTCACCGGCGGCAGCTACAGGCCGGCCGGCGAAACGAACGGGCCCCGCTGGAGTTTCCTCCAGCGGGGCCCGTCCCGAGATGTTCCGAGTTTCAGCGCTTGCCGGTCTTCGCCGCCTTCGGGGTGGCCAGGCGGGTGCCCGCCCAGTCCTTGGCGAGGGCCACCGAGCTGGTCTGGGAGAGTCCGGCGGTCTTGGCGGCGTCGGCGATCTCGTGCGCCTCCACGTGCCCGTCCCGGCCGGTCTTGGGCGTCAGCAGCCAGACCAGGCCGCCCTCTGCGAGGTACTCCAAGGCGTCGACGAGGGCATCGGTCAGGTCCCCGTCCTCCTCGCGGTGCCACAGCAGGACGGCGTCGGCGACGTCGTCGTAGTCCTCGTCGACGAGTTCAGTACCGGTGATCTCCTCGATGCCCTCGCGGAGGTCCTGGTCAGTGTCTTCGTCGTACCCGAGCTCCTGGACGATCTGGCCCGGCTCGAAGCCGAGGCGGTGCGCCGGGTTGGACTTGTCCGCGGGGTCCGCGGTCGCGCTCACGGGAATAACCTCCAGTATTCGGCTCGACATCCTTGCCGAGGCTTGGCCGTAGTCCACACGGGACCGGCGGTTCGCGCAAGTACCCGCACCCCGATCCCACCCAAAGGTTGACGTCTCGGGCGGGGACACGCCCGGTTGGCGTGTCAGGAATCACACCGATTTGCCCTTTTCTGTACGGACCCCTGATGCTGCCGGTTGCGACAGGGGTGACCCGAGAGAATGACCGAGATGCGAACGGCATTCGGGCTACACACCCGTGCGGGCGTAAAGTCTCCTGTTGGCCCTCGTCCCGGATGTCCGCCATCGGACCGCCGGGAAGCCTGGAAGAGATTTCAGGTCCAAGGTCGGTCCACCTCTTCGTACCACCCGATGGCGCGTGGCGGGCAACGACGCCCAGCGCTCCATCCGATCGGCCCGCCCACCAGGCGGAAAGGTTACCCATCGGTAGATATGACGGATCTCCGAGTTGCGGTACACGATGGAGGCGGCGCGACACACCTCAGTTTCGACCGACAGTGAAGGAACAGCGTGGCTTCCGGAGCAGATCGCAACCCGATCATCATTGGCGGCCTTCCGAGTCAGGTCCCGGACTTCGATCCCGAGGAGACCGCGGAATGGCTCGAGTCGCTTGACGCGGCCATCGACGAGCGGGGCCGCGAGCGCGCCCGCTACCTGATGCTCCGCCTGATCGAGCGCGCCCGCGAGAAGCGTGTCGCCGTGCCCGAGATGCGCAGCACGGACTACGTCAACACCATCGCGACCAAGGACGAGCCGTTCTTCCCCGGCAACGAGGAGATCGAGCGCAAGGTCCTCAACGCGACCCGCTGGAACGCGGCCGTGATGGTCTCCCGGGCCCAGCGCCCGGGCATCGGGGTCGGTGGCCACATCGCCACCTTCGCCTCCTCCGCGTCGCTCTACGACGTGGGCTTCAACTACTTCTTCCGCGGCAAGGACGCCGAGGGCGAGTCGGGCGACCAGATCTTCTTCCAGGGTCACGCCTCCCCCGGCATCTACGCCCGGGCCTTCCTGCTGGACCGGCTGAGCGAGACCCAGCTCGACGCCTTCCGCCAGGAGAAGTCCAAGGCGCCGTACGGCCTCTCCAGCTACCCGCACCCGCGGCTGATGCCGGACTTCTGGGAGTTCCCCACCGTCTCGATGGGCCTCGGCCCGCTCGGTGCGATCTACCAGGCCCGGATGAACCGCTACCTGGAGCACCGCGGCATCAAGGACACCTCGTCCTCGCACGTCTACGCCTTCCTCGGCGACGGCGAGATGGACGAGCCCGAGTCGCTCGGCCAGCTCTCGCTGGCCGCCCGTGAGGGCCTGGACAACCTGACCTTCGTGGTGAACTGCAACCTGCAGCGCCTGGACGGCCCGGTCCGCGGCAACGGCAAGATCATCCAGGAGCTGGAGTCGCAGTTCCGCGGCGCCGGCTGGAACGTCATCAAGCTGATCTGGGACCGCAGCTGGGACCCGCTGCTCGCCCAGGACCGCGACGGCGTGCTGGTGAACAAGCTGAACACCACGGTGGACGGCCAGTTCCAGACCTACGCGACCGAGACCGGCGGCTACATCCGCGACCACTTCTTCGGTGGTGACCTGCGGCTGCGTCAGATGGTCGAGAACATGACCGACCAGCAGATCCAGCACCTGGGCCGCGGCGGTCACGACCACGCCAAGGTCTACGCGGCGTACAAGGCGGCCCGCGAGCACAAGGGCCAGCCGACCGTGATCCTGGCCCAGACCGTCAAGGGCTGGACCCTCGGTCCGAACTTCGAGGGCCGCAACGCGACCCACCAGATGAAGAAGCTCACCACCGAGGACCTCAAGCGCTTCCGGGACCGGCTGCACCTGCCGATCACCGACAAGCAGCTCGACGAGGGCTACCCGCCCTACTACCACCCGGGCAAGGACTCCGAGGAGATCCAGTACATGCACGACCGGCGCAGCGAGCTGGGCGGCTACATGCCGACCCGCAAGGTGCGCCCGCGCATGCTGGAGCTCCCGGGCGACGACGCCTACAAGGCGGTCAAGAAGGGTTCGGGCAACCAGACCATCGCGACCACGATGGCGTTCGTCCGCGTCCTGAAGGACCTGATGCGGGACAAGGGGATCGGCGACCGGTTCGTGCCGATCGCCCCCGACGAGTACCGCACCTTCGGCATGGACTCGCTCTTCCCGTCCGCCAAGATCTACAACCCGCTCGGCCAGACCTACGAGTCGGTCGACCGCGAGCTGCTGCTGGCGTACAAGGAGTCCAAGACCGGCCAGATGCTGCACGACGGCATCTCCGAGGCGGGCTGCACCGCCTCGCTGATCGCCGCCGGTTCGTCCTACGCGACGCACGGCGAGCCGCTGATCCCGGTCTACGTCTTCTACTCGATGTTCGGGTTCCAGCGCACGGGTGACCAGTTCTGGCAGATGGCCGACCAGCTGGCCCGCGGCTTCGTGATCGGCGCCACGGCGGGCCGCACCACGCTGACCGGTGAGGGTCTGCAGCACGCGGACGGCCACTCGCAGCTGCTCGCCTCGACCAACCCCGGCGTCGTCGCGTACGACCCGGCGTACGGCTTCGAGATCGCGCACATCATGCAGGACGGCATCAAGCGGATGTACGGCTCGACGGCGGAGCACCCGCACGGCGAGGACGTCTTCTACTACATGACGGTCTACAACGAGCCGATCAAGATGCCGGCCGAGCCCGAGAACGTGGACGTCGAGGGCATCCTCAAGGGCATCCACAAGTACGCCCCGGGCACGGCGGGCCAGATCCCGGCACAGATCCTCGCCTCCGGCGTGGCGGTGCCGTGGGCCCTGGAGGCCCAGCAGATCCTGGCCGAGCAGTGGAACGTCAAGGCGGACGTCTGGTCGGCGACCTCCTGGAACGAGCTGCGCCGCGACGCGGTGGAGGCCGAGGAGTTCAACCTGCTGCACCCGGAGGAGCCGCAGCGCGTCCCGTACGTGACGAGCAAGCTGTCCGGCTCGGAGGGCCCGTTCGTCGCGGTCTCCGACTGGATGCGTGCGGTGCCGGACCAGATCTCCCGCTGGGTGCCGGGCCAGTACCAGTCGCTCGGTGCCGACGGGTTCGGCTTCGCCGACACCCGTGGCGCGGCGCGCCGCTTCTTCCACATCGACGTGCAGTCGATCGTGCTGGGCGTGCTGACCGAGCTGGCCAAGCAGGGCCGGATCGACCGCTCCGCGCTGAAGGAGGCGATCGACCGCTACCAGCTGCTGGACGTGGCCGCCGCCGACCCGGGCGCCGCGGGCGGCGACGCCTGATCACCGGTTGACCGAAGGGCCGTCCCTCCCGGGGGGCGGCCCTTCGGGCTCTCCTGACGGCGCGTCGGCCCCGCTCCCCGGGCGGTGGGGCGGGACCATGGCGGATGCCCGTCACCATCGCGCTCCTCACTCAGGACCTCCGGCTGCACGACAACCCCGTGCTGCACGCCGCCCTCGCCGCCACCGACCTGGTGGTCCCACTGTTCGTGCTGGACGACGGGATCGCCGCCACCGGCTTCGCCGTCCCCAACCGGGCCGCCTTCCTCGCCGACTGCCTGCGTGACCTGGACGCCGGGCTGCGCTCGCGCGGCGGGCACCTGGTGCTGCGGCGCGGCGACGTGGTCGCCGAGACCGCCCGGGTGGCGGCCGAGGCCGGCGCCGGTGCGGTGCACGTGGCGGCCGGGGTGACCGCCTTCGCCCAGCGCCGGGAGGCCCGGCTGCGGGCGGAGTTCGGCGACCGGCTGGTGGTGCACGACGCCGTGCTGACGGCGCTGGCGCCGGGCGCGGTCACCCCGGCGGGCAAGGACCACTACGCGGTCTTCACGCCCTATCTGCGGGCCTGGTCGGCCGCCCCGCGACGGAAGCCGCTGCCCGCGCCCCGGCGGGTGCCGGTGCCGGACGGGATCGCGAGCCTGCCCGTTCCCGTCGTGCGCCCCGACTCCCCCGAGCTGCCGCCGGGCGGCGAACGCGCCGGCCGGGCCCGGTGGAAGCGCTGGACCCCGGGCGACCGGGACGCGCTCGCGCTCGACGGGACGTCACATCTCTCCCCCTACCTGCACTTCGGCTGCCTGTCGGCGACCGAGCTGGCCGCCGGGACCGCGGACGAGGACTTCGTCCGGCAGCTGGTCTGGCGGGACTTCCACCACCAGGTGCTGGCGGCCCGGCCCGCGGCGGCCTGGGCGGACTACCGCCCGCGCGGCGACCGCTGGCACCGGGACGAGGGCGAACTCAACGCCTGGAGGGCCGGGTTGACGGGCTGTCCGATCGTGGACGCGGGGATGCGGCAGCTGGCCGCCCAGGGCTGGATGCACAACCGCGCCCGGCTGATCACCGCGAGCTTCCTGGCCAAGACGCTCCACCACGACTGGCGCGAGGGGGCCGCGCACTTCCTCTCCCTGCTGGTCGACGGCGACGTGGCCAACAACCAGCTGAACTGGCAGTGGGTCGCGGGCACCGGCACCGACACCCGCCCCAACCGGGTCCTCAACCCGCTCACCCAGGCCAAGCGCTTCGACCCGGACGGGGCGTACGTCCGCCGCTGGGTGCCCGAGCTGGCCCACCTGCCGGGCGGCACCGTGCACCGGCCCTGGCTGCTGGCGGAGCGGCCCGACTACCCGGCCCCGCTGGTGGAGCTGCCGACCGACCGGTTCGAGCGCGGACGACCGAGGTAGGCGAACCGGTACGCGAGCACGGGGAAGGGGGGCGCCGTTCGGCGCCCCCCTTCCCCGTGCCAGTGGCTCAGATGTGCACGGCCGGACCGGCGTCGGTCGCGCCCCGCTTGGTGAGCAGGCCGAGCAGGGCCGCCGCGAAGGCGACGGCGGCGGCCACCGCGAAGGCCAGCGACATGCCGCTGACGAAGGACTCGTGGACGGCGGTGGCCATGCCCTGCACCACCTGCTCGGGGGTGCCGGCCGGGGCCGGCGGGGCGATGCCGAGCTGGGCGGCCTGGTCGAGACCGGCCTGCTGGGCCGGGTCGACCGGCGGCAGGCCGGCCGCGGCCCAGTTGCCGGGGAGCACGTTGGTGACCTTGGCTGCCATCACCGCGCCGAGCACGGCGGTGCCGAGCGAGCCGCCGACCTGCATGGCGGCCTGCTGGAGGCCACCGGCCACACCGGACAGCTCCAGCGGGGCGTTGCCGACGATCACCTCGGTCGCGCCGACCATGACCGGGCTGATGCCCAGACCCATCAGGACGAACCAGAGCGACATGATGCCGGTGCCGGAGTCCGAGGTCAGGGTGGACATCCCGTACATCGCCACGGTGGTGAGCACCATGCCGACCACGATCGGGATCCGCGGACCGACCTTGCCGATCGCGGCGCCGGCCGCCGGGGCGCCGACGATCATCATGCCGGTCATCGGCAGCAGGTGGACGCCCGCCTGAACGGGCGTCATGGCGTGCACGTTCTGCAGGTAGAAGGTCACGAAGAAGATCGCGCCGAAGAACGCGAAGGCCATCAGCACCATCAGCAGGGCGCCCGCCGAGAGCGGCACCGAGCGGAACAGGCTGAGCGGGATCAGCGGCTCCTTCGCCTTGGTCTGCCAGAACGCGAACAGCACCAGGGCGAGCACCGCGCCACCGAGGAACATCAGCGTGCTGCTGTCGCCCCAGCCCCAGCTCGGGGCCTTGATGATGCCCCAGACCAGCGCGAACATCGCCACCGAGAGCAGCGCGATGCCGGGCACGTCGAAGGACTTGGCCGCGTTCTCGGCCCGGACGTCCTTGAGGATCCAGATGCCGAGCGCCACGGCGGCGATGCCGACCGGGATGTTGATGAAGAACACCGACTGCCAGCTGACGTGCTCGACCAGCAGACCGCCGACGATCGGACCGGCGGCGGTGGACGCGCCGATCACACCGGCCCAGATGCCGATCGCCATGTTGAGCTTGTCGGCCGGGAACGCACCGCGCAGCAGACCGAGCGCGGCGGGCTGGAGCAGCGCGCCGAACAGGCCCTGGAGCACCCGGAAGGCGATCACCAGCTGGATGTTGCCGGCGAACCCGATGGCGGCGGAGGTGGCCGCGAAGCCGGCCGCACCGACCAGGAAGGTGGACTTGTGGCCGAACCGGTCGCCGATCTTGCCGGCCGTGATCAGGAAGACCGCCAGCGCCAGCAGGTAGCCGCTGGTCACCCACTGGATGTCGGCGGGCGAGGCGCCCAGGTCGCTCTGGATCACCGGGTTGGCGATCGCCACCACGGTGCCGTCCAGCGCCACCATCATCACGCCGACCGCCACCGTGAGCAGGGTCAGCCAGGGGTGGCCCTGGAACCGTGCGAGACCGGTGGGCGGTGCGCTGCGCTCCGGCGGCACAGCCGCTTTCGCGGTCTTGGTCAGGGGCTGGCTCATCTGACGGACCCTCCGAGGGCTTCGATCAGCAGGACTTCGGCCACCGGGCCGTGCGCGGGGCACGGCCGGGGCCAGGGCATGGCGGTGGCGCCCCGGCCCACCCGTCCCCACGAGTCGTCCGGCCTGACGGGCGCCACTGCCGGTTGAGATTATGTCAGCCTCTGACATTAGGCAAACACTGTCTTGTGCTGTTGGCTGACTTCTGCCAATCTCTGCCATTTGTCAGCGCGCTATCGTTATGGACACAGTGCTGATGTGCACAGTCCCGCCCTGTCCCGGAAGGCCCAGCCATGGCCGCGCAGCCCCTCCCGTCCGCCGAACCGGCCGCCTGCCGGGTGCTCGGCCTGCGCGAGCGGAAGAAGCAGCGCACCAGGGACGACCTGGTCTCCGCCGCCCACCGGCTCTTCCTGAGCCAGGGCTACGCGCGCACCACCGTCGACGAGATCGCGGCCGAGGTCGACGTCTCGCAGCGCACCTTCTTCCGGTACTTCTCCAACAAGGAGGAGGTCGCGCTGGCCGTCCTGGCCGACGCCGAGGACTACTTCGTCGCCACCCTCCGGGAGCGGCCCGCCTCGGAGAACCCGCTGCAGGCGCTGCGGAGTTCGATCGTGCTGGCCTGGCGCGACCTGTCCGCCACGGGGACCTCGGACACCGGCGTCACCGCCGCCCTCGAACTCATCCAGCTGATCGAGGAGACCCCCACCCTGCTCGCCGCCCACCTCCGGCGGATCACCGAACAGGAGCGCCTGATCACCGAACTGATCGCCCGTCGGGAGGGACTCGACCCGGCGGTCGACCTGCGGCCCCGGGTACTGGCCGCCGTCTTCGGCGGGGTCCTCCGCTCCGCCCACCTCGCCTGGAGCAGCGACCACTCCGCGCCCGGCCCCGAGGGCATGATCACCGTCATCGAGTCCCACTTCGACCAACTGGGCCCGGCCCTGGCCGGCGACTGGCGCTGAACCTCAGCTTTTTTGCAGATGCTCCGGGTCTACGGTCAGGGGCTCGGGGAACTGCGACGCCGGCCTCGGAACAGGTCACCGTTGGGTAGGCGGTCAGGCAGTGTCGCAGTGACCCCGGCGTCAGATCTCCTCGCAGTTCCCCGAGACCCTGACGCCGTAGCGGGCTGAGCACCTGCAAACGGTAGCGGTCATACCCAGGTGCTACGCCGAAGTCCGGACTGCGGTACGACTCCCGGTGGGGTCGGGCCGCCTAGGCTTGGCCGGGATGAAGCCTCAACTTCCCTCCGCCGTCCTGAACCTCCTGCAACCGGTGGGTGATCAGCTGGCCGACCTCGGCCGGGCGCTGCTCACCCCCGTCGACGGCCGGGCCCCGCTGATGTCCGGGGCACGACGCGCCTGGGTGCGCTGGCTGCCGTACCTGCTGGCGGTCTCCGCGGTGGCGACCCTGCTGCCGGTGGGCACCGTGGTGCTGGCCGACAACTACGGGGTGCCCGGCGGGGTGGCGGGGGCGCTCGCGCTGGTGCAGTCCGCGCCACTGCTGATGGCGGTCACCCGACCGTTGCAGGCCTGGTGGGTGGCGGCCGCGGGGACAGTGCTCGGGGCGCTGCTGACGGCGGGCAGCCCGGTGGGGGCCGGGCCGTGGCCGTGGCCGGTGCCGACCCTGATCTGCTACCTCTTCCTGATGCCGGCACTGGCGCTGCGGGAGCGTGGGCGGACCCTGCTCGCGGTCTGGCTGGTCACGCTGGCGGCCACCGTCGTGGCCTCCGATCTGCACCGGTCCCGGGCCGATCAGACCGCCGCCGTGACGGTGGCGGTCTCCGGGGCGGTGCTGCTGCTGGGCTGGAGCGTGCGCGGCCGGGGCGAGGCACAGCGGCTGCTGGCCGAGCAGGAGCAGATCAGCGAGGCGGAGCGGGAGCGCAGCACGCTGCTGGAGGAACGGGCCAGGATCGCCCGGGAGTTGCACGACGTGGTCGCGCACCACATGTCGGTGATCACGGTGCAGGCGGACAGTGCGCCGTACCGGATCGGTGGTCTGCCACCGGAGGCGGTGGAGGAGTTCGGCACCATCGCGGCGGCGGCCCGGAGTTCGCTGACCGAGATGCGGCGGCTGCTGGGGGTGCTGCGCAGTGCCGGGGCGGCCCCGGACCGGGCGCCGCAGCCGGGGCTGGCGCAGCTCGGGCAGTTGGTGGAGACGGTGGGTCAGGCCGGGGTGCGGGCCGAGCTGACGGTGACTCCGGAGGTGGCCGCGCTGGGTGAACTCCCTTCCGCGGTGGCCCTGTCGGCGTACCGGATCGTGCAGGAGGCGCTGGCCAACGTGGTCCGGCACGCGCCGGGGGCGCGGGCCGAGGTCAGGCTGACCGCCGTCGGCCGGACGCTGCGGGTGACGGTGGAGAACTCGCCGGGCGGCCGCCCGGCCGTGGAGGGCGGCGAGGGCACCGGGCACGGCCTGGTGGGAATGCGTGAGCGGGTCCGCCTGCTGTCCGGCAGGCTGGAGACCGGCGGTACGCCTGCGGGCGGTTTCCTGGTCACCGCCGAACTGCCCGTCACCACCCTTGGAGAGAGCCCCCGATGACCATCCGCGTAATCATCGTCGACGACCAGGCGATGGTCCGGGCCGGGTTCGCCGCACTGCTCAACGCGCAGACCGACATCGACGTGGTCGGTGACGCCGCCGACGGGAAGCAGGCGTTGGAGGTCAGCGGGCGGACCCGTCCGGACGTGGTGCTGATGGACGTCCGGATGCCCGAGATGGACGGTCTGGAGGCGGCCCGCCAGCTGCTCGACCCGCCGGTCGGCGTGGTGCACCGGCCCAAGGTGCTGATGCTGACCACCTTCGACGTGGACGACTACGTCTACGAGGCGCTCCGGGCCGGGGCCAGCGGCTTCCTGCTCAAGGACGCACCGCCGGCCGACCTGATCGCCGCCGTCCGGGTGGTGGCCGCCGGGGACGCGCTGCTCGCCCCCTCGGTGACCCGGCGGCTGATCGAGGACTTCGCCCGCACCCGCCCGGCCCCGCGCCGCGATCCCCGGCTGCGGCTGAACGGGCTGACGCCCCGGGAGACCGAGGTGCTGGAGCTGATCGCCCGTGGCCTGTCCAACCAGCAGATCGCCGGGCAGCTGGTGGTCGCCGAGCAGACCGTGAAGACCCACATCGGCCGCATCCTGGCCAAGCTCGACCTGCGCGACCGGGCCCAGGCGGTGGTCCTGGCGTATGAGTCCGGGCTGGTGACGCCGGGCCAGTAGTACCCCGGTACGACGTGCCGGTTGGCCCCGCGGTGTGACGATCGCGGGGCCATCTGCTCCTTACCTTCCTCTCCGTCAGCAGCTTTACGACGGAAGGGTTGGAGCGGATGCGAGCACGATTCGGGCGGGCACTGGCCGGGGGTCTCCTCGCGGTACTGGCGGTCGGCGGGGCCGGTGGCTGGGCGGCGGCGGACGGCCAGCGGGCGGTCACCGGGCCGCCGCCCGGAAGCGCGGCCTGGGTCGCCGACACCACCCTGGGGCTGCGGGTGCCGGAGCCCGGGCGGGCGGACGCCGCCGAGGTGGCGGCCTTCTTCGCCGGGCTGCCGCAGGCGCACCAGCGGGCACTGGCGGTCCGCCACCCGCTGGTGGTGGGGAACCTGGACGGTGCCCCGTTCGCCCTGCGGTACTTCGCCAACTCGCTGGCCCTGCGCGAGGAGCGGGACCGTGAGCTGGCGGTGGCCGCCGACGGCACCCTGCCCGAGCGGGACCGGGCCGCCGCCCGGGCCAGGGCCGACCGGTACGTCGCGCTGACCGGCCGTCAGCTGCTGGCCTTCGACCCGCGCGGCCGGGGCCAGCTGGCCGAGGTGTTCGGCGACCTGGCCCGGGCCGAGCGCACGGCGGTGATCGTACCCGGCGCCGACATCGACCTGATGACCGTCGACCGCGCCTCCTCCCCGTACGGCACCCCGACCGGGATGGCCCGGGCGCTCCGCGACCGGGCCGGTGACCGGCTGGCGGTGGTCGCCTGGACCGGCTACACCACCCCCGTCAAGGTCGGCCTGGACGCCGCCACCGCCCGGCTGGCCCGGGCCGGCGCCCCTCGGCTGAGCCACTTCCTGTCCGGCCTGGTGCCCACCACCGGGCCGGTCACGGTGCTCTGCCACAGCTACGGCACCGCCGTCTGCTCGCTCGCCGGCCTGGGCCCGGAGCAGGCCACCGGGATCGTCGCGATCGGCTCGCCCGGGATGGACGTGGACCGGGCCGCCGACCTCCGGGTCCCGGTCTGGGTGGCCCAGCGCAACGCCGAGGACTGGATCGACCAGGTCCCGAACGTCTCCTTCCTCGGCCTCGGCCACGGCGCCGACCCCGAGGACCCCGCCTTCGGCGCCCGGGCGGTCGCCTCCGCCGGTTCGCACGGCCACAGCGGCTACTTCGCCCCCGGCACCGCCTCGCTGGCCAACTTCGCCGCGATCGCGCTCGGCCGCACCGACCAGGTGACCTGCGCCCCCGGCCGCGACGCCTGCACCCGCTGATCCTTCGTCAGGAGACCCCGCCATGAAGCTCGTCACCACCCTCTGCCGCACCGCGGCCTCCGTGGACGCCAGGACCCCCACCACCCGCGACCGCGCCCTGGACGGCCTGCGCGCCCTCGCCCTGCTCTCGGTGCCGATCGGGCACTGGCTGCTCGGCGGCTTCACCAGTTCGCCGGACGGCGTGCTGCACAACGCCAGCCCGCTGGCCTCGCTCGGCTTCTTCGCCCCGCTCAGCTGGGTGCTCCAGCTGCTCGGGGTGTTCTTCCTGGTCGGCGGCTACGCCTCGGCCAAGTCGCTGGCCCGCTCGCAGGAACGGGGTGCCGGCACCGCCGACTGGCTGCGGCAGCGCGCCGTCCGGCTGCTCCGCCCGGTGCTGGGGGTGGCGGCGGTCTGGGCGCTGCTGATCCCGCTGCTGACCGCACTCGGCGTCCCCGCCGGGACGGTCAGGACCGGCAGCGTGCTGGTGGTCCAGCCGCTCTGGTACATCGGCATCTACCTGGTGCTCACCGCGCTCACCCCCTGGTGCCTGCGGCTCGGCCGCCGGCTCGGCGGCTGGGCGGCGGCCCCGCTGCTCGGCGTGGTCGCGGTGGTGGACGCGCTGCGGTACGGGCCGTGGGCCGACTCGGTGCCGTCCTGGCTGGCACTGGTCAACCTGCTGCCCGGCTGGCTGTTCGCCTACCAGCTCGGCATCTCCTGGGCCCAGGGCACGCTGCGCAAGGCCGGGGCGAAGCTGCTGCTGCTCGGCGGGGCCGCGCTGTTCACCGTGCTGCTGACGGTCTTCCACTACCCGGCCAGCATGGTCGGCGTGCCCGGGGTGGCCCGGACCAACTCGCACCCGCCGTCCCTGCTGGTGCCGGCGCTGGCCTCGGTGCAGTGCGGCGCGGCGATGCTGCTGCGCGACCGGATCGGCCGGGCGCTGCGGCGGCCGCTGCTCTGGCTGCCGGTGGTGGCGGTCAACCTCTCGGCGATGACGATCTTCTGCTGGCACCAGACCGCGATGTTCTCGGTCGGCGCGCTCGGCGGCGCCCTGGGCGCCGTCCCCGGTCTGACCACCGCACCGGACTCGCTCGGCTGGGTGCCGGCCCGGCTGGCCTGGCTGCCGGTGTTCGGCCTGGTGCTCACCCTGATCGGCCGGTACGCCCGGCGGTTCGACGCCCCCTGGAAGCTCAGCCGGGGCTGGCGGGCCGCACTGGGCGCGGGGGCGGGGCTGTTCGCGGTGTACGCGCTCGGGGTGGTCTGACGGGTCCGACAGTCGTACCGCCTAGGCTGGGCCGCATGGTGACGTTCGATCAGTTCCTGAGCACGGGCCTGGCACTCCCCCGGGCCACCGAGCGGCTGACCTGGGAGACCACGGTCACCCTGCGGGTCGGCGAGAAGATCTTCGCGATGGGGACGCCCGGCTCGGGCGAGGTCACCGTCAAGGCGAGCAAGGCGGACCAGGCCGAACTGCTGGCCGCCGAGCCGGAGGTGTACTCCTCGGCGCCGTACGTCGGGCGGCACGGCTGGGTGCTGGTCAAGCTGGCCGGGGCCGACCCGGAGGAGCTGCGCGACCTGCTCGCCGACGCCTGGCGGAGCGTCGCGCCGAAGAAGCTGGTCCGGGAGTACGACTCATCCGGGGCAACCCCCGAAACCCTGTGACCCATCCCACAGTTTAGCCGGGCACACCCCGCCTCCCCAGCCCATACGCTGGCTGGGAGTTGCCGGCGGTGGTGCACCCACGCGGGCCCCGAAGGATGGTGACCAGTTGCCGCAGCAGAACGCGCGGTCCGTGCAGCGCCGCAGGCGGATCAAACGAGTACTGATAGGTGTCTTCGCCACCACCGTGGTGCTGGTCGACACCGGCGCCGCCGCCGCGCAGGCCGCCGTGGGCAACGAACAGCTCGCCATCACCACGCCCCCGGCCGGCAGCTCCCAGTGGGTCGTCGACCACTCGCTCGGCCGCGACCTGCCGGACCCGGCGACCGCCGACGCCCGCAGCGTGGCCGCGTTCTTCGCCTCGCTCACCCCCACGCAGACCGACCGCCTGGCCACCGGCTACCCGCTGGTCGTCGGCAACCTGGACGGCGCCCCGCTCCAGCTCCGCTACCGGGCCAACCGCCTGGCGATCGCCGCCGAACGCGACCGGGCCCGGGCCCGCGCCGACGACCGGCGACTGGACGCCGACACCCGCGCCCGGGCCGCCGCCCGGGCCGACGACAGCGACCACCTGCTCGCGCCCGAGCGGCAGATCCTGGCCTTCGACCCACGCGGCCGGGGCCTGGTCAGCGAGGTGTACGGCGACCTGACGACCGCTCAGCGGGTGGCCGTCCTGGTCCCCGGCTCGGACGCCGACCTCGGCCACTTCGACCAGGCCGTCGACCCGCTCCGCTCCCCCGCCGGGATGGGCCGCGCCCTGTACGCCGAGGAGCAGCGCCGGTCGGCCGGCACCCGTACCGCCGTGATCGCCTGGACCGGCTACGTCACGCCCGCCGGCCTCGGCCCCGACGCGGTCACCGACCGCCTCGCCCAGGCCGCCGCCCCCCGGCTCACCCGCCTGCTGGCCGGCCTCGCCGTCACCAGCGACCCGGCCACGCCGCCGACGCTGCTCTGCCACTCGTACGGGACGGTGGTCTGCGGCACCGCCGCCCCCGCCATCCACGACGCCACCCCCACCGACCTGGTGGTCTTCGGCAGCCCCGGGATGGGCGTGACCGACGCCGCCGACCTCGGCACCGGCGTCCGGGTCTGGGCCGCCCGCAACCCCACCGACTGGATCGGCAACGTTCCCTACCTGGAGGTCGGCGGCCTCGGCCACGGCGCCGACCCCACCTCCACCGCCTTCGGCGCCATCCGGGTCTCCTCGACCGGCGCCGACGGCCACACCGGCTACCTCGCCGAGGGCACCGCCAGCCTCCGCAACTTCGCCGACATCGCCCTCGGCGACTACGCGGACGTCACCCGGGCCGCCCGGAGCTGAGCACCGCGACCGCCCTGCGGTCGCGGCACCCGACGCCGGGTCAGATGAACCGCCAGAGGTGGTCACCGGTGCCGTTGTCGTCCCAGAGCACGGCTTGGGCTCCCTGTGCGGTGGACGCGCCGGAGAGGCCGAGGACGCGGCCGCTGTCGGCGCACTGGATCCGGAAGGTGTCGCCACCGCCGTGGCGCAGGCGCCAGCGGTGGTCGGCCGCGCCGTTGTCCGCCCACTGGACGATCCGGGCGCCGTTGGCGGTGTCGCCGTTCTCCACGGCGAGGACCTTGCCGCTGTTGGAGTTGCGCAGGCGCAGGTAGCCGCCGGTGTCGAGGGCGGCCGTCCACAGGTGGTCGGCGGTGCCGGTGTCGCCCCACTGAAGGGCGGTGCCCCCGTCGGCGGTGGACATGTTCCGGATGCCGAGGACGAGTCCGCTGGCGACGTTCTGGATCCGCCTGGCACCCACGGGGAGGAACTGCCACTGGCCGGCGGCGGCACCGCTGTCGGACAACTGGACGGCTGCGGTGCCCTGGGCGGTGGAGCCGCCTGCGATGCCGAGCAGCTTGCCGGTGTGGACGTTCTGGAACCTGTGGTAGCCGTTGCCCGCGTCGACGACGGTCCACCGGTGGTCGGCGGTGCCGGTGTCACTCCACTGGAGGATCGCGGCGTTGTCGGCGGTGGACATGTCCTTCACGCCGAGGACCTTGCCGCTGTTGACGTTGCGCAGCCGCAGTGCGGTGCCGTCGACGACCAGGACCCAGTTGTGGTCGGCGGTGCCGGTGTCGGGCCACTGAAGGGCGGTGCCCCCGTCGGCGGTGGACATGTTCTGGATACCGAGGACGAGACCGCTGGCCGCGTTGACCAGCCGGACGCTCGAGCTGTCGGTCCGCCAGTAGGCGGTGTAGTTGAAGCCCTGGGCGTCGTGGAACGGGCCGAGGTCGACCGTCGCCCCGTCGGCGGTGGCCGTGAAGGCGAGGGCGGTGCTGCTGGTCCGGGTGATCGTGGCGGCGTCCAGGGTCGGCAGGGCGGACAGCGCGGTGCTGCCGTAGTTGCCGGCCAGCACGGCGGGGCCGTAGGTGATCGCCGCGACACCGGGGCTGTCGTTGGCGGCCTGGAGGGCCACCCGCATCGGGAGCTTCACGGTGACGGTGTCACCGGTGGACCAGGACCGGGTCACGGTCGCGTAAGTGCCCGGGGTGACCGCGACGCTCTGCGCGACGCCGTTGACGCTGATCGTGGCACCCGAGGTCCAGCCGGGGATGCGGACGCGCAGGGACCACGTCCCGCTCACGCTGCCGGTGACCTTGAGCGTCGTGGTGTCCTCGGCCGGGAACGCGGTGGTCTGGGTGACCGTGATGCCCCGCTGGGCCCAGTCCAGGACGGACGGGAGGAACAGGTTCACCGTGAGGGTGGTGCCGTCGTGGAAGTAGATGGAGTCCATCAGCTTGGTGTTGGACTCGACACCCGTCCCCTGGCAGCACCAGAACGTGCCGTAGTCGGTGCTCCAGGTGCCACCGCCCCAGGCCGGGCCCTTGCCCCGGCGGCCGCCCGGGTTGAGCGAGCTGAAGTAGGTGATGTGGCCGTGCGGGTCGGCCGGGTTCTGGGCGCCGATGACGTGGTTGAGCAGCGCCTTCTCGTAGAAGTCGAAGTACGAGGCCCGGTCGGGGCTCAACTGCCACAGCTCCCGGGTCAGTTTGAGCATGTTGTAGGAGTTGCAGAGCTCGCAGGTGTCGTCGGTGAGGTAGCCGGAGATGGCGTTCGCGGCCCGGAAGTGCTCGGCCTGGCTGTTGCCGCCGATGGCGTAGGTGTGCGAGCCGGTGGTGATCGCCCAGGCGTTGGCGGCGATGTCGCGGTAGCGGGTCGTCCCGGTGGCCTTGTACTCGCGGACGGCGCCGATCCACTTGGGCACCTGCGTGTTGGCGTGGATGCCGTTGAGCTGGTCCAGGTTCGCGGCGAGCGGGTCGAAGACCGCGGCGTGGTCGAACCGCTGGGCGGTGGTCAGCCAGCGGGCGTCACCGGTCTGCTGGTAGAGGTCGGCCAGCACCTCGTTCATGCCGCCGAACTCGGTGCCCAGCATCGACTGCATCGTGCCGTAGCTGAGCGCGGCGGTACGCCGGTCGACCCAGCCGGCGAGCGCGAGGAGCACGTCGCGGGCCTGGGTGTTGCCCAGCAGGCGCCACACGTCGAGCAGGCCGGCCATGGTCTTGTGGACGCAGTAGTACGGGACGTTGCCGTTGCTCAGCCTGCCCGCTTCGAGGTTGGCGAAGTCGGCCTCGGGAAAACCCGAGAGGTAGCCGGCCGAGAAGCCCGCAGCGGCGTTGTTGGCCTGGCACTTGGCGAGTTCGGCCACCATCTGGTTGGCCTTGTCGCGGCAGGTGGTGTCCCCGAGCGCGACGGCGGCCTGGGCCCACGCCGAGAGGAAGTGACCCTGCACGTGGGTGCGGAAGGGGAACCCCGGGTCGTCCCAACCCCCGTTCGCGGCAGCGGCGTTGGTGGAGAGCCGGTGGTTGGCGCGGAAGTTGTACAGCAGGCGGTCGACGTCGACGAAGCGGAGGTAGGCCAGGGTGCGGTTCTGGTTGTCGAGCCACCGGCTGCTGGTGAGCCGGACCTGACCCAGCTCGAACGGAACCGTCGTCACGCCGACGTCGGACCTGACCGGGGGCGTCTCCGCCGCCGCGGAGCCGGGGCCGAGGACGGGGCCGGCAGCCGCGGCCACGGCCGCGACGCCGGTCGCCTTGAACATGGCACGGCGGCTGAAGGGGTGAGCCGGCATGGCGAACTCCATGGTCCGTATGAGGGGAGGTGGGGGTGGGGACGCCGCAGGAGCCGCCGCACGGCAATGCGGGCCGCCGTCGGCGGTGGCGCTCGTCCCTCCGGCCGTTCTGTCCTGCGGTGCAGTTCCCGCTTGTTGCAAGAGTGTTAACGCTCACAATTGGCGTGTCAATACCTTGCGACAGCAGGACCACCACGCCCTCCCGCACCTCGGAGACGGAGAGCCCCGGGCTGCGTCCACTCGGTGATCGCAGTCCCGGGGCTCCCGGCCTCCCGTCGCCGACCGGCTACTCCCGACCGGCCGAGGTGGAGCTCATGTCGGCGTAACGGGTGCCGGTGACCTGGCCGGCGATGGGCTCCAGAGCGGCCAGCTCGGCGGTGGTGAGCCGCAGCGTCGCCGCCGCCGTGTTCTCGGCGAGCCGGGTGCGCTTGCGGGTACCCGGGATCGGGACGACCGTGAGGCCGTGCACCTCGGCGCGCTGGTGGACCCAGGCGAGGGCGATCTGGGCGGTGGTGACGCCCCGGTCGGCGGCGATCTTCTGGATCGGGGCGATCAGGGCCGCGTTGGCGGCGGCGTTCGGACCGCTGAACTGCGGGTGGTAGCGCCGGTAGTCATCCTCCGTCAGCTGCTCGGCGGCGGCGAACGAGCCGGTCAGGAAGCCCCGGCCGAGCGGCGAGTACGGGACGAAGGTGACGCCCAGTTCGGCGGCGGCCGGCACCGCGGTCCGCTCGACGTCCCGGGAGAACAGCGACCACTCGGACTGTAGGGCGGCGATCGGGTGCACCGCGTGCGCCTCGCGCAGCTCGTCCCCGGTCACCTCGGACAGGCCCAACTCCCGTACCTTGCCCGCCTGGACGAGCTCGGCCATGGCGCCGACCGACTCGGCCAGCGGGACCGCCGGGTCACGCCGGTGCATGTAGTAGAGGTCGATCACGTCCACCCCGAGGCGGCGCAGCGAGGCGTCCACGGCGGTGCGGATGTAGGCGGGGTCGTTGCGGACGGCCCGGTAGGTCGGGTCGTCGGCGCGGCGCTCGATGGCGAACTTGGTGGCCAGCACGACCTGGTCGCGGTTGGCCCGGACGAACGGGCCGATCAGCTCCTCGTTGGCGCCGGAGCCGTAGATGTCGGCGGTGTCGAACAGGGTGATGCCCGCCTCGAGGGCGGCGTCCAGGGTGGCCAGGGCCTCGGCGGTGTCGGTCGGGCCGTAGAACTCGGACATGCCCATGCAGCCGAGGCCCTGGGCTCCGATCAGCTCGCCGCTGCGGCCGAGGGGGACGGTGGGGAGACGCATTCGGTGTTCCTGCCTTCGAGTGCTTCGGAGGATTCGAGGGATTCGAGGGTGTCGCCGTAGAGGTCGATCTTGTAGTCGAGGACCGCCAGGGTCGCGTGCAGGTCGGCCAGCTTCAGCCTGACCTCCTCGCGGTGGACCACCAGCAGGTCCCGGCGGTCCGCCAGGGTGTGTTCACCCTCCCGGACCAGCTCGACGTAGCGGAGCATGTCCGCGACCGACATCCCGGTCAGCCGCAGCCGGCCGAGGAACTCCAGCCGCCGCACGTCGGCGTCGCAGTACCGGCGCTGACCGGAGTGCGTGCGGTCGACCGGGCCGAGCAGGCCGATCCGCTCGTACCAGCGCAGCGTGTGCGCGCTCAGGCCGGTGCTCGCCACCATCTCGCTGATGCTGTGCCGGCCCGTACGGTCGGCGGTCTCGACGGCGACGCCGGAGTGGGCGCCGCAGTTGAGCAGGTTCGGTGCCGTGGTCTGCGGTGCTGCGGTCGTGGTCACGGTGATACCCCCGGTGGAAGTGACGCTCACGAAGCTACTGACTTGGAGCGCACTCTAGGCAAGCCCGACCCACCGGTGGCCGGAGGGTCGACGTTAGAGTCGGGCCCATGCAGAGCTTGCGGATGATCGAGGACTGGCCGGTGCCCACGGCGGCGGCCGCGGTGGTGCGAGGCAGCGACGGGGCGGTGCTGGGCGCGGCGGGGCCGCAGGACCAGCTGTTCCCGCTGGCGTCGGTGACCAAGCCGCTCACCGCGTACACCGTGCTGGTCGCGGTCGAGGAGGGCGTCTTCGAGCTGGACGACCCGGCCGGGCCCGAGGGTTCGACGGTCCGTCACCTGCTGGCGCACACCTCCGGGCTCGCCTTCGACGAGCACCGGGTGATGGCCCCGCCCGGTGATCGGCGGCTCTACTCCAACGCCGGGTTCGACGTGCTGGCCGACACCCTGACCAAGGCGTCCGGGATCAACTTCGCCCAGTACGCCGCCGAGGCGGTCTTCGCTCCGCTCGGGATGACCTCGACCCTGATCAACACCGCCCACCGGACCCCGGCGGGCGCCGGCGGCCTCTCCACCGTCGCGGACCTGGCCCGGTTCGCCGCCGAGCTCCAGGCCCCCCGGCTGCTGGACCCCTCCACCGTGCACGCCGCCACCCGCGAGGTGGCCTGGCCCGGCCTGAGTGGCGTCCTCCCCGGCTTCGGCCACCGGCGGCCCAACGACTGGGGTCTCGGCTTCGAGATCCGCGACGGGAAGTCCCCGCACTGGACCGGCACCCACAGCTCCCCCGCCACCTTCGGCCACTTCGGCCAGTCCGGCACCTTCCTCTGGGTCGACCCGGTCGCGGACCTCGCCTGCATCGCCCTCACCGACCGCGACTTCGGCCCCTGGGCGGCCGAGGTCTGGCCGGCCTTCACGGACGCGGTCCTCGCCGAACTCGCCTGAGTTCCTTCGCAGCGCGCCCGGTTGCACCGTCCCGGGGCTCGGGGCTGCGCTCTGGGCAGGCGCCCCAGTTGCACGACCCAGGGGCTCGGGGCTGCACCGTAGGCAGGCGCTCCACTTGCACTACCCAGGGGCTCGGGGCTGCGCTCTAGGCAGGCGCCCGAGCATCTACGGTCGGGGGCTCGGGGAACTGCGAGGAGATCTGGCGCGCGGGTCACTGCGAAAGTGCCTGACCACCTACGCGACGATCACCTTGCAAGGGCCGGCGTCGCAGTTCCCCGAGCCCCTGGTGGTGCACCACGTGCGCCCACGCGGGGGAGCCGCACATCAGCAGAGCCCCGAACCCCTGACTCTCCCGAACCACCTGCCAAAAGGCCGGCGTCGCCCACGCGGCGGAGCCGCACAACAGCACAGCCCCGAGCCCCCGGCTCCGCAGCGGGCTGAGCACCTGCGAACAGTTCAGCCGTAGGTGACCGGCGAGTGCATCTCCCAGAGCAGCAGCTCGACGCCGTCGGCCCCCGCCGTGGGGTCGGCGAAGGCGTCGTCGGTGGCGCGGACGCTGTCGCCCGGCTCCATCGAGCGGCCGCCGCCCTGCGGGCCCAGGACGGTGCGGTAGCCCAGCGAACCGGTCGTCAGGTGCACGTAGCGGAACGGCGCTTCGGGCAGCGGGGGCAGCGGCTCCCAGGGGCCGGCCGTGACCAGCCAGAGGGCGGCGTCGCCGCGCCGCAGCCGCAGTGCCTCCGAGGAGGCGTCCCGCTCCAGCCCGGAGGCGAGCAGGGTCCGCCCGGGCGCCGCCCGGTCGACCCGCCGGAGGCCGTACGCCGGGAGTGCGTCGAAGGTGTCGGGCTGGAGCCACATCTGGACGAAGCGGACCGGTTCGACCGCGCCGCCGATGTTGCGTTCGGTGTGGCTGATGCCGGAGCCGGCGCTCTGCCACTGGAGCATGCCGGGCCGGACCACGCCCGCGTGGCCGTGACCGTCCCGGTGGGCGAGGGCGCCGGAGAGGACCCAGGTGAGGATCTCGGTGTCCCGGTGCCGGTGTTCGTCGTAGCCCGCGCCGGGGGCGAGGGTCTCCTCGTTGACCGCCAGCAGGGCGCCGAAGTGGACGTTCTTCGGGTCGTAGTGGCCGGCGAAGGAGAAGGCGTGCCGGGTCTCGATGCCCTCGGCCGGGGTGGATCGGTAGCGTTCGGAGGCCCGGCGCAGGTCGGCGCGGGCACGGCTGGCGGCTTGGGTCACGGGGCCACCGTAACGGCTGACCGGCGCCGCTCACGGGAGGCCGGAGGGGCGTCGGTGTGACGTGGGCCACCGGGCCGATCGGCGGGGGCGGGTACGAGCCGCCCCGTACGTGAGGCAGTCTTGTCCCTGTGCCATCCGCTTCAGCGAGTTCCGACAAGAAGACCGCGGCCGAGCAGGCCACCGCGGCTGCCAAGCAGCCCGAGCAGGCCAGACCCCGGCGGGGTGGCCGGCTGACCGCGCAGGAGCGCCGGCTGGCCACCGAGCGGGCCGAGCTGCGCGCCGCCACGCTCAAGCGACTGGAGAAGTCCTCGGGCAAGCTGGCCACCGCCGCGATCGCCCGGATGGACGACCAGCTGGGCTGGTACCGGCGGATGCCGCCGGAGCACCGGTCCTGGATCGGCCTGGTCGCCCAGGCCGGTATCGCCGCCTTCACCGAGTGGTACCGGCATCCCGACGCGCCGCAGGCGATCTCCACCGACGTGTTCGGCACCGCGCCGCGCGAGCTGACCAGGGCCATCACGCTCCGGCAGACCGTGGAGCTGATCCGCACCACGATCGAGGTGATGGAGGAGGCCATCGACGAGGTGGCCGCGCCCGGCGACGAGGCGGGCATGCGCGAGTCGGTGCTGGTCTACGCCCGGGAGATCGCCTTCGCCACCGCGCAGGTGTACGCCCAGGCGGCCGAGGCGCGCGGCGCCTGGGACGCCCGGCTGGAGGCGCTGGTGGTCAACTCGCTGCTCTCCGGCGACGCGGACGAGGGCGTGCTGTCCCGGGCCGCCGCGCTCGGCTGGGGCCAGCCGAGTCAGGTCCGGGTGGTGATGGGCAGTGCCCCGGACGGGGACAGCGAGCTGGTGGTGGAGGCGATCCGACGGGCCGCCAGGTACGCCAAGCTGCACGTGCTGACCGGGGTGCTGGGCAAGCGTCTGGTGGTGGTGGTCGGCGGTGACAAGGAGCCGGTGCACGCTGCCCGGGCGCTGATCGGGCAGTTCGCGCCGGGCCCGGTGGTGGTCGGCCCGACGGTCGGCGACCTGCTCTCGGCGACCAGGTCCGCGCACGCGGCGGCGGCCGGGCTGAAGGCGTGTGCGGCCTGGCCGGACGCCCCGCGGCCGGTGCTGGCGGACGACCTGCTGCCCGAACGGGCGCTGGCCGGGGACCAGGCGGCCAGACGGCAGTTGGTGGAGGAGATCTACACACCGCTGGACGAGGCCGGGTCGGCACTCCTGGAGACGTTGAGTGTCTATCTGGAACAGGCCTCCTCGCTGGAGGGCGCCGCACGGATGCTCTTCGTTCACCCAAACACCGTGCGCTACCGGCTTCGACGTGTGACCGACGTCACCGGCTATGCTCCGTCCGACGTGCGTTCGGCCTTCACACTGCGGATCGCGCTGGCCCTGGGCCGACTCGGCTCGGCCGCCACCCACGACTGACACGCTGTAGGGATCCCACAATCCGGCGTGCTTTTCTTCGTTACCGTCGCCTACCCGCCCTTGGGTGCCTGGCGAGAGAGGGTTGAACCGTGCTCGTAATCGTCGCCCCTGGACAGGGTGCCCAGACCCCCGGATTCCTCAACCCCTGGCTTGAGCTGGACGGCGCCGCCGACCGGCTGACGGCCTGGTCCGACGTGGCCGGGCTCGACCTGGTCAGGTACGGCACCGAGGGCTCCGAGGAGGAGATCAAGGACACCGCCGTCGCCCAGCCGCTGCTGGTGGCCGCGGGCCTGCTCACCGCCACCGAGCTGTTCGGCGCGCCCACCGGCGGCCCGTTCGGCGCGGTCGCCGGGCACAGCGTCGGTGAGATCACCGCGGCCGTGCTGGCCGGGGTGCTCGGCGTCGACGAGGCGCTGGTCTTCGTCCGCGAGCGCAGCCTGGCGATGGCCGAGGCGGCCACCGTGACGGCCACCGGGATGACCGCCCTGCTGGGCGGCGACCCCGAGCTGGTCGCCGCGAAGCTGGCCGAGCACGGTCTGACCGCCGCCAACAACAACGGCGGCGGCCAGCTGGTCGCGGCCGGCACGCTGGAGCAGCTGGCCGCCCTGAAGGCGGACCCGCCGGCCGGGTCCCGGGTGATCCCGCTCAAGGTGGCCGGTGCGTTCCACACCGGGCACATGGCCCCGGGTGTCGAGCGGCTGGCCAAGCTGGCGCCGACCCTGACCGTTCACGATCCGAAGGTCGGCTACCTGTCCAACAAGGACGGTGAGGTCGTACAGTCCGGTACCGAAGTACTGGACCGCCTGGTCACCCAGGTCTCCAACCCGGTCCGCTGGGACCTCTGCATGGAGACCCTGCAGCAGCTCGGTGCCACCGCCGTCATCGAGCTCTCCCCGGCCGGAACCCTCACCAACCTGGTCAAGCGCAACGTCAAGGGTGTCGCGACGCTGGCCCTCAAGACCCCGGCCGACCTCGACAAGGCGCGTGCGCTGATCGAGGAGCACGGCGGGCAGGAGCAGGACGCATGACTTCGCCTCAGATCCAGCCGTCCACCGGTGCCGCGTACGCGCGCATCCACGGTGTCGGCGGCTACCGACCCGTTCGGGTGATCCCCAACTCCGAGGTCCTGAACTGGATCGACTCCTCGGACGAGTGGATCCGCTCCCGCAGCGGGATCACCGAGCGCCGCTGGGCCGGCCCGGAGGAGAGCGTCGCCGAGATGTCGGTGCAGGCCGCCGGCAAGGCGATCGCCCAGGCCGGGATCGGCCCGGAGCAGATCGGCGGCGTGATCGTGGCCACCGTCTCGCACCTCAAGCAGACCCCGGCGATCGCCACCGAGATCGCCCAGCGGCTCGGCTGCGGCACCGCCCCGGCCTTCGACATCTCGGCCGCCTGCGCCGGCTTCGGCTACGGCCTGAGCCTGGCCGACGGCATGGTGCGCGGCGGCAGCGCCGAGTACGTGCTGGTGATCGGCGTCGAGCGGCTCAGCGACCTGACCGACACCTCGGACCGGTCGACCGCGTTCATCTTCGGTGACGGCGCCGGTGCCGCCATCGTCGGCCCGTCCGACACGCCCGGCATCGGCAAGGTGATCTGGGGTTCGGACGGCTCGCAGAAGGACGTCATCTCGCAGACCCAGGCCTGGGACACCGCGTTCGCCAAGGCGGACGCGGTGAACGGGACGGGCGAGGAGGTGAAGTGGCCGGCCCTGCGGATGGAGGGCCAGTCGGTCTTCCGCTGGGCGGTCTGGGAGATGGCCAAGGTGGCCCAACAGGCGCTGGACGCCGCCGGGATCACCGCGGACCAGCTCGGGGCGTTCATCCCGCACCAGGCCAACATGCGGATCACCGACGCCATGATCAAGGCGCTCAAGCTGCCCGCCACGGTCCCGGTCGCCCGCGACATCGCCGAGACCGGCAACACCTCCGCGGCCTCCATCCCGCTGGCCATGGAACGGATGCTGGAGAGCGGCGAGGCCCGCAGCGGGGACCTCGCGCTGATCATCGGCTTCGGGGCGGGTCTCGTGTACGCCGCCGCAGTCGTTACTCTCCCCTAGGCGTCTACGCCCCATCACAAACCTGCGACGGCCCGCCGGGTGGTCGCTGTCAACACCGAATGAGGAGCAGCCAGAATGGCTACCAAGGACGAGGTTCTGACCGGTCTTGCCGAGATCGTCAACGAGATCGCCGGCATCCCGGCCGAGGACGTCGAGCTCGACAAGTCCTTCACCGACGACCTGGACGTCGACTCGCTCTCCATGGTCGAGGTCGTCGTGGCCGCCGAGGAGCGCTTCGACGTGAAGATCCCGGACGACGAGGTCAAGAACCTCAAGACCGTCGGCAACGCCGTGGACTACATCCTCGCGAACTCCGCCGCCTGATCCACGGTCAGTTCGACTGACCGCCCGGGCGGCCGGAGTGCACACCCCGGCCGCCCGGTCACCCCTCCCCCGGCATCGCCGCCACCTGCCACACGTGAGAGAAGAAGAAACCAGTGACCGCTGAAAACCGCACCGTGGTCGTCACGGGTATCGGCGCCTTCACGCCGCTGGGCGGCGACGCCGCCTCGTTCTGGGAGGGCCTGATGGAAGGCCGTTCCGGCGTGGCAGCCCTGACCGAGGAGTGGGCCGCCGACCTGCCCGTCCGGATCGCCGCGCGCGTCGCCGTCGAGCCGGGCGACGTGCTGCCCCGCCCGCTGGCCCGCAAGCTGGACCGCTCGGCGCAGTTCGCGCTGATCGCGGCCCGCGAGGCCTGGGCCGACGCCGGCTTCGAGACCCCCGCCACCGACCTCTCCTCCAAGCTGGCCCCCGAGCGCCTGGGCGCCGTCATCGCCTCCGGCATCGGCGGCGTGACCACCCTGCTCGACCAGTACGACGTGCTGAAGGAGAAGGGCGTCCGCAAGGTCTCCCCGCACACCGTCCCGATGCTGATGCCCAACTCCCCGGCGGCCAACGTCGGCCTGGAGGTCGGCGCCCGCGCGGGTGTGCACACCCCCGTCTCCGCCTGTGCCTCCGGCGCCGAGGCGATCGGCTACGCGATCGAGATGATCCGTACCGGCCGCGCCGACGTCGTGGTGGCCGGCGGCACCGAGGCGGCGATCCACCCGCTGCCGATCGTCGCCTTCTCCAACATGATGGCGATGTCCAAGAACAACGAGCACCCGCAGCAGGCGTCCCGCCCGTACGACAAGGCCCGCGACGGCTTCGTGCTCGGCGAGGGCGCGGGCGTGGTCGTGCTGGAGTCGGCCGAGCACGCCGCCGCGCGCGGTGTCCGGGTCTACTGCGAGGCGGTCGGCCAGGGTCTCTCCTCGGACGCCCACCACATCGCCCAGCCCGAGCCGTCCGGCTCCGGGGTGGCCCGCGCGATCGCCCAGCTCTTCGAGCAGAACGACCTCGACAAGGCCGACATCGTGCACGTCAACGCGCACGCCACCTCCACCCCGCAGGGTGACGTCGCCGAGCTCAAGGCGCTCCGCAAGGAGCTCGGGGACCACCTGGACCACGTCGCCGTCTCGGCCACCAAGTCGATGACCGGCCACCTGCTCGGCGGCGCCGGCGGCATCGAGACCGTCGCCACCGTGCTCGCCCTGCACCACCGGCTGGCCCCGCCGACGGTCAACCTGGACGACCCGGACCCGGAGGTCGAGGCCGACATCGTCCAGGGCGAGCCGCGCAAGCTCCCCGAGGGCCGGATCGCCGCGCTGAACAACTCGTTCGGCTTCGGCGGACACAACGTGGTGCTGGCCTTCCGCACCATCTGACCGCCCGTCAACACCGAGGCCCGGCCCGCGAGTTCTTCCGCGGGCCGGGCCTTCGGCGTTCATCGGACGGTCAGACCACCTGGTGCAGCCAGCGGACCGGGGCGCCCTCGCCCGCGTACCGGAACGGCTCCAGCTCGTCGTCCCAGGGCTTGCCGAGCAGCCGGCACAGGTCGGCCTCCAGGTCGGTGCCCTCGTTCCTGGCCCGGAGCAGCACGGCCCGGAGCCGGTCCTCGGGGATCAGGATGTCGCCGTGGATGCCGGTGACGGCGTGGAAGATACCGAGCGCCGGGGTGGAGCTGTAGCGCTCGCCCTCGGTGCTCGTGGTGGGCTCGGCGGTGACCTCGAAGCGGATCAACTGCCAGCCGCGCAGGGCGGATGCCAGCCGCGAGGCGATGCCGGGCTCCCCCTGCCAGGAGAGCTCGGCCCGCCAGTGGCCGGGCGCGGCCGGCTGGCGGATCCAGTCGAGACTGATCCGCACGCCGAGCACGCCCGCCACCGCCCACTCGACGTGCGGGCACAGCGCGCGGGGCGCGGAGTGGATGTACAGAACTCCACGTGTCGTCACCGGGACCTCCAGGCTGTGGACGAGGGTCGCCTTCCCCAGCTGCCTCGTGCCCGTCGCCGGTTGCGCCGCTTCTGTCGTGTCGTACTGCCCCGCACTGCCCAATTTATTCGACATATAGGTAATTAAGTTGAGCAAAACGGACAAGCTTTCACTCAATGCTAGCCCGATCCATCCCGAGGTCTACCCCTCGTCGGGATCTCTCCCCCGAACGGCCCCATCGGGGACGGTTCCCACCGTAGCGCCCCGGCCGGGGCGGCACATGACGGTCCGTCGGATCGGGGCCGCACGCCGGACCGGACGCGCCCGTACCCAAACCGCCCCCGCCCGGGAGGGCGGGGGCGGTGCACAACGGCCGGGCGTCACCGGGGTGTTCGTCAGTGGGTCAGCCGGACCACCATCTTGCCGGTGTTGGCCCCGCCCAGCAGGCCGATGAAGGCGTCGACGGTGTTCTCCACACCGTCCACCACGGTCTCGTCGTAGCGGAGCTCCCCGCTCTTCAACCAGCCGGCCGTCTCGGCCAGGAACTGACCCTTGAGCGCGGTGTGGTCGTTGACCAGCATGCCCTGCAGGCGCAGCCGCTTGCCGATCGCCAGCGCCAGGTTGCGCGGCCCGGCCGGGGCGGCGGTGTCGTTGTACTGCGCGATGGCGCCGCACAGGGTGACCCGGCCGTGCACGTTGAGCGCACCGATCGCGGCCTCCAGGTGGTCGCCGCCGACGTTGTCGAAGTAGACGTCGATGCCGTCCGGGGCGGCGGCCGCGAGCTGCTCGCGGACCGGGGCGTCCTTGTAGTTGAAGGCACTGTCGAAGCCGTAGCCGTCCACCAGGGTGGCCACCTTCTGCGCCGAACCGGCCGAGCCGATCACCTGCTTGGCGCCCTTGAGCCTCGCGAACTGGCCGACCAGCGAACCGACCGCGCCGGCCGCACCGGAGACGAAGACGGTGTCGCCCTCCTTGAAGGAGGCCACCTCCAGCAGGCCCGCGTACGCGGTCAGGCCGGGCATCCCGAGCACGCCCAGGTAGTAGGAGAGCGGGGCGAGTTCGGCGTCCACCTTGACCGCGTGCTTGGCGTCCAGGGTGGCGTACTCCCGCCAGCCGAGCCCGTGCAGCACCGCGTCGCCGACCTCGAAGCCCTCGGCCGCGGAGGCCACCACGTGGCCGACCGCGCCGCCGTCCATGGTCTGCCCGAGCTGGAACGGCGGGACGTACGACTTCACGTCGTTCATCCGGCCGCGCATGTAGGGGTCGACCGAGAGGTAGTCGTTGCGGACCAGGATCTGCCCCGGCCCGGGCTGCCGGACCGGAGCCTCGACCAACGCGAAGTCGGTCGGCTGCGGCCAGCCGTTCGGGCGGGCGGCCAGCTGCCACTCGCGGCCGGTGGTGGGCGTCGCCTGCTCTGCCATGGCGGTACTCCTCGTCGTGCCGAGCCTGAAAGGTTGACCTACTGAAGCAATCGTGGGCATGAAAGGTTCACCTTGTCAAATATTCAGCTAGACTGGTGCCCATGGAGACGAAGCCCACCCAGGACGCCACCGCGCCCGCCGACGCGATCACCCGTGAGGTCGTGGACCTGATGGCCGGCCTGGTCGCGCTCTTCCACCGCGAGTACGAGGAGGCCGCCGCCGCCCGCTCGCTCACCGGCGCCCAGGCCAAGGTGCTGGCCCTGCTCCGGCGCGGTCCGATGCCGATGCGGCACATCGCCCAGACGCTGAGCTGCGAGCCGTCCAACATCACCGGCATCGTGGACCGGCTGGAGGGGCGCGGCTTCGTGACCCGGGAGGCCGATCCGCAGGACCGCCGGGTCAAGCTGGTGGCCGCCACCGACTCCGGCGGCGCCGCCTCCGAGGAGCTCCGCGAGTCGCTCAACTTCGCCCGCGAGCCGCTCGCCGCCCTCGACGACGACGAGCGCGCCCAGCTCCGCGACCTGCTCCGCCGGATACTGGAGCACGCGGGCGAGGACGACGCCCGGGCCTGACCCCGGCCCGCCCCCGCTGGGGGGGCGATGGGACTCGTACAGACCTTCCGGGTTAGATTGCGCATTCGTGTAACCGACCGCCCGTGCCGAACCGTCCTGGAGGTGAGGGCCCCGTTCCGGGCCCCGCACCCGACGGCTTCCCGCCGAGCGGCCGCAGCAGAGAGTGCCTGAGACCCCATGAGCGACCCGAAGATCCGGCCTGCCTCCCGCCGCAAACGGCTGGCCAAGTTCGCCGGCGCGACGGCGGCCGTCCTGGTGCTGGCCACCGCGGGCACCGGCGCCTGGTACTACCACCGCCTCGACGGCAACCTGACCACCTTCGACGCGGGCGGCATCGCCACCAGCCGCCCACCGGCCCCCACCCCCACCAAGGTGGGCGGCGGACTGCCGGTCAACGTCCTGCTGCTCGGCTCGGACACCCGCAACGACGGCAACGGCGACCTCGGCGGCGGGGACGAGGGCGTCGGGCACTCCGACACCGCGATCCTGCTGCACGTCTACGGTGACCGGCGGCACGCGGTCGCGGTCTCGATACCCCGGGACACCCTGGTCACCATCCCGCCCTGCAAGCAGGCCGACGGTAAGTGGACCACCGCGCGCGGCAACCAGATGTTCAACTCCGCCTTCACCATCGGCGGCTCCGAGCAGGGCAACCCCGCCTGCTCGCAGAACACCGTCGAGGCCCTCACCGGCCTGCGGATCGACCACACCATCGTGGTCGACTTCAAGGGCTTCGCGGCGATGACCGAGGCGGTCAAGGGCGTCGACGTCTGCGTGCCGAACGCCGTCGACTCCTACGGCATACACCTGGAGCAGGGCCGGCAGACCCTGGCCGGGCAGCTCGCCCTGGACTACGTCCGGGCCAGGCACGGCTTCGGCGACGGCTCCGACATCGGCCGGATCAAGCGCCAGCAGGCCTTCCTCTCCTCCCTCATCAAGAAGGTGCAGGACCAGGGCTTCAACCTGACCACGCTGCTCCCGCTGGCCGACGCCGCGAGCAGGTCGCTCACCGTCGACCCCGGTCTCGGCACTCCGATGAAGCTGGTCGACTTCGCCCAGTCGCTCCAGGACATCAAGCTCTCCGACATCGAGTTCGTCACCGTCCCCTGGCGCTACCAGGGCGACCGGGTCGCCCTGGTCCACCCGGACGTCGACCAGCTCTGGAACCTGCTCCGGCAGGACCGCACGCTGGACGGCCAGTCCACCGGCCTGGTCACCGCGGCACCGTCGGAGATTCCCTCGATCCCCGCCGTCACCACCCCCGTGGTGCTGCTGAACGCCACCAGGACCCCCGACCTGGCCGCCCGGACCGCCGAGACCCTCAAGGCCCAGGGCTACACCGCCGTCACCGTCGGCCCCACCCCCACCAGCACCCGGAAGACCACGCTGATCGCCTACCCGCCGGCCCTGATCGACGCGGCCGAGGCGCTGGCCCGGCACTTCCCCACCGCCGCGCTGCAGCCCGACCGGACGGCCGACGGCCTCACCGTCACCCTCGGCCGCGACCTGTCCCCCAGCACCCCGGGCGACACCCCGACCACGGCCCCGACCCCCTCGGGCACCGGCGTCCCCACCGGTATCACCGACAACACCCGTACCGCCGACTCCGACCTCTGCTCCAACCTGACGTTCGGTTAGACCGACCGGGCCACCACGCTCAGACCGGGTCGGGCAGACCGGTGACCACCACCGTGACGCGGGTGCCCGGGGGCAGTTGGCCGGTGACGGCGGCGTGCAGGACGGCGTGCAGGGTCTTGGCGACGTAGCGGCGCTCCAGCGGGAGGCCGTGGCGTCGCTCGAACTCGTCGGCGAAGGCGGTGAGTTCGGGGGTGAGGCGGCCGTAGCCGCCGGCGTGGTGGGTGTGGGCGATCCGCCAGTTGTCGAACTCGCGGGCGTAGGTGGCCCGGTGGAGGGCGGTGACCTCGCGTTCCAGGTACCCCTCACCGCGCAGGACGGCCACGCCCAGGGCGCGGGCGCCGGGCGGCAGCCCGGCGGCCAGACCGGCCAGGGTGCCGCCGGTGCCGACCGGGCAGGCGAGCAGGTCGCGCGGCCCGAGGTCGGGGATCTCGGCGGGGACGGTCGCGGCCCCTTGGACGGCGAGCGGGTTGGAGCCGCCCTCGGGGAGGACCAGCCAGCCGGGCGCCGGTGGCCGACGGTCGGTCAGCAGGGCGCGGTAGTCGGCCCGGGCGACGAAACGCAGCTCCATCCCGCACTCCTCGGCCGCCCGTAGCGACCAGTTGCGCGGGGCGTCGGCCAGCTCGTCACCGCGCACCACCCCGATGCTCGGCAGCCCGAGCGCCTGCGCGGCCGCCGCCACCGCCCGCAGGTGCGTGGAGTACGCCCCGCCGTAGGTGAGCAGCCCCCGGGCGCCGGTCTCCCGCGCGTACGCCAGGTTGGGCGCGAGCTTGCGCCACTTGTTGCCCGGGACGGTCGGGTGCGCCAGGTCGTCCCGCTTCAGCCGGAGCTCCACCCCGGCCCGCGCGAAGTCGGGGTCGTCGAGTACCTGGAGCGGCGTCGGCAGGTCGGCGGGCAGGAGCACCGGCCCAGCGTACCCAGCGCCCGCCGAGCAGGTGCCGACGGTGGTCATCGGGTGGCCGGAGCCTCCCAGGTGCGGTCCGACAGCTCACGCGGGCACTGCCACTGTCCCCTAACGGGGTGAACTTCTTGGCGGCGCCCTTGGATGTCCGAAGGGATGCTCTAGAGTTCTGGCAGGTAAGGGCGAGGTAAAGGCTGGACCGCTGCACAGCTGAATTGGGTGGGGCGGGTGGGACTCGAACCCACGACCAAGGGATTATGAGTCCCCTGCTCTAACCGGCTGAGCTACCGCCCCGGTTCGCCGTGCCTTCGGCCGCGAAGGGCCGGAGCAGCAGCAGACGGCCCATCAGGGCCGTCCTCCGCAGCATAGCCGGTCGGTCCGTCATGGTGCTCGCCGGGGGCGCATCCGAGCAGCCGGGCCGTGCGCTCCCCGTCCGGGTGAGCTGCGGTGGGCACCGGCCCGGGGGCCGCCGAAGACTGGAGGCCGGTGGATCCGGTCCCGACGGGCGGTGGTGACGGTGCGCGGCAGATGGGCAGCCGGTGTGCTGGTGCTGGGGCTGGCGGTGGGCTGCGGTTCGTCGGCGGGCCCGGCCCCGGCGGGTACGCCGAGCAGCAGCCCGAGCCTCCCAACCGGTACCGGTACCGGCCCGAGCAGCGGGGCCGCCGCCGCGCACGGCTGGGACAGGGACCGGATCAAGTCCGCCATCGCCAAGCACGCGGGCACCACCAGGACCGCCAAGCCCACCCCGCTGAACGCCCTGGTCGGCGCGGTGTTCACGCACAACTCGGACGGCGACCACTTCTGCACCGCCAGCGTGGTCGACAGCGCCGGGCAGAACCTGATCGTGACGGCGGCGCACTGCGTCTACGACCCGCTGGTGGGCCAGCGCAGCGACCTGGTCTTCGTCCCCGGTTACCGGGACGGGGAGACGCCCAACGGGGTGTGGCCGCTGGCCTCGATCACGGTCGACCGGAGCTGGGCGGACGACGGCGACCAGGACATGGACGTGGCCTTCGCGATCGTCCAGCCGCAGAACGGGCAGCAGGTGCAGCAGGTGCTCGGCGCCAACCGGCTGGGCGTCGACAAGGGGTACCAGCTGGCGGTGAAGGTGACGGGCTACCCCAGCAGTGGCGAGGTGCCGATCACCTGCGGCAACCTGACCGTCGAGCAGAGCCCGACCCAGCTGCGGATCGACTGCCCGGACTACACCGGCGGCACCAGCGGCAGCCCCTGGGTGACCGACTTCGACCCGACCACGAAGACCGGCACGGTGGTCGGCGTGATCGGCGGCTACCAGCAGGGCGGGGACACCCCCGACACCTCGTACAGCAGCTACTTCGGCGACCGGGTGCAGGCGCTGTACGACCGGGCGACGGGGTAGGGCTGGCCTTCCGGCGGCCCGGGCTGGTAGATCTTGCCGAAAGGCACTCCCGGCAGCTGAGGACGGACCGCATGACACCCGCACGGCGGCACCGCACGGCCCTCGGACTGCTCCTCGCGCTGCCGCTGGCGCTGGCGGGCTGTGCGCAGCAGCCGGCCGCCACGTCCGCCGCGGACGACACCGCCCCGTCGGCCGGCACCGCCCCGCCGAGCCCGGCCGGGGACCGGATCGGCACGCTGTTCATCGGCAGCGAGCACGGCGCCCGGGCCTGTACCGCCAGCGTGGTGGACAGCCCCCGGCGGAATCTGCTGGTGACCGCCGCGCACTGCGTGGAGCCCCCGCTGTTCGGGCGGCTGGGCCGGTTGGTGTTCGCCCCGGGCTATCGCAACGGGAAGCTCCCGTACGGGAGTTGGCAGGTCGACCAGGTGGTGGTCGACCCGGCCTGGACCGACTCGGCGGATCCGGAGTACGACGTGGCGTTCCTCACCGTGGCCCCGGTCGGCGGGCGGGAGATCGCGGACGTGCTGGGCGGGTTCCGGCTCGGGACGGGCCTGGGCTTCGGCCTGCCGGTGTCGGTCACCGGCTACCCGAACGAGTCCGAGGAGCCGATCACCTGCAGCAACCGGACGGCCGAGCAGAGCGCCACCCAGGAGCGGTTCGACTGCCACGGCTACACCAACGGCACCAGCGGCAGCCCCTGGCTGACCGAGGCCGGCGAGGTGGTCGGCGTGATCGGCGGCTACCAGGAGGGCGGGGACACCGACCGGACCTCGTACAGCATCACCTTCGACCACCGGGTGAGCGAGCTCTACCGGCGGGCCACCGGCTGACCCCGGCGGGGCCGGGAAACACGAAGGCCCTTCGGCGATCCGAAGGGCCTTCGCTCTACGCAACTCACCTCAACTGCCGGTGAAGCTCCCCCAATTGGACTCGAACCAATAACCTGCCGATTAACAGTCGGCTGCTCTGCCAATTGAGCTATGGGGGAATGCAGGTGTCGGACGGGCCTGGACCCTTCCGCGCTCCCGCAATTGGACTCGAACCAATAACCTGCCGATTAACAGTCGGCTGCTCTGCCAATTGAGCTATGCGGGACCGAGCTTGCGTCCTGACCCGGATCGGTGATCCGGACTTCGGCGCTCGCTGCGGGTCATACATTAGCGCACTCAGGGGGGTGGTCCGCCAATCGCTTTCGCCGGGGCCGTCCGGGAGTGACCGAGGCCACGACCCGTCGCGGCTCCCACGGCGCGCCGGGCGGGCGCCCCGGGCGCCTGGCGGGGATGCTGGAGCCTGGCGACGGACCCGGGTGCCTGGGGCCCGCCTGCCGCCGGGCGGTTCGCCGCCGGGCCGGACGGGTAGGGCAAGCAGGGCAACGCGGCAGGGTCCGCAAGGAAGGGTGGAGACCGAGCATGTGGAAGCTGACGTTCGTCGTGGGGGTCGGGGTCGGTTACGTCCTGGGCGCCAAGGCAGGCCGCAAGCGCTACGAGCAGATCGCCGGCGCGGCCCGGCAGGTGGCGCAGAACCCCAAGGTGCAGGACGTGGCCGGCAAGGCCAGGCAGCAGGCCGGCGTGGTCGCCGGGAAGGCGGCCGGAGCGGTCGCGGGCAAGGTCGGCGACCGGCTGCCGAACGCGCTCACCGACCGGGTCCCGTACTTCAGCGCCCGGGGCGCCGAGGACGACAGCTGGGGTACGTACCGTCCGTAGCGCCGGGAAGGACGGGGTTCGGGGCACCGGGTGGGCAACACTTCGCCCGGTCGGCTCCGTCCGGGCGCCGAGCTGAGGCATGATCTCGACATGGCCATCGTCGCGGGCATCGACAGCTCCACCACTCGCACCCGGATCGTCGCGTGCGACGCCGAGACCGGCGCCGTGCTGCGGGACGGCCGGGCGCCGCACCCGACGCCCGAGGGCGGTGATCCCCGAGCCACCGAGACCGACCCCCAGCTCTGGCTGCACTCGCTCGGCGAGGCGGCCACCGGCGGCCTGCTGGAGGGCGTCCGGGCGATCGGGGTCTCCGCCCAGCAGCACGGGCTGATCGGGCTGGACGCGGGCGGGGTGCTGGTCCGCCCGGCGCTGCTGTGGAACGACCCGAGGTCGGCCGGGGCCGCCGCGCAGCTGATCGACGCGCTGGGCGGCCCCGAGCCGTGGGTCCGGGCGATCGGCTCGGTGCCCGCCCCGACCTACACGGTGGCCAAGCTGCGCTGGCTGGCCGAGTTCGAGCCGGTCTCGGCCAAGCGGATCGCCGAGGTGCTGCTGCCGCACGACTGGCTGGTCTGGCAGCTGCTCGGCCACCCCAAGCGCCGCACCACCGACCGGGGCGACGCCTCCGGCACCGGGTACTGGTCGCCGCTCACCGGCGAGTACCGGCAGGACCTGATCGAGCTGGCCCTCGGGCACCAGCTCCAGGTGCCGGACGTGCTCGGCCCGGCCGAGCCCGCCGGGCACACCCCCGAGGGCCTGCTGATCTCGGCCGGCACCGGCGACAACATGGCCGCCGCGCTCGGCCTCGGGCTCGGCCCCGGCGACGCGGTGGTCTCGCTCGGCGGCAACGGCACCGTCTTCGCGGTGCACGACCAGGCCGTGGTGGACGTCACCGGCGCGATCTCCTCGTTCGCCGACGCCACCGGCCGCCACCTGCCGATGGTCGGCACCCTGAACGCCGCCCAGGTGCTCCGCTCGATGGCCGGCCTGCTCGGCACCGACCTGGCCGGGCTGAGCGAGCTGGCCATGCAGTCCTCCCCCGGCGCGTACGGGCTGGTGCTGCTGCCCTACCTGGACGGCGAGCGGACGCCCCGGCTTCCGCACGCCGCGGGCACCCTGACCGGCCTGCGGGCCGAGTCGATGACGCCGCCGCACCTGGCCAGGGCGGCCGTGGAGGGCATGCTCTGCAACGTCGCGGACGCGCTGGACGTGCTGCGCGACAACGGCGTGACGGTCCGTCGGATCTTCCTGCTCGGCGCGGTCGGACGGCTCCCGGCCGTGCGCGAGGCCGCACCGCTGATCTTCGGCGTGCCCGTGGTGATACCGCCGGCCGGCGACCACGCCGCCCGGGGCGCCGCCCGGCAGGCCGCCTGGGCCTTGGCCGGGACCGCCGAACCGCCGCACTGGGAGCTGCCGGAGGCGGTCACCCTGGTCGCCGAGCGCGACAGCGACCTGGCGGTCGGCAGCTCGGTCCGCCAGCAGTACCGGACGGTCCGGGACCAGGTGCACCCGGAGCTGGCCGACGACTGACGTCAGTCGAGGTAGGCCCGCAGCTGGTCGGTGAACGAGTGCGCGCGCAGCCGGCTCAGGGTCTTGGCCTCGATCTGCCGGATGCGCTCGCGGGTGACGCCGAACAGGTGGCCGATCTCCTCCAGCGTGCGCGGGTGTCCGTCGTCCAACCCGTAACGGAGCTGGACGACTTGACGCTCGCGCTCGCCGAGGGTGGCCAGCACCGCGTCCAGGTGTTCGCGGAGCAGCAGGAAGGCGGCCGTCTCCACCGGTGAGGCGGCGTCGGCGTCCTCGATCAGGTCGCCGAGCGCGACCTCGTCCTCCTCGCCGACCGGGGTGTGCAGCGAGACCGGCTCCTGGGCCAGCCTGAGCACCTCCAGCACCCTGGTCTCCGACAGCTCCAGCACCGCACCGACCTCGGCCGGGCTGGGCTCGGCGCCGCGCTCCTGCAGCAGCGTCCGCTGCACCCGGATCACCCGGTTGATCAGCTCCACCACGTGCACCGGGACCCGGATCGTCCGGGCCTGGTCCGCCAGCGCCCGGCTCATCGCCTGCCGGATCCACCAGGTGGCGTAGGTGGAGAACTTGTAGCCGCGCGCGTAGTCGAACTTCTCCACCGCCCGGATCAGCCCGAGGTTGCCCTCCTGCACCAGGTCGAGCAGGGTCAGGCCGCGGCCGACGTACCGCTTGGCCACCGAGACCACCAGGCGGAGGTTGGCCTCGATCAGGCGGCGTTTGGCCCGCCGCCCGAGCTGCACCAGGTGCTCCAACTCTCTTCGCAGCGGGTCGTCCTGACCGACTCGGGCGAGCTTCTGCTCGGCGAACAGGCCGGCCTCGATCTGCCGGGCCAGCTCCACCTCCTCGACGGCGGTGAGCAGGCGGATCCGGCCGATCTCGCGCAGGTACTGGCGGAGCAGGTCGGCCGCGGGGCCGGCCGACTCCGGCTCCACCACGGCCAGTTGTGCAGCGGAAAGGTCCACGGGGGCATCCCTCTCTCGGCCGACGCGCGGCTCGTGGGGGAAACCGCGCCACACCAAGGGGGTACCCGGGTGAACAGGTGATCAGCCATCAACCGTCGGGACTGCACCTTTGGCAGACAATCGCGCAGCTACGGCCAGGCGCTCGGGCAGCTACGGTCCAGGGGCTCGGGGCTGCGCTCTAGACAGGCGCTCCAGGTCTACGGTCCAGGGGCTCGGGGAACTGCGAGGAGGTCTGGCGTTCGGGTCACTGCGAAAGTGCCTGAGCACCTACGCGACGATCACCTTGCAAGGGCCGGCGTCGCAGTTCCCCGAGCCCCTGGCGGTGCACCACGTGCGCCCGCGCGGGGGAGCCGCACACCAGCACAGCCCCGAGCCCCTGACCGTAGATCCGGAGCGGCTGCCTAGAGGCCGGCGGAGCCGAGGGTGCGGAGGGACTGGGTGTACTGCTGGAGGGCCCAGAGTTCGCCCTGGACGGCGGTGAGTTGTTCGGGGGTGCCGCGGTTGCCCAGGCGTTGGAGCTGGGCGCGGACCTCGGCGACCCGGCGGTCCACCGCCTGGAGCCGGAGCTTGACCAGGAACTCGCCCGCGTAGATGACGTCGGGGGCCCGCCGGGTGCGGATCGGCTCGACGGTCAACTCGGTGACCAGGGAACGGACCTGGTCGTCGGGGCAGGCGTCCCGGACCGTCGTGGTGAAGTCCGGCAGGGTGGCCCCGTACGCGGCGCCACCGGCCTGTCGGACGGCCCGGCGGACGGCGGTGTACGGCGGGGTGGGGAACTCCTCGTCGCCGTAGTTGTCGAAGGCGGGGCTGACCAGGTCGGGGTGCTGGAGGGCGAGCTTGAGCAGCTCGCGTTCGACGAACTGGGCCGGGTCCTTGGGGTCCAGACGGAACAGCGGGCGGACCGTCGCGGTGGGCTCGGGCGGGCCGGGGCGGCGGAGCTGCTGCCGCTGCTGCGGCGGGTTGTCGCGCTGCCAGCGGGCCAGCTGGGAGATCCGGCGGACCACGAACTGCTCGTCCAGGATGCCCAGCAGACCGGCCAGTTGGACGGCGTACTCGTGCTGGATCGAACGGTCCTTGATCTTGGTGATGATCTTCGAGCCCTCCTCCAGCGCCGCCGCCCGGCCCTCGGCGGTGTCCACCCGGTGGCGTTCGACGGCCGAGCGGAGGGCGAACTCGAAGAGCGGGACCGGGTTCTCGATCAGCTCGCGGACGGCGTCGTCCCCCTTGGCGAGCCGGAGCTCGCACGGGTCCATCCCGCCCGGGGTGATCGCGATCGAGGTGCGGGCGGCGAACTTCTGGTCGTCCTCGAAGGCCCGCAGGGCGGCCTTCTGCCCGGCGGCGTCCCCGTCGAAGGTGAAGACCGTCTCGCCGCGGTACTGGGAGGTGTCCATCAGCAGCCGACGGATGATCTTGATGTGGTCCTCGCCGAAGGAGGTGCCACAGGTGGCCACCGCGCTGGTGACGCCCGCCAGGTGACAGGCCATCACGTCGGTGTAGCCCTCGACCACCACCGCCCGGCCGGACTTGGCGATCTCCTTCTTCGCCAGGTCGAGGCCGTACAGCACGTTGGACTTCTTGTAGATCGGGGTCTCGGGGGTGTTCAGGTACTTCGGCCCGTTGTCGTCCTCGCGCAGCCGGCGGGCGCCGAAGCCGATCACCTCGCCGGTGGTGTCCCGGATCGGCCAGACCAGCCGGCCCCGGAAGCGGTCGATCAGGCCGCCGCGCTGGCCCTGCGAGGCCAGGCCGCCGGCCAGGATCTCCTTGTCCGAGAAGCCCTTGCCGCGCAGGTAGCGGACCAGGTGCTCCCAGCCGACCGGGGCGTAGCCGACCCCGAAGTGCTTGGCCGCCTCGGCGTCGAAGCCGCGCTCGGCCAGGAAGGTGCGGCCGATCTCGGCCTCGGCGGTCTCCAGCTGCTCCTGGTACCAGGCCGCGGCGATCTTGTGCGCCTCGACCAGCCTGGTCCGCTCGCCCTTCTGGTGCCGGGGCGAGTAACCGCCCTCCTCGTACCGCAGGGTGATGCCCGCCTGGGCGGCCATCCGCTCGACGGCCTCGGCGAAGGAGAAGTGCTCGATCTTCATCAGGAAGGTGATCGAGTCGCCGCTCTCGCCGCAGCCGAAGCAGTGGAAGACGCCCTTGCTCGGGTGCACGTAGAACGAGGCGGACTTCTCGTCGTGGAACGGGCAGACGCCCTTGAGCTGGACCCCGCCCCCGTTGGTCAGTTGGACGTAGTCGTTGACGACAGCGTCGATCGGCAGTGCGTTACGCACCGCTTGTACGTCTTCATCCCTGATCCGCCCGGCCACCTCGGAAGTCTACGGCCCCGGGGGGACAAGGCGGCCGTGCAGGGCGAGCGCGGAGGCGTCGGTGAGGGTGGCGATCTGGTCGATCACCGCGCGCAGCGCGCCCCGGTCGTCCTCCGCCTCCTCGTACAGCGCGGCGAACACCGGGTCCAGCCCGTACGGCGCCGTCCGGGCCAGGGTGTCGGCCAGCTCGGCGATCACGATCCGCTGCCGGGACCTGAGCTGGGCCTGCTCGTCGCGCTGCATCACGTACCGGACGGCGACCGCCTTGAGCACCGCGCACTCGATCCGCACCCCGGCCGGGACCACCAGCTCGGCGGCGTAGCGGGTGAGCGGGCCCGGGCCGTAGCGGGCCCGGGTGGCCTGCTCGGCGGCCAGACAGAACCGGCCGATCAGCTTGCTGGTGAGATCCTTCAGCCCGGCCCTGGCGCGGGCCGAGCCGTCGTACGTCCGGGGCCACCACTCCTCGGCCTGGAGCCGGTCGAGCGCGGCGCCGAACTCCTCGGGCTCGGCCTCGGCGTACCGCTCGGCGATCTTGAACAGTTCGGCCCGCTCCTCGGCGGAGCGCAGCGCGGCCAGGTCGAGGTGGCCGGCCTGGATGCCGTCCTCGACGTCGTGGGTGGAGTACGCCACGTCGTCGGACCAGTCCATCACGGTGGCCTCGAAGCACTTCCGGTCGGCGGGCGCGCCCGTCCGCAGCCAGCGGAACACCGGCAGGTCGTCGCCGTAGACCCCGTACTTGGTGGAGCCCGGGTCGGTCGGGTGCGCGCCACGTGGCCACGGGTACTTGGTGGCGGCGTCCAGCGCGGCCCGGGTGAGGTTGAGGCCGACGCTGCGGCCGGGCCAGGGGGCCAGCCGGGCGGGCTCCTCGTCCAGCGGGGCGAACCGCTTGGGCTCCAGGCGGGTCAGGATGCGCAGCGACTGGGCGTTGCCCTCGAAGCCGCCGCAGGACTCGGCGGCCTGGTCGAGCGCCTCCTCGCCGGTGTGGCCGAACGGCGGGTGCCCGATGTCGTGGGCCAGGCAGCCGGCCTCCACCAGGTCGGGGTCGCAGCCCAGGGCCGCGCCCAACTCCCGCCCCACCTGGGCGCATTCGAGCGAGTGGGTGAGTCTGGTCCGGGGGAAGTCACTGCGCATCGGGGCGACCACCTGGGTGGTGCCGGCCAGTCGGCGGAGCGCGGCGGAGTGCAGCACGCGGGCGCGGTCACGCTGGAACGCCGTCCGGCCGGGCCGCTTGTCGGGCTCGGGCACCCAGCGGGCTTCGGCGGCGGGGTCGTACGTGGTGTCGTTCATATACCAGCACCGTACGCCGGAGCGCGGACATTCTGGAGGAGGTGCGGCGTACGGGTCAGCGAACAGTGGCTGACCGTTCACCCCGGTCCGACGCTCACGAGGTCGGCGTCACCGCTCCCCGGGCCCCGGCGAGGCTCGTCGACCGGTAGCGGGTGAGGATCAGGTCCGCCATCGTCGGGTGGTCCCCCAGGGGTGCGGCGGTGACCCAGCTGCCGGCCGAGGCGGCGAGCCGGGCGAAGTCGCCCGGGGCGGTGAAGTACGAGGCGACGGCGACCCGGCGGTGACCCTCGGCGGTGAGGCGGGCGACCGCCTCGGCCACCGAGCGGCCGCCGGTCACGGTGCCGGTGCGGACCGGGACACCGAGCCTGGCGGCCAGCAGCGCCGCCTGGGTTTCGGTGTCCTCGGCCGCGTCCGGGTCCCGGGAGCCGGACGCGGCGAGCACCACGGCGTCGCCGTCCGGACCCCAGCCGGCCTCGGTCAGGCGGGTGTGCAGCAGTTGCGTGAGCAGCGGGTCGGGGCCGAGCGGGGGTGCGACCCGACCGCTGACCTGGGGTGCGGCGGCCAGCAGCGCGGGCAGGTCGACCTTGACGTGGTAGCCCCGGCTGAGCAGCAGCGGGACCAGCACGGCCGGACCGCTCAGGCCGTCCAGCACCTCGGACAGCAACGGGGCGTTCAGGCCCAGGTGGGCCACCCGGATGTCGAGTTCGGGCCGGGCGGCGGCCAGCCGGTCGGTCAGCCGCCGGATCTCGGCCTGGGTGCCCGGATCGCGCGAGCCGTGCGCGACCAGGACCAGGGCGGGACGGCGGCGGGCGTGCAGCACCCGGAGCGGGGCGGCCGGGCCTCGGGTCGGGATCGTCATGGAGGCAGCCTGCCGACCGGCTGTTTCGGCCCCGTTGCCCGGCCGTCACCGTTGATGAAACGGTCCTCACCGCGGCCGGGGCGGCCCCGCGAGGTCAGACCGCGGTCAGCACCAGCTTGCCCTGCGCCCGCCCGGCGTCCAGCAACTCGTGGGCCTTCGAGGCCAGTTCCAGCGGCAGTACGGTGTCCAGCACCGGCCGCAGCCGACCCGCCCCGACCAGCGCGACCAGCTCCCGCAGCCCGGTCTGGTCCGCCTCGACGGCCATGAAGGCGGCCCGCCTGCCGACCGCCGCGGCCTGCTCGGTCAGGTAGGCCTCGGCCGGGGAGGCCAGCGAGACCAGGAAGCCGCCCTCCTTCAGCGCCCGCAGCGAGCGGGGGCCGTACCCGCCGCCGATGGTGTCGATCACCACGTCCACCGGCGCGGTCGCGGTCTCGAAGTCGGCCTCGGTGTAGTCGATCAGCTCGTCCGCGCCGAGCCCGCGCAGGAAGTCGTGCTTGGCCGCCCGGGCGGTGCCGATCACGTACGCCCCGCGCGCCTTGGCGATCTGCACCGCGAGGTGGCCGACCCCGCCGGCCGCGGCGTGGATCAGCACCCGCTGCCCCGGCCGGACGTCGGCGGTGTCCACCAGCGCCTGCCAGGCGGTCATCCCGACCAGCGGCAGGGCCGCCGCCTCGGTGTGGTCGAGCCCGGCGGGCTTGCGGACCAGGTGCCGGGCGGGCGAGGCGACGTACTCGGCGTAGGTGCCGGCGGCGACCGGGTGGCGCGGCATGCCGAACACCTCGTCGCCCGGGGCCAGCGTGGTCACCCCGATGCCGACCGCCTCGACCACGCCGGAGACGTCCCAGCCGAGCCGGACGATCCGGCCGTCCAGGCCGCCGCTCCCCCGGTGCCAGGAGTCGGTCGGGTTGACCCCGGCCGCGTGCACCCGCACCAGCACCTCGGCCGGGCGGGGCTCCGGGCGCTCCACCTCCACGATCTTCAGTACCTCGGGGCCGCCGAACTCGTCCTGGCCGATCGCACGCATCGTCATCTCCCTCGTCCCGGGCCGCCGTCCGGCCGCCCGACGACAAGATTTCCGGATCCGGCCGGGCACAACGAGTGGCAGGAATGCCGATATGTGCAAGGATCTTGCCATGCACCGTGTCGTGGTCCTGGCGCTGGACGGCGTCTACCCGTTCGAACTGAGCATCCCGGTCCGGATCTTCGGCACCGCCGAGGACCCGGCCGGACGGCCGCTGTACGAGGTGGTCACCTGCAGCCTGGACGGTGCCCCGGTGGCCACCTCAGCCGACTTCACCATCACCGTGCCGCACGGCGCCGAGGTGTTGCGGACCGCCGACACCGTGGTCATCCCGCCGTTCGCCTGCGGCCCGGACGGCCTGCTGGACTGGCTGCCCGACGACCTGGCGGCCGCGCTCGCGCTGCTGCCCACGCAGGCCAGGATCGTCTCGATCTGCACCGCCTCGTACGTGCTCGCCGCCGCCGGGCTGCTGGACGGCCGCCGGGCCACCACGCACTGGACCGAGGCCGCGCACTTCCAGCGCACCTTCCCGCAGATCGAGGTGGACGCCGACGTGCTGTTCATCGACGACGGCCAGGTGCTGACGGCGGCCGGGGTCGGCGCCGGGGTGGACCTCTGCCTGCACCTGGTCCGCCGCGACCACGGCAGCGAGATCGCCAACCGGGTGGCCAGGCTCTGCGTGGTGCCGCCCTGGCGGGAGGGCGGGCAGGCCCAGTACATCGACCGCCCGCTGCCCGAGCCGGCCGCGGCGTCCACCGCCGGCACCCGGGCCTGGGCGCTGGAGCAGCTGCACCGCCCGCTGCCGCTGGCCGAGCTGGCCGGGCACGCCCGGATGAGCGTGCGCACCTTCTGCCGCCGGTTCGGCGAGGAGGTCGGCATGCCGCCCGGCCAGTGGCTCACCCAGCGCCGGGTGGACCGGGCCCGCCGCCTGCTGGAGACCACCGACCTGCCGGTCGACCAGGTCGCCACCGAGGCGGGTTTCGGCACCGCCGTCTCGCTCCGCCAGCACCTGACCGGCACCGTCGGGGTCTCCCCGTCCGCCTACCGCACCGCGTTCCGCGCCCGCGCGGCCGGCTAGCGCCGGTGTTGTCCGCGGACAACATCGGCCCGGTCGGGTAGGCCGAACAGAACAGACAATCAGCCCAATTTCGTACATTGCAGTCGTGTCGCGCGATCTGACCACATCTCAGCGGTTAACTCCCCCCATGACCGCACAGAGTCCGTCCGATGACCGGGACAAGGTAGTCACCAGACTCCCCCCGCAGCTCCGACGCGAGCTGAAGATCCGTGCCGCGACCGTCGGCGTCGCCGTCCAGGACGCCGTCACCGCAGGCATCCTGGCGTGGCGTCAGGCCGCCGGGCCGCTCACCACCGTCGACACCGCCCGGGGCACCTCGTTCTCCACGTACGTCCCCTCCGACCTGTACCGGGGCTTCCGGGCCGACTGCTCCGAGCGGGGCATCCGGTACACCCAGGGCCTCGCCCAGTCGGTCCGGCTCTGGCTCGACAGCCACCCGCTCCCCCGCCGTGAGCGCACCGGCGCCGGGCCCCGCCGGATCGCGCTGGGCAACCAGAAGGGCGGCGTGGGCAAGACCGCGCTGTCCGCCGGGATCGCCGCCGCACTGGCCGAGACCGGCTTCCGGGTCTGCCTGGTCGACTTCGACCCGCAGGGCCACCTGACCAAGCAGCTCGGCCACACCCACGTCCCGATCAAGGGCTGCAGCCTCACCAAGGCCATGGTCGGCGAGGGCGAGCACGACCTGCGCAGCATCCTGATCCGGATCGAGGGCCACGGACTCGGCGACCGGCTGCACCTCCTGCCGGCCTGCACCGACGGCTTCCTGCTCGACGCCAAGCTGGTCACCTCCCGCGAGGTCCGGGTCAAGGAGACCGCCCTGGAGAAGGCGCTGGCCGGTCTGGAGCAGGACTTCGACTTCGTGATCGTCGACTGCCCGCCCAGCCTCGGCTACGCGATGGACACCGCCCTCTACTACGTCCGCACCCGGGAGGCCGAGCAGGGCGGCCTCTCCGGCATCATCGTCCCGGTCCAGGCCGAGGACTCCTCCGCCGACGCCTACGAGCTGCTCCGCGAGCAGATCGACTCGCTCTGCGACGACCTCGACATCGACATCGCCGACCTCGGCTTCATCGTCAACCTCTTCGACTCCCGCAAGGGCTTCGTGGTGAAGTCCGCCCTGGAGGGCTGGGAGTCGATCGGCACCCCGCCCGTGCTGGCGGTCGTCCCGGACCTCAAGGACCAGCGCGAGGCGGTCCGGATGAAGCTCCCGCTGCTCAGTCACGCGCCCGACAGCGAGCAGGCCGAACTGATGCGCACCATCGCCCGGAGGATCGCCCCGTGACCAGAGCAGCCGACCGTCTCGGCACCGGCGCCTTCGGCAGCCTCGCCCCCCGGAGCCCCCGCCCCGCCCGGAGCGAGCGGGGTCAGGCCAAGGCCGTCACCGAGGGCCTGATCCCGGCCTACGAGCTGCGCCGCCTCGACCTGGCCCGGGTGGTCCCGGCCGCCACCAACCCCCGGTCGGACTTCGGCAGCCACGAGTCCCAGGTCGCCCTCGGCGACAGCCTGGCCAAGCGCCAGCTGACCGCCTGCGTGGCGGTCAGCAGGGAGGCGTACCTGCGGCTCTGGCCGCTGCACGCGGCCGATCTCGGCAGCGCCGAGTTCGTCATCCTGAACGGCGAACGCCGGTACCGGGCCGCCCTGCTGGTGGGTCTCGCACAGCTGGACTTCGTGGTCAGGGACGACCTGGCGGCCACCCGTGCCGACTTCGTCGACAACCTGCTGCTGGAGAACGAGGACCGCGAGGACTTCAACGTCATCGAACGGGCCCGGGGCATCAGGCACCTGCTGGACGAGTGCGAGGGCAACGCCGCCGAGGTGGCCCGCCGCCGGGGCCGGGACCGCTCCTGGGTCGGCAACCAGATCGCCCTGCTCACGCTGCCCGACGAGATCCAGCTGATGCTGATCGACGGCCGGATGGCCGAGCGGTACGCCCGCCGGCTGGCCCGGGCCGTCAAGGAGGACGGCGCGCTGACGGCCGCCGACCTGCTGGCCCTGGAGGCGCGGATCAAGGGTGACGAGAAGGCGAAGCGCGAGCAGGACCGGGCCCTGCTCGGCGCCGCCAAGGAGCGGCTGTCCACCGCCGGCCACCCGCCCGCCCCGAAGGCGGTGTTGTCCGCGGACAACACGGGCCAGGCCCGCGCGCTCCCGCACCAGGGCAGCAGCGCCGCCCTCGGCGGCCCGGCAACGGCCGAGCTGGTGGCCGCCCTCGGGGCCACCCCGGCCGAGCAGGCGGCGACCCTCCGCCGGGGGCTGGACCCGAAGGCGTTCACCGCCCTGCTGGACGCCCTCTGCGCGCTGGTCTGACGGCGGCCCGGGGCGGGCCGGTCAGAGCCGGTCGAGGGCCCGGCCGAGCTGCTCCCACGTGTCCACCCCCGGCGGAACTCGTCGTCGCCGCCCAGCAGTTGGCAGAGCCGGACGGCGAGCTCCGGGTGGCCCGGGGTGATCCGGCGGACGGCGGCGAGGCCCGCCTCGGTCGGAGCGAGCAGCCGTTCAGCCGGAAGGCGGCCAGTGCCGTCCGGCTGAACGACTCCGCCGCTCCGCTCACCGCTCCGAAGGCGCTCGCGTCGGAGTGCCGGAACAGCCGGTGCCAGGCGTCCAGCTCGGGGCTCACATCCTCCGCCCCCGCCGTTTGAGCCCGAAGTTCCGCCCGCGAAACAGCGCGGCCCTGGTCGGGTAACACCCGGGAACCAAGCTGATCGGCAGGACAGCGCGAGCACCGCCGGATGCTGTGCGACGACCCCCGGAGGCCCTCCTGATGACGACCACCCTGCTGAACGCCGGCCCGATCACCAGCACCAGGCCCACCGTCGTGCTGGTCGGTTACGGCATGGTCGGCCACCGCTTCCTGGAAGCCCTGGCCGACACCGGCGCCGCCGACCGGTTCCGGGTGGTCGTGCTCGCCGAGGAGCCCCGCCCGGCGTACGACCGGGTCGCGCTGACCTCGTACTTCGCCGGGAGGACCCCGGATGACCTGCTGCTCGGCGAGCCCGGCTTCCTGGCCGCCCACGGCTTCGAGCTGCACCTCGACTCCCCCGTCAGCACGGTCGACCGGACCGGACGGACCGTCACCACCGCCGCCGGGCACACCGTGCCGTACGACGTCCTGGTGCTGGCCACCGGCTCCTACCCGTTCGTCCCGCCGGTCGTCGGCCGGGACGCCGAGGGCTGCTTCGTCTACCGCACCATCGAGGACCTGCACGCCATCGAGGCGTACGCGGCGGGCCGCAAGGTCGGTGCGGTGGTCGGCGGCGGGCTGCTCGGTCTGGAGGCGGCCGGCGCGCTCAAGGGGCTCGGCCTGGAGACCCACGTGGTCGAGTTCGCCCCGCGCCTGATGCCCGTTCAGGTGGACGCCGGCGGCGGCGCGGCCCTGCGCCGCACCGTCGAGGAGCTGGGTGTCACCGTGCACACCGGGGTCGGCACCGAGGCGATCGTGGTCACCGACGGCGCCGCCAGCGGGATGACCTTCACCGACGGCGGACGGATCGACACCGACCTGGTGGTCTTCTCGGCCGGCGTCCGCCCGCGTGACCGGCTGGCCAGGGACTGCGGCCTGACGGTCGGTGAGCGCGGCGGCGTCGCGGTGGACGCGCTCTGCCGGACCTCCGACCCGCGTGTCTACGCGATCGGCGAGTGCGCCCTCGCGGTGGACGGCCGGGTGTACGGCCTGGTCGCCCCCGGCTACGAGATGGCCGCCACGGTGGCGCGGCAGCTCGCCGGGCAGGCCGCGAAGGAGTTCACCGGCGCCGACCTCTCCACCAAGCTCAAGCTGCTCGGGGTGGACGTGGCCAGCTTCGGCGACGCCTTCGGCAGCACCCCGGGCGCGCTCGACGTGGTCTACTCCGACGCCCGCTCCGGCATCTACCGGAAGCTGGTGGTCACCCCCGAGGGCGCGCTGCTCGGCGGCATCCTGGTCGGCGACGCGGAGGCGTACGCCTCGCTCCGCCCGCTGGCCGGCACCGGCACCCCGCTGCCCGTCCCGGCCGAGTCGCTGGTGCTCCCCGCCGGGGTCGGCGCGGCGGCCTCGCTCGGCGGCTCGGCGCTCCCCGACGACGCGGTGGTCTGCAACTGTCACAACGTCACCAAGGGCGCCGTCCGGGCGGCGGTGACGGACCACCGGTGCACCACCGTGCCCGAGGTGAAGGGCTGCACCAAGGCGGGCAGCGGCTGCGGCTCCTGCCTGAAGCTGCTCTCCACCCTGGTCACCGAGGAGCTGGCGGCGAGCGGCGTCGAGGTCGACAAGGGCCTCTGCCCCTGCTTCGCGCACACCCGCGCCGAGCTGTACGAGATCGTCCGGGTGAAGCGGATCGCGACCCACCGCCGGCTGCTGGCCGAGCACGGCCGGCTGGCGGGCGAGGGCTGCGAGATCTGCAAGCCAACCGTCGGCTCGATCATCGCCTCGCTGGCCCCCGAACTGGCCGCCTCCGGGCACATCCTGGACGGCGAGCAGGCGGCGCTCCAGGACACCAACGACCACTTCCTGGCCAACCTCCAGCGGAACGGCTCCTACTCGGTCGTCCCGCGCATCCCGGGCGGCGAGATCACCCCCGAGAAGCTGATCGTGATCGGCGAGGTGGCCCGGGACTTCGGGCTCTACACCAAGATCACCGGCGGCCAGCGGATCGACCTGTTCGGCGCCGCCGTCGACCAGCTGCCGCTGATCTGGGCCCGGCTGGTGGCGGCCGGCTTCGAGTCCGGCCACGCGTACGGGAAGTCCCTGCGCACCGTCAAGTCCTGTGTCGGGTCCACCTGGTGCCGCTACGGCGTACAGGACTCGGTGGCGATGGCGATCCACCTGGAGCTGCGCTACCGGGGCCTGCGCTCGCCGCACAAGCTCAAGTCGGCGGTCTCCGGCTGCGCCCGCGAGTGTGCCGAGGCCCGGGGCAAGGACTTCGGCGTGATCGCCACCTCGAACGGCTGGAACCTCTACGTCGGCGGCAACGGCGGCGCCACGCCCCGGCACGCCGACCTGCTGGCCCAGGACCTCACCGACGAGGAGCTGATCCGGCTGGTCGACCGCTTCCTGATGTTCTACATCCGCACCGCCGACCGGCTGGAGCGCACCTCGGCCTGGCTGGAGCGGATCGACGGCGGTCTGGAGCACGTCCGGCGGGTGGTGGTCGAGGACAGCCTCGGCATCGCCGCCGACCTGGAGGTCCTGATGGCCCGGCACGTGACCGACTACCAGGACGAGTGGGCCGCCACCCTGGCCGACCAGGACCGCCTGCAGCGGTTCGTCTCCTTCGTCAACGCCCCCGGCGTACCGGACCCGAGCATCCGGTTCACCCCCGAACGCGACCAGGTCAAGCCCGACCTCGGCGTGCTGGCCACCGCCGAGGACCTGCTCGCCACCCTCTCCGCCGACCTCCTGGAGCTCCGATGACCACCGCCACCGGCACCGCCCGGGTCGAACTGCGGACCCCCGGCGGCTGGATCCCGGTCTGCGACCGCGACCGCCTCACTCCGGGCCGGGGAGTCGCCGTGCTGCTCCCGGACGGCAGCCAGGCCGCCGTCTTCACCGACCGGCGGGGCGGCCTCTACGCGGTCGCCAACCGGGACCCGTTCACCGGCGCGTACGTGCTCTCCCGGGGCCTGCTCGGCTCCACCCCCGAGGGCCGGGTGTACGTCGCCTCCCCGCTGCTCAAGCAGCGCTTCGACCTCAGCACCGGCGAGTGCCTGGACGACCCGGCGGTCACCGTGACCGTCCACCCCGTCCGGGCCAACCCCTAGGGCCTGTGGTCGAACTCCCGCCTGCCCCACGACGCCTGGCACGCACTCCCACCGCATCGGACGCCGCAGGGCCGCCCTCCGGGCGACGACGGGAGTCCGACGACAGGCCCTGGACCCCGGTGGCCGTGGACAACGCCCTGATCCACGGCCACCGGTCCTGCGTCCGCCCTACTTCCGCCCGAGCTCCGCCAGCACCGCCGCGGCCATCCCGCGCTGGCCCGCCGCGTTCGGGTGCACCGGGGTCAGCCCCGCGGCCGGGAACGGCGGCTCGATCCAGCGGGTGTCCGCCGCCGCGCACATGTCGTGCCCGGCCACCGCGGTGTCCACGTACCGGGCGCCGGCGGCCGCCGCCCGGCGCTTCAGCTCGGCGTTCAACTCCTCGGCCTTCCCGGTCAGATAGCTCACGTCGGCGGTCGCGGCCACCCGCCCGAGCGACTTGCCGCAGCCCGCCGGGTCGACCGGGAACAGCGCCGGGTAGCCGACCACGAAGACCGTCGCCGCCGGGGCCCGCCGCCGGGTCTCGGCCAGCACCGCACCGAGCCGCTCGCCCGCCGTGGCGATCCGCCCGGTCACCTGGTCCGTCCCGTCGGCCGCCCGGAAGCTCCCCCGGCACCCCGAGCCGGTCAGCCCGGCCAGCGCGCAGCGGCTCAGCACGTCCAGGAAACCGACGTCGTTGCCGCCGATCCCGAGCGTCACCAGCTTCGTCCCGGCCGACAGCGCGTCCAGCTGCGGCGGGGCCGAGGAGCCGCCGGACAGCTTCTGGGCCCCCGTCAGGTCCGCCGTGGTGGCCGAGCTGCAGCTGACGTCGGTGAACTCCGCCACCCCGAGCTGCTTCGCCACCAGGGCCGGGTAGTTGACCGCCGACCGCCCGCACCCGGCCGGGCCGCCGCCCGCCGGCGCGATGCCCGGGCCCGAGGTGTACGAGTCCCCCAGCGCCACGTACGGGCCGGCCGTCGGCGGGGCCTGCGCCACCGGGCCGGGCCCGGACGCGGAACAACCGGTCAGCAGGGCCAGGCCCAGCAGACCGGTGAGAACCCGCCGCACTACTCCGCGCCGCGCTCGTGCTCGGCCAGGAACTCCTCGAACCGGCGGCCCAGTTCGTCCGCCGAGGGCAGGTCGCTGCTCTCCGCGAGCAGGCTCTCCCGGTCCTCGGCCCCGGCCACCGCGTCGTACTGGCCCTCCATCCCCCGGATCGCCGAGCTGAGCTCGCCGTCGCCCTGGGCCAGCTGCTCCTCGATGTCCGCGTACACCTCGCCGACCCGGTCGCGCAGCTCGGTGCCGGGCAGCACCAGGCCGCTGGCGGACTGCACCGCCTCCAGGATCAGCACGGCGGCGGCGGGGTACGGCGAGCGGGCCACGTAGTGCGGCACGTGCACCGCGAAGCCCAGCACGTCGTGGCCGGACTCGGCGAGCCGGTACTCCAGCAGCGCCTGGGCGCTGCCGGGCACCTGGGCCTGGTCGAACCACTTCGGGTAGCCCGCGGCCAGGTCGAGCCGGGTGCCGTGCGGGGTGAGGCCGACCGGGCGGGTGTGCGGGACGCCCATCGGGATGCCGTGGAAGTCGATCGCCAGCCGCACCTCGAAGCGGTCCACCAGCTCCCGGACGGCGGCCGCGAACAGCTCCCACTCGGTGTCCGGCTCAGGACCGGTGATCAGCAGGAACGGGGTGCCGACCGCATCCCGGACCAGCTGCAGCAGGATCTCCGGCGGGTCGTAGGACGTCCAGCGCTCGCGGTCGAAGGTCATCGCGGGACGCCGGGCCCGGTAGTCCACCAGGCGGTCGTGGTCGAACCGGGCGACCACCTGCGGGGAGCCCTGCTCCAGCAGGTGGGTGACCACCTGGCCACCCGCTTCGCCGGCGTCCATGAAGCCCTCGAAGTGGTACAGCAGCACCAGCCCGGCGGCGTCCGGGCCGGCCCCGGCCTTCGCGGCGGCCAACGCGTCCACGCCCTGCTGCTCCAGCCGGTACAGCTCCTTGGCATCACGCACCGCGCACCCAACCCCGTCCGTCTAGTCGTTCGTCTCGTCCGCTCAGTCCAGCACGTCCCGAACCCTCGGCATTCCCACTCTGCCGGGCCGCCGGTGTACGCGCGTGGCGAACGTCCGAGAATCATCGCATCCCTGAACGAAACCGCAGGTGAGGGCCCTGCCGAGGAGCGCGGGGCGGCATCGGCGGCGCGGGCCGGGAGACTGCGCGCCACGGATGACGCGCCGTGAAGTGACGCACCGCCCTCGGACGGGTATCGTCCTCTCGCTGCCTCGCATCGCCGCGTCGTCGTCACGTCGTTCGTCACGCCGTCGTCACGTCCCGGCCCGGTGCGGTCAGCCACCCCCACCGCACCCTGCCTTCACCTGGCCGCCTGTTTCTCTTCGCACTCTCTTAGCTCTCTCGGCCATCTCGCGGACACACACTGTCCCCTCGCTCATCCCTCGCCGGACCGGCCCCGTGGTTCCGTGTCCGTTCCGGCATCGCGCTGCCCGACTCCGGGCTGTCGCCGTCCCTCCGTACCGCCGGGCGTCTCCGGCGTACGCCGAGACCGGTGGCAGGCCCCCCGGAGCGGGGCGAACGTCCCCGCCCGAGTGCCGCTCCACGGTTCCCGGGCTCCTACGACAGCCGAAGGACCGACGGTTCCGTGCCCGTACCCGTAACCCTCATCGGCCGCACCGTGCGGCTGGAGCCTCTCGCCGAGCACCACGCCGAGGCACTCGCCGACGCCGGCGCCGAGGACCGTACGACCTACGCCTTCACGCCCGTCCCGCACGGCCTGGAGGCCGCCCGGGACTACATCGGGCGGGCGCTCGCCGACCAGGCCGTCGGCCGGTCGCTACCGTTCGCCACGGTGGCGGTGGCGGACAACCGGGTGGTGGGCTCCACCCGGTTCCTGGAACTCGACTACTGGCAGGGCCCGGTGGTCTGGCCGCCGACCCCCGGTGTGCCGTACGGCGACCCGCAGAGCGCGGTGCCGGACGCGGCCGAGATCGGTGCCACCTGGCTGTCCGCCCGGGCCCAGGGCACCGGGATCAACACCGAGGCCAAGCTGCTGATGCTCCGGTACGCCTTCGAGCACTGGGGGGTGCAACGGATCTCGCTCCGGGCGGACGCCCGCAACCTGCGCTCGCGCGCGGCCATCGAGCGGCTCGGCGCCACCTCCGAGGGCGTCCGCCGGGCCCACTCGCGCGGCCTGGACGGGGTGGTCAGGTCGACCGCCTTCTACTCGATCCTGGACGAGGAGTGGCCCGCCGTCCGCGACATCGTCGAGCTGCGGATCGCCGCCGCCAACTCGCCGAGCGCGCCGGACCGGGCCATCTCGCAGGAGTGCCTCAGGCACGGCGCGCCGCTGATCACCGCCTAGTGCCGTGCCCGGCGGGGATCTGCCCTGCCGGGCACCGCACTAGCTCTTCGGAGCCGTCCGACGACGGGCCAGCTCCCGGGTCTGCGCCGGGAGTTCGGCCACGTCCACCAGCCTGGGCAGCAGCGCGGGCTCGGTGGTGAGGGCCCGGAAGGTCTCGCCGATGGTCAGGTCGTGGGCCGGCCGGTACTCCACCGTGATCCGGTCCCCGGCCCGGATCACCCCGGGCTCCAGCACCCGCAGGTAGGCCCCGGGCAGCGCCCGCTGGGTGAACCGCTTCACCCAGCGCTGCTCGGCCAGCCAGTCGGCGAAGGTCGAGCAGGGCACCCGGGGCACCGTGACCTCCAGCAGCAGCAGCTCGCCGACCCGCCAGCGCTCCCCGATCAGCGCGTCGTCCACCGCGATCCCCCGGGTCGTCAGGTTCTCCCCGAAGCACCCGTCGGACAGCTCCCGCCCGAGCTCGGTCTCCCAGGCGTCGAGCACCTCCCGGGCGTACGCGTACACCGCCTGCAGGTCCCCGCCGTGGTTGGCGCTGTCGAAGATCGCGTCCCCGGCCAGGCCCGACCCGCTCTCCCCCGGCGCCCGCACCTCCACCGCCAGATCGGTCGGCCGCTTGTCGATTCCGGTGCTCCCGGTCTCCGGCTTGGCCGGGTTCGGTCGCGGGCGGGCGAGGTTGACGGAGCGCAGATATCCCATGCGCCGCAGCGTACGGCGACCCTCGGCCCACCCGCAGCGTGATTTACCGGACCCGTGGCCGCCCGGCCGCCGATCCCGGCTCCGGGGTGGCCCAGGCCGGCAGCGGTTCGGTGGCGGCCAGCCAGGCCGGCGGGATGCCGTCGCTGCCGGTGTGCGCGGCCACCACGCCACCGACGATCGCGGCGGTGGTGTCCACGTCCCCGCCGGCCGAGACGGTCTCCCAGAGGGCGGCCTCGAAGTCGGCCAGGTTGCGGGCCGCCGCCCAGAGCGCGAACGGCACGGTGTCGGCGGCACTGGTCCGGCTGCCGTTGCCGAGCACCCGCGCGGCGGTCCGGTGGTCCGGCTCCCCCAGCAGCGCGATCGCCTCGCCGATCCCGGCGTGCACCGCCCCGGCCGGGGTGAGCAGCCGAACGGCCGTCAGAAAGTCGGCGGGGGTGGTGGGTTCGGTCCTGGCCCGGACGGCGTACGCGGCGGCCACCGCGACCGCGACCGCCCCGGCCACACCCTGCGGATGGGTGTGGGTGACCACGGCACTCACCGTGGCGGGACCGACCACGGCGGCCGGGTCGGCCGCGAAGGCCGCGCCGAGCGGGGCCACCCGCATCGCGGCGCCGTTGCCGAACGAGCCCTGGCCGTCGAACAGTCCGGCGGCCAGCGCCCGGGCGTCGCCGCCCTCCCGGATCAGCCGGAGCAGCCGGTTCGCCGCCGGGCCGTAGCCCCGGTCGAAGTCGTGCCGCGTCGCGAAGGCGTGGGTGAGGTCGGCGCGGTCCAGTTCCCCGCGCCCGGTCCAGCAGGCGTGCACCGAGCAGGCCATCTCGGTGTCGTCGGTCCACGGCCAGGGGGCGGGCGGGGCCTGACGGTCGTTCAGGTACGGGCGGTTGGCGGGGACGAAGAACTGGGCGCCGAAAGCGTCGCCGACGGAGAGGCCCAGCAGGGCCTGGTAGGAGGGAGTCATTGCGGACGATCCTGCCAGGCCCCCGGCTCAGCGGTCGAGGAATTCCCGGACGGCACGGACGAAGCCGGCCGATTCGCCGACCCAGGGGAAGTGGCCGATCGCGGGCAGCACCGTGGACTCGCCGCCCGGGAAGGCGGTGGCGATCCGGGCCGCGAAGGCGGGGTTCGGGCTGCCGTCGTACGCACCGGCCAGCACCAGGACCGGCGCGGTCAGGGCGGCGAGCGCGGCCCTGGTGGCCTCGGGGTCGAAGGCGCCCTCCCCGTAGTAGCGGCCGCCGAGTTCGGGGTGCGCCTGGGTGGCCCGCTCGGCGACGTGCTGCCGTTCGGCGGCGCCCCAGCGGCCGTAGATCAGCGGGGCGAACGCCTCGAAGTCGAAGATCCCCTCCCGGGTCGCCGCCAGCCCCGCCAGCGCGGCGGGGTGCCACGGTTCCCCGGCCGTCAGCGCGGCGGCCTCGGCCCGGTCGTCCGGCCCCTCCGCCAGCCCGAGCGATCCCGCCGCCGGGGTGACCAGCACCAGCCGGCTCACCCGGGCCGGGTACCGGGCGGCGTACAGCACGGCCAGGTCGGCCGCCGCCGAGTGCGCGAGCAGGTCGAAGGCGTCCAGGCCGAGGTGGGCGCGGAGCGCCTCCACGTCCTCGACCTGCCGGTCGCAGCGGTAACTCGCCGGGTCGGCGGGCGCCTCGGAGCCACCGGTGCCGCGCAGGTCGAGCCGGATCAGGGTGCGGTGGGCGGCCAGCCCGCCGAGGTCACCGAAGTACGCGGAGTCGCGCATCGGGCCACCGGGCAGGCAGACCAGCGGGGCGCCCTGCCCGGTCCGGTGGTAGGTCAGCAGGGTGCCGTCGGGGGGCGGAGAGAGTTGGCATGGCCCGATCCTCCCCCGCCCCGCACCGACCGGGCAAGGCATCACCGCAGGTGGCGGGGGATCAGGGGGACTCGGCTCCCGCCGCCTCGGCTGCCTGCGCCAGCTGCTGAAGTGCCGTCAGGTGCCCGGCGAGCGCGGCCCGGCCGGCCCGGCTGGCGGCCAGCCAGGTGCGGGGGCGCTTGCCCACGTACCCCTTCTTCACCTTGACGTAGCCGAGCTCCTCCAGGGTGGCGGCGGTCTTGCTGAGCACCGAGTCGGAGACCTGGCAGTAGTCCCGCACCGCGCCGAACTCGGCCTCCTGACAGCCGCTCAGGAAGGCCAGCACGGTCAGCCGGGTGGGGTGGTGCAGATTCGGGTCCAGCGCCGTCACCGGCTCCCCTCCCGCTCCCGGCGGATCTGCCGGTTGACCCGGAGCATGGCCAGCCAGAACACCCCGCCGGCGGCACCACCCGCGATCAGGCCGACCAGCGTCAGCGGCAGCCCGGCCCACCAGCCCAGGGCACCGAGCCCCAGCTCGACGGTGGCGATCACCAGCACCGCGACCAGCGCCAGCCTGACCACCCCGGGCCTCGGCCGCTGGGCCACCCCGCCGGAGCGGCTCGCCACCCCGGCCAACGCCCCGACCAGCGGGCCCGCCATCGCGCAGCCGAGGATCTGCAACCACTCCAGCTCGAACTGGAGAGCGGCCCCGACCACCAGCGCCTGGGCAAGGAAGACGGCGCCGATCCCCGGCCCGTACCAGTCCGGCAGCAGTATCGGCCGCTCGGCGGCGGCGGTGGCCCGGCCCGCCAGGGCGAGCGCTTCGGCAGGTGTGAGCGGCTGGTCCATGGAAATCCCCCTCGGAGCGGCAAGTACCTCCATGATGGCATCTACTTTCCTGATGGGAAAGTAGTTTCTCATCGCCGATCCGTCAGCACCGGGCGTCGATCTCCTGGAAGGTGTCGTAGTGGTCCGCCGTCCAGTACTGCTCCCCCACCGATCCGGTGACCACCCGTCGGGCGCCCCGGGTCGGCGAGCCCGGGGTGACCACGGTGTACTCGTGGTAGTAGTCGCCCTTCTTCCGGGGCAGCCGGCCCTCCCGGTTCTCGAAGACGATCCCGTCCGAGCGGTAGGGGTACGGGCCGCCCTTGGCGATCAGCGCGAGGGTGTCCCTGGCCTGGACCGGCAGCGCGGTCCGGCAGACGTCGGCGTACGCGGCGCTGGTCGGCACCCAGCCGGAGGCCGGCGCGGCGGCCTGCTCTCCGCTGCCGCAGCCGAACAGCCCGAAGGCCAGCAACAGGACGGCGAGCAGACGGTGGCGGCGTTTCATCCGCCCAGCATCCCGCCCCGCCCGTCCCGGAAGCGGGCAAAACGCCGCCGGGGCGGGTACGGACGCCATTGTCCGTACCCGCCCCGGCTGCTTACGTACGGCGGCTCTCCTGCGCCGAGCTCCGCCGTACGCCCCTCCCCGTTGGAGGGGGTGCGGTCAGCGACGGGACCGCGCTGATCAGGGATCAGCGCGAGTCGCTGCCCGCGGTCTCGAGGGCGGCGCGGCCTGCCTCCAGGCGCGCCACCGGAATCCGGAAGGGGGAGCAGGACACGTAGTCCAGGCCCACCTCGTGGAAGAAGTGCACCGAGTCGGGGTCGCCGCCGTGCTCGCCGCAGACGCCGAGCTTGAGGTCGGGGCGGGTGGCCCGGCCGGCCTCGACGGCGTGCTTGACCAGCGCGCCGACCCCGTCCCGGTCGATGGTCTCGAACGGGCTGACCCCGAAGATGCCCTTCTCCAGGTAGGCCGTGAAGAACGAGGCCTCCACGTCGTCCCGGGAGAAGCCCCAGACCGTCTGGGTCAGGTCGTTGGTGCCGAACGAGAAGAACTCGGCGGCCTCGGCGATCTGACCGGCGGTCAGCGCGGCGCGCGGCAGCTCGATCATCGTGCCCAGCTTGATGTCCAGCGCCACCCCGGTGGAGGAGACCACCTCGGCGAGCACCCGCTCGCACTCGTCCCGGACCAGCTCCAGCTCCTGGACGGTGCCGACCAGCGGGATCATCACCTCGGGGCGCGGGTCGCCGCCGGCCAGCTTGCGCTCGGCCGCCGCCTCCGCGATCGCCCGGACCTGCATCCCGAACAGGCCGGGGATGACCAGGCCGAGCCGGACACCGCGCAGACCCAGCATCGGGTTCTGCTCGTGCAGCTTGTGCACCGCCTGGAGCAGCCGCAGGTCGTTCTCGTTCGGGTCCTTGCGGGCCTCGGCGAGCGCGACCCGGACCGACAGCTCGGTGATGTCGGGCAGGAACTCGTGCAGCGGCGGGTCGAGCAGCCGCACCGTCACCGGGAGGCCGTCCATCGACTGGAACAGCTCCAGGAAGTCGCCCTTCTGCAGCGGCAGCAGGGTGGAGAGCGCGAGCTCCCGGTCCTTGTCGTTGTCCGCCAGGATCAGGTGCTCGACCTCCTTGCGGCGCTCCTCGCCGAGGAACATGTGCTCGGTGCGGCACAGGCCGATGCCCTGCGCGCCGTACCGGCGGGCGCGGTTGGCGTCCTCGGCGTTGTCGGCGTTGGCGCGGACCGCGAGCCGGCGGCGGACGTCGGCGTGCGACATCAGCCGGTGCACGGCCTGCACCAGACCGCCCTGGACGTCGGCGCCCGCGTGCAGGGTGCCCTCGAAGTACTCCACCACCGGGGAGGGGAGCACCGGTACCTCGCCGAGGTAGACCCGGCCGTTCGCCCCGTCGATCGAGACGATGTCGCCCTCCTCGATCACCTGGCCGTCGGAGGTGGTCATCCGGCGGCGCTTGGTGTCGACCTCGAGCTCCTCGGCGCCGCAGACACAGGTCTTGCCCATGCCGCGGGCCACCACGGCCGCGTGCGAGGTCTTGCCGCCGCGCGAGGTGAGGATGCCCTCGGCCGCGATCATGCCCTCCAGGTCGTCCGGGTTGGTCTCCCGGCGGACCAGGATCACCTTCTCGCCGGAGCGGGACCACTTGACTGCGGTGTAGGAGTCGAAGACCACCTTGCCGACCGCCGCGCCCGGCGAGGCCGCGATGCCCCAGCCCACCTGCTTGGACTCGGCGTTCGGGGCGAACCTCGGGAACATCAGCTGGGAGAGCTGACCGCCGGTCACCCGGTGCAGCGCCTCGTCCAGGTCGATCAGGCCCTGGTCGACCAGCTGGACGGCGATCCGGAACGCGGCGGCGGCGGTGCGCTTGCCGATCCGGGTCTGCAGCATCCAGAGCTTGCCGCGCTCGATGGTGAACTCGATGTCGCACAGGTCGCGGTAGTGCAGTTCGAGCTTCTGCATGATCGCCATCAGCTCGTCGTACGACTTCTTGTCGAGCTGCTCCAGGTCGGCCAGCTGGAGGGTGTTGCGGATGCCCGCCACCACGTCCTCGCCCTGGGCGTTGGAGAGGTAGTCGCCGTAGACGCCGACCGCACCGGTGGAGGGGTCGCGGGTGAACGCGACGCCGGTGCCGGAGTCCTCGCCGAGGTTGCCGAAGACCATCGAGCAGACGTTGACCGCGGTGCCCAGGTCGTTCGGGATCCGCTCCTGGCGGCGGTACAGGCGGGCCCGGTCGCCGTTCCAGGAGTGGAAGACGGCGTGGATCGCCAGGTCCATCTGCTCGCGCGGCTCCTGCGGGAAGTCCCGGCCGCTCTCCGTGCGCACGATGCCCTTGAAGGTCTCGACCAGCGCCTTGAGGTCCTCGGCGGTCAGGTCGAGGTCGTTCTCGGTGCCCTTGGCCCGCTTGGCCTCCTCCAGCGCCTCCTCGAACAGCTCGCCGTCGACGCCCAGCACGGTCTTGCCGAACATCTGGACCAGCCGGCGGTAGGAGTCCCAGGCGAACCGCTCGTTGCCGGACTGCGCGACCAGGCCGAGCACCGAGGCGTCGGAGAGGCCGATGTTCAGGACGGTGTCCATCATGCCGGGCATGGAGAACTTGGCCCCGGAGCGGACGGACACCAGCAGCGGGTTGTCGGCCTGGCCGAGCTGCTTGCCCATCTCGGCTTCGAGGGACTCCAGGTGGCTGCTGATCTCCTGGTGCAGCGAGGAGGGCTCGCTGCCGGTCTCCAGGAAGACCTTGCAGGCCTCGGTCGTGATGGTGAACCCCGGAGGGACGGGGAGGCCCAGGTTGGTCATCTCGGCGAGGTTCGCACCCTTGCCGCCAAGAAGGTCCTTGAGGTCCTTGTTTCCTTCGGTGAAGGAGTAAACAAACTTCTGCTCGGACGGCACGGGTCGTCTCCTCGCACACGGTTGCCCTGACGCCGGAGAACATACCCATTTCGAAGGCGCTGGCGCGCCCCCAACAGGCCCTACATGCCTAGGGGTGGCAGCCGACCCGACAGATCTAATGCCCGTCCAGGCGTTCACCTCTGTTGTCGAAATCGTCCGGCTGACGCTAGCAATCCTTCAACTCTTGAAGCCAACGAAACCTCAAGATCACACGAACCGGACGGAGAGTAGCGACAGATCGTCTGCCGTGTTGCCCCGGTTTGATTTCCTGCAGCCAGTCCGGCGGTTCGGCGCCCGGGCCCTTCGGGAAGCGTTCCACCCCTCCGGCGCCCGTCCGGCCCACCTGATCGGCCGTCAGAGCCACGGTATGTGGCCAGCGTCACGGGCGCATCTCAGCCGTCGGTCGTACGAGTGGTCACCCTGTGTCAACTCGCAACTCCGCGACGTCATCGAAATCTGCCACAAAGGAGCCCTCTTGGCCAGGTTGTCCAAGAGGGCTCGGCCGCGACGGCCTGTGCGCCTTCGCGGCCTATTTGGCCACTTCGTCGCGCTCAGCCGCCGGAGGTGTCCGATTCGGCGTCAGCGGTGGGGACGGCGCAGTCGTACGGATCGTCCAACCAGCCCTCGGGGAGCACCACCCGGTTGTTGCCGCTGGTCCGACCGCGCGGACCGTCGGCGCTCTCCGGCCAGAGCTGGGTCTGCTCGACCTGGGCCAGCGTCCCGCTGAGTTCGGCCAGTGAACTCGACATCGCCAGCTTCACCCGGAGCTCGGAGCCGACCGAGAAGCCCTTGGTGTACCAGGCGACGTGCTTGCGGAAGTCGACCACGCCGCGCGTCTCGTCCCCCATCCACTGCCCCAGCAGCTCGGCGTGCCGCACCATCGCGCGGGCCACGTCGGCGAAGGCCGGCCGGGCGTAGTCCACCTCGCCCTCGAAGATCTGCACCAGGTCCTTGAACAGCCACGGCCGCCCCAGGCAGCCACGGCCCACCACCACGCCGTCGCAGCCGGTCTCGCGCATCATCCGGACGGCGTCCTCGGCCGCCCAGATGTCCCCGTTGCCGAGCACCGGGACGTGCGCCGGGACGTGCTCGCGCAGCCGGGCGATCGCCGACCAGTCGGCGGTGCCGCCGTAGTGCTGGGCGGCCGTGCGGCCGTGCAGCGCGATCGCCGCGACACCCTCCTCGGCGCCGATCCGCCCGGCGTCCAGGTAGGTCAGGTGCTCGTCGTTGATGCCCTTGCGCATCTTCATGGTGACCGGCAGGCCGTCCGCGTTGGCCACCGCCTCGCGGAGGATCTCGCGCAGCAGGTTCCGCTTGTAGGGCAGCGCCGAGCCGCCGCCCTTGCGGGTCACCTTGGGCACCGGGCAGCCGAAGTTCAGGTCGATGTGGTCGGCCAGGCCCTCGGCCGAGATCATCCGGGCCGCCTTGCCCACCGTGGCCGGATCCACCCCGTACAGCTGGATCGAGCGCGGCTTCTCGCTCGGGTCGAAGTGGATCAGCTGCATGGTCTTGGCGTTCCGCTCGACCAGCGCCCGGGTGGTGATCATCTCGCTCACGTACAGGCCCTTGCCGCCGCTCTGCTCCCGGCACAGGGTGCGGAACGGGGCGTTGGTGATCCCCGCCATCGGCGCCAGCACCACCGGCGGCCAGACCTCCATCGGCCCGATGTTCAACGGCTTGAACTCGGACGTCGGTGCAACGGGTGTGGTCGTCATGGCGCGGCAGGTCCTCAGTCGTCGGCGGATGGACTCTTCATTGTCCCCCACCCGGCGCAGCGTCCAGCCGGAGCAGCTTCTCCCGACTCTCCTGGTCCCGCGGGGTGTAGGTGACCAGCCTGGTGCTGGGCCGGGGGCCGAGCCAGAGGCTGGTGTACTCGAACCGGACCAGTCCGGCCTCCGGCACCAGGAACTGCTTCGCGCCGTTGCCCAGCCCGGCCACCTCGTGCCGCTGCCAGAGCTCCTCGAACTCCGGCGAGGCGGTGCGCAGCCGGTGCAGCAGGGTCTTCCAGGCGGGCTCGGCCCCGTGGTCCGCCATCGCGGCCCGGAACCGGGCGACCATGCTCTGCCGGTCGGTCTCCTGGTCCACCAGCCGCTGCCCGAAGGTGCCGCCGGTGAAGACCAGCCACATCAGGTTCCGGTCCTGGAACGGGAGCTCCTCCAGGTCGCCGGCCAGCCAGGTGTAGGAGCGGTTGAACGCCAGCACGTCGTACCGGCTGTTCAGCACCGCCGCCGGGTAGGGCGCCAGCTGGTCCAGCAACAGCCGGACCGCCGGGGTGACGGTCGGGCACTCCGGCCGGGCCACCGGGTCCTCGCTGCCCGCCAGCACGAACAGGTGGGCCCGCTCGGTCGGGTCGAGCAGCAGCGCCCGGGCCACCGAGTCCAGCACCTGGGCCGAGACCTGGATGCTGCGGCCCTGTTCCAGCCAGGTGTACCAGGTCACCCCGACCGCCGAGAGCAGCGCCACCTCCTCCCGGCGCAGCCCGGGCGTCCGGCGCCGGCCGACCACGGGCAGGCCGACCTGCTCGGGCGAGATCCGTTCGCGGCGGCTGCGCAGGAAGGCGGCCAGTTCGGAGCGGGCGGTGGTGGTCGTGGTCATGGATACCAGCATGCCGGTACCCCGCTCCTGTTGCCAGGTGGTGCTGATACCAGGATGAAGAGCATCTGGTACCCGGCTCGGCCCGGCGCCAGAGTAGCGGACGTGACTCAGCAACTGACCCTCCCCCGGCTCGCACCGCCCCGTTCCCTGCTGTCCACCGCAGGGCTCGCCACCGTCCTGCTGGGGGCCTTCCTCCCCTCGCTGGACTTCTTCGTGGTCAACGTCGCCCTGCCCACCATCGAGCACGACCTGGCCGCCGGGCCCGCCGTGCTGGAGCTGATCGCCGCCGGGTACGGGATCGCCTTCGCCGTCCTGCTGGTGCTCGGCGGCCGGCTCGGCGACGCGATCGGCCGCCGTCGGCTCTTCCTGTACGGCGCGGTCGCCTTCGCGGTCACCTCGCTGGCCTGCGGCCTGGCCCCGGACGCCTGGAGCCTGGTGGTCGGCCGGGCCGCCCAGGGCGCGGCCGCCGCACTGCTGATCCCGCAGGTGCTCGGCACCATCACCGCCGCCACCGAGGGCCACCGCCGGGCCCGGGCGCTGAGCGTGTACGGCGCGGCGGGCGGGGTGGCGGTGGTGGTCGGCCAGGTGCTCGGCGGGCTGCTGGTCGCCGCCGACCTGTTCGGCACCGGCTGGCGGTCGGTGTTCCTGCTGAACGTCCCGTTCGCGCTGCTGGCGGCCCTGCTGGCGCTCCGGCACGTCCCCGAGAACCGCGCCGACCGGGCCACCGGTCTCGACCTGCCGGGCACCGGGCTGCTGACCGTCGCCCTGCTCGCGCTGTTCGTCCCGCTGACCGAGGGGCGGGCGCTGGGGTGGCCGGTGTGGTGCTGGGTGCTGCTGGCCGCGTTCCCCTTCCTCGGCTGGGCCTTCGTCGCCGTCGAGCTGCGCACCGAGCGGGCCGGGGCGGTACCGCTGCTGCCGTTCTCGCTGCTCCGGCTCCCGGAGATGCGGCGCGGCCTGGGCATCGCGCTCCCCTACTTCACCGGCTTCGGCGGCTTCATGTTCGTGATCGCCGTCCTGCTCCAACAGGGCCTCGGGCTGGGCCCGGTGACGGCGGGTTGGGCACTGGTGCCGATGGCCGTCGGTTACTTCTGCGCCTCGCTGGCCGGGCCCCGGCTGGTCGGCCGGTTCGGCAGCCGGGTGGTCACCCTCGGCGCGGTGGTCCAGGCGCTCGGCCTGACCACCCTGGCCGGCACCGCCCTGGCCACCGACCTCACCCCGCTGCGGATGCTCCCCGGCGTCGCCCTCGCGGGCATCGGCCAGGGCCTGATCGGCACCCCGCTGTTCCGGATCGTCCTCTCCCGGGTCCCCGCCACCCGCGCGGGCGTCGGCAGCGGCGTCCTCGCCACCACCCAGCAGTCCAGCCTGGCCCTGGGCGTGGCCACCCTCGGCACCCTCTACCTCACCCTGGCCCCCGCCCTCGGCGCCGCCCACGCCCTCGCGGTGGTGCTCGCCGTGCAGACCTGCGGGTCGGTGGCGATCCTGCTGCTCAGCCTGCGGCTGCCCCGCTCGGTGGCGTGAGCACACGGACCCTGTGAGCCGGAGTCACAGGATGATTCGCTGTCTGGCTGTCCGTCAGGGCGGGGCACAGGCTGGAGCCTCCGTGTACGTGACACCGAAAGCAGTGATGTCCCATGACCAGCGTCGCCGAGGCGCCACCCGCGACCTTCGACCGCCTGCGGTACGCGGGTGTGTTCGTGTTGCTGTTCCTGTTCGGCACCGAGACCTTCCTGATCTCGCCGTTGCTGCCGACCATCGCCGAGTCGATCGCCGTCAGCGAGTCGGCGGCGGCGGCCAGCGTGACCGCGTACGTGTTGGTGTACGCGGTGTTCGCGCCGTTCCTCGGCTTGTTGAGCGACCGGTTCGGGCGGCGGCGGGCGCTGGTCGCGGGCACCGTGCTGTTCGTGCTGTCGAACGCCGGGGCGGCGCTGTCCGGCGACCTGACCACGCTGGTGCTGTCCCGGGGGCTGGCCGGGCTCGCGGCTGCGGCGGCCGGGCCGGCCATCTGGGCGCACATCGCGGAGACGGCGCCGGACGCCGTCCGGGGGCGGGCGCTCGGGCTGGGGATGGCGTTGTTCTCCACCGGGCAGGTGCTCGGGGTGCCGCTGGGCGGGCTGCTGGCGGGGGCGGCGGGGTGGCGGTCGGCGTTCTGGGCGCTGACCGCCGGCACCGCGCTGGCGATCCCGCTGCTGCTGCGTCAGGTCCCGGCGCAGGAGGCGGCCGGCGTCGCGCCGGGCGGCTCGGTCCGGGCGCTGCTGGCGGGCTGGGGTGACCCGGTGCTGCGGCGGGCGCTGCTGGTGAACACCGCGTTCAACGCGGCCAACCTGGGGGCGTTCACCTTCCTCGGGGCGGTCCTGGTGCAGCGCTTCGACCTCTCGGTGGAGGCGCTCGGCCTGGTCGGCATCCTGGTCGGCGCGGGCAGCATCACCGGTTCGCTGCTCGGCGGCCGACTGGGCGACCGGGCCAGGGCGGCCGGCCGGAACCACCTGCCGCTGCTGGCGCTCTGGGGCGTCACGCTGGCGGTCGGCATCGCGCTGGCGGTGCGCGGGCCCGGCCTGGTGCTCGCGCTGGCCGGGGTGGTGGTCTGGTTCGTCGCCAGCGGCGGCTTCGTGACGGACCAGCAGACGCTGGCCGGCACCGTCGCCCCCGAACTCCGAGCCACCTCCAGCGCCTGGCTGACCTCCACCATGTACGCGGGGACCGGGCTCGGCGCCTGGGCGGTCGGTTCGTTCTCGGACGTCGCGGACGGCACGCTGCTGGTCGGCACCGTGCTGGCGCTGGTCGCGGCGCTCGGCGGACTGCTGGTCAGCGCCACGCTGCGGCGCCGTTGAACCGAGGGAACGTGGGAGCGGCCCGGGGCCCCCCCCCCCGGCCCCCCCCCCCGGGGGCGCGGCCCCCACCCCCCCCCCCCCGCCCCCCCCGCCGGCCCCCCGCGCCCCGGGGGCTCCGGCCCCGCGGTCAACCGGGGCCCCGGC